>NZ_AFPM01000300.1 GCF_000220565.1 Oceanicola sp. S124 | reverse complement strand
GGCTCTGTTGCACAAAGCCCGTGAGGGATTCACCTCGTGAATCCAGGGTGATAGCTGGGGGGCATGAGCAGACCGACACCCCCAACCTACAAGATCAAGAACTGGCGGGCCTATAATGAAGCGCTGAAGCGCCGGGGCTCGTTGACGATCTGGTTCGATCCCGAGATGACGTGGGAGGCCAGTCCGACCGGCACGCGTGGCCGACAACGCACCTACAGCGACGCTGCGATCCAGGCCTGCCTGACGATGAAAGTGCTGTTCAGCATGGCGCTAAGGCAGACGACAGGCTTCGTCGAAAGCCTTCTGCAGTTGAGCGGGCTGGACTGGTCGGTGCCGGATTTCAGCACGCTTAGCCGCCGGCAAAAGACGCTTGCCGTGAACATCCCGTATCGGGGGGCGGAGGGGCCGCTACACCTCTTGATCGACAGCACCGGGATCAAGGTCGAGGGTGAAGGCGAGTGGAATGCGCGCAAGCATGGCGGCGCTAAACGGCGTATCTGGCGCAAGGTTCATCTCGGGATCGACGAGAAAACACTGGAAATCCGGGCCGTCGAGTTCACCAGCAGCGACATCGGCGATGCCCCCATGCTGCCGGAGTTGCTCGACCAGATCCCGCCCGATCAGGAGATCGGCAGCGTCACCGCAGACGGCGCCTACGATACACGCAAGTGTCACGATGCCATCGCAGACCGCGGGGCCTATGCCGTCATCCCACTCCGCAAGAATGCCAAACTCTGGAAGCCTGACAGCGCGGGTGCGACTGCTCGCAACGCGGCCCTCCGTGCATCGAAACGCCTGGGCAGGAAGATCTGGCGGAAGTGGAGCGGCTACCATCGCCGAAGTCGGGCCGAGACCAAGATGCACTGCATGAAGCTGCTGGGGCAACGCCTCATGGCGCGGGAGCTCGACCGCCAAGTCGCCGAGCTTCAGGTTCGTGTTGCCGTCATGAACGGCTTCACCGCGCTCGGCATACCCGTCACAGAGGCCATGGGATAAGTGTGTCCGGGAAAAGGGGGAGTTTGGCCGTCAGCCGTTTTGTGCAACAGAG
>NZ_AFPM01000301.1 GCF_000220565.1 Oceanicola sp. S124 | reverse complement strand
CGGCTCTCCGTCGCCGACATGCCCTCGGAAGACCTCGCCACCCAGAGCGCGGCCCTGGCCTGGCTGGGCGTGCTGCGGGCGCCGCTGTCCGGGGCGCTGCGGGTGGCGATCGAGGGCGATGGCCGGCTTGGCCCGCTCTATGCCACGCTGCAGATCGGGGCCGGGGTGCTGCGCCCCTCGGAGGGCACCCGCCCGATCCCCTTCGATGCCGCCCGCAGCTACTTTTCCTTCGATCCTGCCAGCCAGATCCTGCGGTTCACCGAGTTGTCGCTGCAATCCCGCTGGGTCAGCCTGCTGGCCGAGGGCGCCTTCCAGCTTGGCACCGGACCCGGCGGCGGGGTCGAGATGACCGGCCAGCTTTCGGCCTCGGACATCGTGGCCAATCCCGGCGACCTCTTTGCCGCTGCGCTGCGGCTCGACCGGGCCGAGGCAGAGCTGCGTCTCGGGGTCGAGCCCTTCGAGCTGTCCCTGGGGCAGCTTGTCCTCTCGGAAGGCGAGCAGTCGTTGCAGCTGTCGGGCTGGATGCGGGCCCGCGACGGCTGGGAGTTGGGGCTGGAAGGCGCGCTGGCCGAACCGGCGGATGCGACGGCGCGGTTCTCGCCCGATGACGTGCTGGCCTTCTGGCCGCCGCTGGCAAAGCCGAAGACGCGCAACTGGGTGTCGCGCAACCTGCTCGAGGGGGCGCTGTCGCATCTTCAGTTCGCGCTGCGCGCCAGCGAAGGGCAAAAGCCCGAGCTGCACGTGGGGTTCGACTTCGACGAGGCGACCCTGGCCTACCTGACCGGGATGCCGCCGGTGCGCGAGGCGCGGGGACATGCATCGATCCGCGGCGACCGCTTCGCCGTGCTGTCGGATGCGGGCGTGGTCGACGTGCCGGGTGGCGGCCGGCTGGACGTTTCTGGCACCGCCTTCGTGGTGCCGGACATTACGGTTAAGCCCTCTCTCGGCGAGGTCACCCTGCGGGCCCGCGGGGCCCTGGGCGACGTGCTGAAGCTGCTGGACCATCCGCCGCTGAACCTCTTGCAGAAGGCCGGACAGGACCCCGGAATGGCCAGCGGGCGGGCCGAGGTCGAGGCGCTGATCTCTTTGCCGCTGCTGAAGGACCTGCCGATCGAGGCGGTCGAGGCCAGCTACTCGGCCCGTGTCCTGGAGGTCGAGAGCGACAGCCTGGTGCCGGGGCGCCGGCTGGAGGCCTCGGCGCTGCAGATCACCGGCGACAAGAGCGACATCGAGGTGTCGGGCGCCGGCACGCTGGATGGCCTCGCGTTCCGGGGCCGTTTCGACGCCGGGCTGGGCGAGGCGGCGGATCCGGCGCGGGTCACCGCCCGGGTCACGCTGGATGCGGCGGGGGCCGAGGCGCTCGGGCTGCGGCTGCCCGAGGGGACGCTTTCGGGACAGGGCGCGGCGGACCTGTCGCTTGAGCTGCACGAGGCCGACCGGATCGACTTTCGCGTCGAAAGCGACCTTGCCGGGCTGGGCCTGCGCATTCCGGCGCTCGGCTTCGCGCTGTCGCAGGCGGGCACGGGGCGGCTCAGTGCCGAGGGACGGCTGGGCGAGGCGTTGCGGCTGGATGCCTTCTCGCTCGAGGCGCCGGGGCTGACGCTGGCGGGGGATCTTACCGCATCGCCCGGCGGCGCATTGCAACTGCTCTCGCTCAACCGCCTGCGGGCGGGGGGCTGGCTGGATGTCTCGGCGCGGGTGCGTCCTTCGGGGGGCGGTACCGCGCTGGAGGTCACGGGCGGCCGCGTCGACCTCGGAAGGATGCCGGACCTGCCGGGCGGTGGCAGCGGCGCCCTGCCGGTCTCGGTGGCGCTCGACCGGCTGGAGGTCGGGCGGGGGCTGGCGCTGACCGGCTTCCGGGGCCAGCCTGCCGGGGGCGGCGCGCTGCGCTTCTCGGGGCGGGTGAACGGCGGCGCGGGGGTGACGGGGGTCTGGAGCCCGCGCGCGATCCGCATCGAGGCCGCGGATGCCAGCGCGGTGCTGGCGGCGGCGGGCTATCTGAAGCAGGGCAGCGGTGGCCGGCTGGCGCTGGACCTGGTGCCGCAGGGCACCCCGGGGCACTACGCCGGGCACCTGGCAATCAAGGACATCCGCATCCGCGAGGCGCCGGTCATGGCCGAGCTGCTGAATGCCCTGTCGATCGTCGGCCTGCTGGAGCAGCTTTCCGGGCCGGGCATCCTGTTCGGCGATGTCGAGGCGGATTTCACCCTGACCCCCGAGGCGCTGGTGGTGCACAGCGCCAGCGCGGTCGGTGCCTCGCTGGGGATCTCGCTGGATGGCACCTATGACCTGGCGGGCGACCGGCTGGACATGCAGGGCGTGTTCTCGCCGCTCTACCTGCTGAACGGCATCGGATCGGTGCTGACCCGCAAGGGAGAGGGGCTGATCGGGTTCAATTTCCGGCTGGAGGGGCCGGCCTCGGGGCCGAAGGTGCGGGTGAACCCGCTGTCGGCGCTGACCCCGGGCATGTTCCGCGAGATCTTCCGCCGCCCGGCGCCGGGCGCTGAGTGACATGGCCCCCGGGGCCCCCGGGCTCCCGAGCGGCGGTCGGGCGCCGGGCCACCGGGTGGACGCGCCGCGCCGGGGAGTTGCAGGCAAGGCGGGGAGGGTGTAGCCGGGCCCCGAGTTTACCAGAGTGTCCCGGGGGTTTGCCGTGCAGCTGTCCGATTTCGATTTCGATCTGCCCGAGGGGCTGATCGCGACGCGCCCGGCGCGGCCGCGCAGCTCGGCGAAGCTGCTGGTGGCCGAGGGCGGTACGATCCGCGACGCCGTGGTGCGCGATCTCGGTGACTTCCTGCGACCGGGCGACCGGCTGGTACTAAACGATACCAAGGTCATTCCGGCGCGGCTCTCGGGGCTGCGACGGCGCAGCTCTGACCAGGGCGAGACCGAGGCGCGGATCGAGGTCACCCTGCTGGAGCCCCGCGCCGAAGGCACCTGGGCCGCCCTGCTGAAGCCGCTGAAGAAGGTGCGTGACGGCGAGGTGATCCGCTTCTCGCCGCGCCTGGCCGCCGTGGTCGAGAGCCGCGACGCGGGCCAGGCCCTGCTGCGCTTCGAGGCAGAGGGCGATTTCGACGCCGCCCTGGCCGAGGCCGGGCAGATGCCGCTGCCGCCCTATATCGCCGCCCTGCGCGCCCCGGACGAACAGGACAAGCAGGACTACCAGACCGTCTGGGCCGAGAAGACGGGCGCCGTGGCCGCGCCGACCGCCTCGCTGCATTTCGATCAGGAGCTGCTGGCGGGGCTGGCTGCCAAGGGCATCGACTTCACCCATGTGACCCTGCATGTCGGGGCCGGCACCTTCCTGCCGGTGAAGGTCGAGGATGTCACCACCCACAGGATGCACGCGGAATGGGGCGAGGTGACCGAGAGTGCCGCCGCCGAGATCGCCGCCACCAAGGCCGCCGGCGGCCGGGTGATCCCGGTCGGCACCACCGCCCTGCGCCTGATCGAAAGCGCGGCGCGGGAAACCGGGGCCATCGCCCCCTGGCGGGGCGAGACGGACATCTTCATTTACCCGGGTTTCACCTTCGTCGTGGCAGATGCCCTGATGACCAATTTCCACCTGCCCAAGTCGACACTGATGATGCTGGTCTCTGCCCTGATGGGCCCCGAGACGATCCGGCAGGTCTATGCCCATGCCATTCAAGGGAAATACCGCTTTTTCTCCTATGGCGACGCCTCGCTGTTGATCCCGCAGCGCTGACGTGAAATCCATGGGTCGGGGCCTGAGGGCCCTGTCCGACCCCCGCCAGGGCGCCGGCCACAGTTCCGCCCGTGGCCCCGACAGAGGAGACACCGCATGCTTCAGGTTCTCGGAACCTCCTGGGCCCTTCTGCTGGGCCTGATGCTGCTGATGCTTGGCAACGGCCTGCAAGGCACCCTGCTGGGTGTGCGGGGCGAGATCGAGGGCTTCTCGACCTTCCAGATGTCGCTTGTGATGTCGGCCTATTTCGCCGGCTTCCTCGGCGGCTCGCGGCTGGCGCCCGAGAT
Source organism: Oceanicola sp. S124 (assembly GCF_000220565.1). GTDB lineage: Bacteria > Pseudomonadota > Alphaproteobacteria > Rhodobacterales > Rhodobacteraceae > Pseudooceanicola. Next base: position 16,420 of record NZ_AFPM01000301.1, on the reverse strand, counting down.
GATCCGGCGGGTCGGCCACGTGCGGGTCTTCGCGGCGCTCGGCTCGTTCATCTCGGCGGTGCTGATCCTCTACCCCGCCTATCCCAACCCCTGGGCCTGGTCGATCGAACGGGTGATCATCGGCTTCTGCTTCTCGGGCGTCTACGTCACCGCCGAGAGCTGGCTGAACAACGCCTCAACGAACGAGACCCGCGGCCAGTCGCTGGCGCTTTACATGTTCGTGCAGGTGATAGGGATCATGGCGGCGCAGGGCATCCTGCTGCTTGGCGATCCGGCCGGCTTCATCCTGTTCATCGTGCCCTCGGTGCTGGTCTCGATCTCCTTCGCGCCGATCCTGCTGTCGGTCTCGCCGACGCCGGCCTTCGATTCAACCAAGCCGATGTCGCTGAAGGAGCTGTTCCAGACCTCTCCGCTGAGCTTGGTCGGCGTCTTCCTGGTCGGCGGCGCCTTCTCGGCGCAGTTCGGCATGGCGGCGGTTTTCGGCACCCAGGCAGGGCTGAAGCTGCCGCAGATCTCGCTGTTCATCACCATGTTCTACGTTGGCGCGATGCTGTCGCTCTATCCGCTGGGGTGGTTGTCGGACCGCATGGACCGGCGCCTGCTGATCGCCATCGAGGCGATCATCGGCGGCGTCGGCGCCGGCATCGGCTGGATGCTGGGTGACAGCTACGTGGCGCTGCTGGTGGCGGCGGTGTTCATCGGCGGCATGACCAACCCGCTCTATTCGTTGCTGCTGGCCTATCTGAACGATCTGCTCGAACACGACCAGATGGCGGCGGGCAGCGCGGGCATGATGTTCGTCAACGGGTTGGGCGCCATCGGCGGCCCGCTGCTGACCGGTTGGGTGATGACCGTGGCGGGGCCGGGGGGCTTCTTCCTCTTCATTGCCGTGCTGCTGCTGGCGACGGCGGGCTATGCCTTCTACCGGATGACGCAGCGCCCGGCGATTGCCGCCGAGGACACCGGGGCCTATGCGCCGGTGCTCATGTCCTCGACCCCGGTCGCGGTCGAGGCGGCGCAGGAATGGGCGCATGAGGCCGCAGAGGAGGCGGCGGCCGAGGATTCGACGCAATAGCGGCGGCGAATTGCGCAGGCAGGGAATTCCTCCATTCCATTCCTGTAAAAGCTTTGTAACAGTGAACGAAACGGCGCAATCGCCAGCATTGAGGAGAGAGCCATGATTGCCCCCGACGAGGTATTGTCCTTCTGGTTGGATGAGGTCGGCCAGGACGGCTGGTACAAGGCGAGCGACGACCTGGACCAGCAGATCCGCGACCGCTTCGGCGAGGCCTGGAAAAGCGCGCAGGGCGGCACCTACGGGCTGTGGCTGACCTATCCCAGCGGGGCGCTGGCCTATATCATCCTGATGGACCAGTTCCCGCGCAACATGTTCCGCGGGCAGAAGGCGGCCTTCGCCTCGGACAAGGTGGCGCTGGCGGCGGCCAAGATGGCCATCGACCACGGCTGGGACATCAAGATCGACGAGCCGGCGCGGCAGTTCTTCTACCTGCCGCTGATGCACTCTGAAAGCCTCTGCGATCAGGACCGCTGCGTGCGCCTGATGGCCGAGCGGATGCCGCAGACCGGCGCGGCCAACATGATCCACGCCAAGGCGCACCGCGAGGTGATCCGCAAGTTCGGCCGCTTCCCCTACCGGAACGAGGCGCTGGCGCGGCGCAGCACCGCCTCCGAGGCGGCCTATCTCGACAAGGGCGGCTATGGCGCCACCATGCGAGAGCTGGAGGCCGCCGCAGGCTGACCTCTCGGCCATTGCCGGACAGGAGATGACCCCCGGGTGCCCCGCGCCCCGGGGGTTTTCGTTGCCACCGGGGGGGGGGCAGGGCGTGGATATCTGGAAATGGCTTTGAACAGGGGGCTCCGGCGGGGCGAGGGCCCGCGATATCCCGCTGCACGACCTTCGCCCCCTTTGACAGTCTCGCGGCAGAGGCTACCTTCGCGGGGAACCGGCGTCGGGTTTCCCCGGGTGCATAGCGGCCTTTCGGCACGGGACGTGTCCGGGCCGCTTCCCGTGCTTGTCGCTGGCTGGCAGATAGTTTAACGTCAAACTATCTTTTGAGCGAAGGCGCAGCGGAGGGGCAGATGGCAGCCAAGTCATTCGATTTCATCGTGATCGGGGCAGGGCCCGGCGGCTATGTCGCCGCGATCAGGGCCGCACAGCTCGGCCTGAACGTGGCCGTGGTCGAACGCGAGCACCTGGGCGGCATCTGCCTGAACTGGGGCTGCATTCCCACCAAGGCGCTGCTGCGCAGCTCCGAGGTCTTCCACCTGATGGAGCGGGCCAAGGAATTCGGCCTTTCCGCCGAGAAGATCGACTATGATCTGGATGCCGTGGTCAACCGCTCTCGTGGGGTGGCCAAGCAGATGGAAGGCGGCGTGCGCGGCCTGCTGAAGAAGAACAAGGTCACCGTGATCATGGGCGAGGCCAGCCTGCCCGCCAAGGGCAAGGTCTCGGTCAAGACCAAGGACGGCACCGAAGAGCTGACCGGCAAGACCATCGTGCTGGCCACCGGCGCCCGGGCGCGCGAACTCCCGGGCCTGGAAGCAGACGGCGACCTGGTCTGGACCTACCGCCACGCGCTGAAACCGGCCCGCATGCCGAAGAAGCTGCTGGTCATCGGATCCGGTGCGATCGGCATCGAATTTGCCAGCTTCTACAATACCCTCGGGGCCGACACGACCGTGGTCGAGGTGATGGACCGCGTGCTGCCGGTTGAAGACGCCGATATCAGCGCCTTCGCCAAGAAGCAGTTCGTCAAGCAGGGCATGAAGATCATGGAGAAAGCCATGGTCAAGAAGCTGGACCGGGCCAAGGGCAAGGTCACTGCGCATATCGAGGTCGGCGGCAAGGTCGAGACGCAGGAGTTCGACACCGTGATTTCCGCCGTCGGCATCGTCGGCAACGTGGAAAACCTCGGGCTGGAAGAGCTGGGCGTGAAGGTCGACCGCACCCATGTGGTGGTCGATGAATACTGCCGCACCGGCGTCGAGGGGCTCTATGCCATCGGCGACATCGCCGGCGCGCCCTGGCTGGCGCACAAGGCCAGCCACGAAGGCGTCATGGTGGCCGAGCATGCGGCGGGCAAGAAGGTCCATCCGATCCGACCGAACTCCATCGCCGGCTGCACCTACTGCCATCCCCAGGTTGCCTCTGTCGGCCTGACCGAGGCCAAGGCCAAGGACGCGGGCTACGACATCAAGGTCGGCAAGTTCCCCTTCATCGGCAACGGCAAGGCGGTTGCGCTCGGCGAACCCGAGGGCCTGATCAAGACCATCTTCGACGCCAAGACCGGCGAGCTTCTGGGCGCCCACATGGTCGGCGCGGAAGTGACCGAGCTGATCCAGGGCTATGTGGTCGGCCAGGCGCTGGAGACCACCGAAGAGGACCTGATGCACACCGTCTTCCCGCACCCGACCCTGTCGGAGATGCTGCATGAGTCGGTGCTGCAGGCCTATGGCCGCGCGATCCACATCTGATCGGCGCCACGGCAGACAAACCAGGGGGCGTCCCGTGCGGGCGCCCCTTTTCGTTGGGTTTTCCATGGCTTCCGGGCTAGGCTGGCGCCGGGACAACCCGCCTGCGGGGCGGATAGGGGGACATGTGGCCAGCCTGAACCGTATCGCCATGCGCAAGACCTCGCGCCGCTGGATCCAGGAGCTTGAGCCGTCGCGCCTGCAGGTCGCCGAGATCAGCGGCAAATGGGGCCGGCAGTTCGATTTCGCCAGCTACGAGCGGTTTCTCTACCCCGCCCATGACATTTGCGACGGTCCGGTGCGGGACGAGGCGGGGCAGGCGCGCCAGTTCGACCTGGTGATCGCCGATCAGGTCTGGGAACACCTCGACCGCCCCTATGCCGCCACCCGCCATGTGCTGGACATGCTGCGCCCCGGCGGCTGGTTCTACGTGGCCACGCCCTTCCATGTGCCCTTCCACGGGGCGCCGGTGGATTGTTCGCGCTGGTCGGCGCGGGGGCTGAAGAACCTGCTGATCGAGGCGGGTTTCCCCAAGGCGACGATCCGGTCCCGTCAGTGGGGCAACCGGGCCGCCGCCCGGCGCAATATCGAGGCGCATGAGGCCGGGGCCTGGCCGCCGGTCTATGACCGCGCAAGCGATGACCTGACCAATGATCCTGACTTCCCGATCATCGCCTGGGCGATGGCGCAGAAATAGGGCCGGGGTCACCCCCGGCCCTGTACCTGCCCCGGGGGTCAGTGGGCGATCATCTCGTCGACGATCTGGGCGCCGGTCATCTCGCTGGGGTAGTAGGTCGGCCAGTTGGTCACTTCCTCCAGCAGCGCGGCGCGGTCATCGCCCCAGTAGAGGTGGAAATGCCCGGCATCTGTCGGAAAGACCGCGTGGTCGCTGAACTGCACGAACTGCGGGGCGGCGGCGTCGCCGTCGATCTTCTCGAAGATGTAGCGCACGCCGCGGTTGCCCTTGGCATAGGTCAGCACCTCGTAGCCGTCCGAGGCATAGTGCCCCGAGGCCACCTCAGCGCCATGGAAGGTGAAGGTGTCGCCCTCGATCTCGATCCGGTCCACCTCGGTGGCATAGCCGATCTCGTAATAGGCGGTGTAGTCCTCGGCGCTCTTGTCGCCGCTTTCGGCCTTGTGCGCCATCACCGGCGCCAGGGTGCCATCCTGCAGCAGCGGATAGACCGACTGCCAGTCGCCCTGCCAGTCGGCCAGGGTGCGCGGCTGGATCTCCTCGTCGAGGAAGTAGCCCTTGTAGATGCGCTGGCTGTCGGCATCATGGGCGTGCCCGTGGTCATGCGCGTGATCGTGCGACCTGTCTTCGGCCAGGGCAGGCTGGCCCAGTGCCAGAAGGGCCCCGAGGGCAAACCCGCCAAGGCGGCGGCTGTCCGTGATCATCATGTGGTCCTCCTACGGATCCGATTCGTAATGTTATAGCATAACGATTCCGTGTTAGAGATCCTCCGCCGCCAAGGCAACCCGATCCACGCGCGCGGCGCGCGCCGGCCCAGCATGGCAGCAGCCTGTCGCCGGTGCGAGAAAGTTCACCTTTGGTTCTCACTTTCCGCTTGGACCTTCGCCCACAGTCCACTATCTCTTGCCAGAGTCTTACAAAGCCAGCGTTCCCGGGGGCAGTCATGGCCGATCAGAAGTTCATCGAGGTCCGCGGCGCGCGCGAACACAACCTCAAGGGTATCGACGTGGATATCCCGCGCGACCAGCTGGTGGTGATCACCGGGCTGTCGGGCTCGGGCAAGTCCTCTCTTGCCTTTGACACGATCTATGCCGAGGGGCAGCGGCGCTACGTGGAAAGCCTCTCGGCCTATGCGCGCCAGTTCCTCGACATGATGGAAAAGCCCGACGTGGATCATATCTCGGGCCTCAGCCCGGCGATTTCCATCGAGCAGAAGACGACCTCGAAGAACCCGCGCTCGACCGTCGGCACGGTGACCGAGATCTACGACTACATGCGCCTGCTCTTCGCGCGCTCGGGCACGCCCTACAGCCCCGCCACCGGCCTGCCCATCGAGGCGCAGCAGGTGCAGGACATGGTCGACCGCGTCATGGGCATGGAGGAGGGGACCCGCGCCTACCTGCTGGCCCCCATCGTCCGCGACCGCAAGGGAGAGTACAGGAAGGACTTCCTTGAGCTGCGCAAGCAGGGCTTCCAGCGGGTGAAGGTCAACGGCGACTTCTACGAGCTCGACGAGCCGCCGGTGCTAGACAAGAAGTACCGTCATGACATCGACGTGGTCGTCGACCGGATCGTGGTGCGCGAGGGCATGGAAACCCGGCTGGCCGACAGTTTCCGCACCGCGCTGGATCTGGCCTCGGGCATCGCCGTGCTTGAGACCGCCCCGCAGGAAGGCGAGCCCGAGCGGATCACCTTCAGTGAGAATTTCGCCTGTCCCGTCAGTGGCTTCTCGATCCCCGAGATCGAGCCGCGCCTGTTTTCCTTCAACGCCCCCGACGGCGCCTGCCCGCATTGCGACGGGTTGGGGATGGAGTTGTTCTTCGACGAGCGCCTCGTGGTGCCCGATGCCCAGCTGAAGGTGGCCGATGGCGCCATCGCGCCCTGGCGCAAGGGCAAGTCGCCCTATTTCCTGCAGACCATCGACGCCATCGCCAAGCATTACGATTTCGACAAGAACGCCCGCTGGAAGGACCTGCCGAAGAAGGTGCAGAACGTCTTCCTGCGCGGCTCGGGGGACGAGGAGATCGCCTTCCGCTATGACGAGGGCGGGCGGGTCTACAACATCACCCGCGCCTTCGAGGGCGTCATTCCCAACATGGAACGCCGCTACCGCGAGACCGACAGCAACTGGGTACGCGAGGAATTCGAGCGCTACCAGAACAACCGTCGCTGCGGCCATTGCAACGGCTACCGCCTGAAGCCCGAGGCGCTGGCGGTGAAGATCGACCAGATGCATATCGGCCAGGTGGTCGAGATGTCGATCCGCGAGGCGCTGGACTGGATCCAGGCGGCGCCGGCCAGCCTGTCGAAGCAGAAGGGCGAGATCGCCGGCCCCATCGTGAAGGAGATCCGCGAGCGGCTCGGCTTCCTGAACAATGTCGGGCTGGAATACCTGACGTTGTCGCGCGCCTCGGGCACGCTTTCAGGCGGGGAAAGCCAGCGCATCCGGCTGGCCAGCCAGATCGGTTCCGGCCTGACGGGCGTGCTCTACGTGCTCGACGAGCCCTCCATCGGGCTGCACCAGCGCGACAACGGGCGCCTGCTGGAGACGCTGAAATCGCTGCGCGACCAGGGCAATTCGGTGATCGTGGTCGAACATGACGAAGAGGCGATCCGCGAGGCGGATTACGTCTTCGACATCGGTCCGGGGGCCGGGGTGCATGGCGGGCAGGTGGTCTCGAAGGGGACCCCGGCCGAAATCGCCGCCGACAGCGCCAGCGTCACCGGCCAGTACCTCTCGGGCAAGCGCGAGATCGCCATCCCGGCGGTGCGGCGCGAAGGCAATGGCAAGGCGCTGAAGGTGGTCAAGGCCACCGGCAACAACCTGAAGGACGTCACCGCCGAGTTCCCGCTGGGCAAGTTCGTCTGCGTGTCCGGTGTCTCGGGTGGGGGCAAGTCGACGCTGACCATCGAGACCCTGTTCAAGACCGCCTCGATGCGGCTGAACGGCGCGCGCCAGACGCCCGCGCCCTGCGAGACGATCAAGGGGCTGGAATACCTCGACAAGGTGATCGACATCGACCAGCGGCCCATCGGGCGCACGCCGCGCTCGAACCCGGCGACCTATACCGGTGCCTTCACCCCGATCCGCGACTGGTTCGCGGGGCTCCCCGAGGCCAAGGCGCGCGGCTACAAGCCCGGGCGCTTCAGCTTCAACATCAAGGGCGGTCGCTGCGAGGCCTGCCAGGGCGACGGCGTGATCAAGATCGAGATGCACTTCCTGCCCGACGTCTATGTCGAATGCGAGACCTGCAAGGGGGCCCGCTACAACCGCGAGACGCTGGAGATCAAGTTCAAGGGCAAGTCCATCGCCGATGTGCTCGACATGACGGTCGAGGATGCGCAGGAGTTCTTCCAGGCGGTGCCCAGCATCCGCGAGAAGATGGATGCGCTGGTGCGTGTCGGTCTGGGCTACATCAAGGTCGGCCAGCAGGCGACAACCCTCTCGGGTGGCGAGGCGCAGCGGGTGAAACTGTCGAAGGAGCTCAGCCGCCGGTCCACGGGCCGGACGCTCTATATCCTCGACGAACCGACCACGGGCCTGCACTTCGAAGACGTGCGCAAGCTGTTGGAAGTGCTGCATGAACTGGTCGAGCAGGGCAATACCGTGGTGGTGATCGAGCACAACCTCGACGTCATCAAGACCGCCGACCATATCATCGACATCGGCCCCGAAGGCGGTGACGGCGGCGGCGAGGTCGTGGCGATCGGCACGCCGGAAGAGGTCGCCGAGGTCGCGCGGTCCCACACCGGGCACTACCTGAAAGAGATCCTCTCGGCGGCGAAGGTGGCAGCCGAATAGGCCGCCACCGCGCACTCTACCGGGTTGCCAGAAGGATGGCGGCAAGTCCCACCACGGCGATCACCGCGCCGGTGCTGTCATCGACCCGCACCACCTGGTCGCCATGCCGGCGATAGGACTGGCCCTTGGGCGGTTCGGGCAGGCGGTGCCGCTGGTCCCGGGTCAGCTGGTGCATCTGCTGGCCTTGCTGCTGTGGCCTTTGGCTGGTTGCCTGGCCCTGCTGATGTCCTTGCTGCTGTACGTTGCCCTGATGTCGACAGGTCTGGCCGGGCTTGCCTTGCTGGCACTCCTGCTGCGCCGGGCGCTGTGCTCCCTGCGCGAAGGAGGGGGCCGCAAGCCCGAAGGTCAGCGTGCCGGCCAGCACGATGGCGATGACGCGGGTCAGGGTGGGATGGATCATCTCTGCTCTCCTCGATGGGCGTTTCGAGGGTGATACGCAGCCGCCTGTCCCTTCCGCCGCCGCGCTGCGCGGCGCTCGGCGGAAAGGCGCCGGATGCCGTTCAGGACCGGTCGAAGGCCAGCGACAGGCGGCGTTCCAGCCGGGCCCACTTGTCGCGCTGGAAATCCGAGCGGGCGTATCTGTCGCGGTCGATGCCGATCCAGGTGATCAGCAGCCGGGCGCGCAGGCAGAAGTCCAGCAGCTCCGCGTCGATCTCCTGGCCGTAGCCGTCAAGGAAGGCCGCGCGCGAGGGGGCGAGCACGCCGCCCGCGCCGACCTGTGCGTCGGGGCCATCGCATTTCACATCGGCCTTGAGGAAATCCACCATGTCGTAGACCGCCAGCTTGCGCTGCTCTTCCGAGAGGTCGAGGCCGCGTGCGCCCGCCGGGCCGATCAGCAGGTTGCCGGGATGAAAGTCGCCATGGCAGAGGCAACGGCGCGAGACCCTTCCGCGCAAACCCTCGGCCTGCTGGCGCAGCGCGCGCATCATCGGGCGGAAGGCCTGCGGGCGCGCCTGCGCAGTGCCGGAGGCCTGCACCGCATCCAGTTTCGTGAAGATCCACTTGGGCCAGAAGGGGGCCTCGTCCGCCGGGGCCTGGTCGTGCAGTGCGGCCAGCCAGCGCCCGGCCAGGGTGTAGACCGGCGCCGGATCCTCCCCCGAGGTCAACCGGGTCCAGGCGGTGTCCTCGTCGTTGAAGTCGGTCACCATGAAGGTGCCGCCGGGCGAGAGGTAGAGCGGCTGCACCACGCCCAGTCCGGGGCTGTCCTGCAGCGCGGCGCGCAGCCGCCGCAGCGCATGATACTCCTGCGCCAGCCCTCCGACCCCGGCGGCGGCGAGGTTGAGCTTCAGCACGAAGAGACGCCCGCCCAGGTCCATCTTCAGCACGAAGCGCGGCAGCGCGCCATCCGCCGCATTGTCGATGCGCAGGAAGGCGGGGCGGGTTGCGGGCGGCTCGGGGAACAGCGCGCGCCCTTCGGGGGCGGCCAGGAATTCCGCCGCGCAGGCCTCGGCGAGGGCCGGGTCGAAGTCGAGAAATTTCAGCATTGCCAGCCTGTTGCCCTTCGCCTGTCGCCCCATGCCCCGGCCCTGTGCGCCAGCCCCGGGAACCCTGGCCGGGGCGGGGGCATGGGGCAAGTTCAGCCCTTGTCGCCGGCGTTGCGGGCGCTGAAGCGGGGCAGCATGGCCGAGAAGTCCTTGCCGCCATTGCCCTCGTCCTCGACGAAGGTCGAGTAGAGCTGCTCGGCCATGGCACCCATCGGAGTTTCGGCCCCCGCGCTGTCGGCCGCGAGCTGCGACAGTCGCAGGTCCTTCAGCATGAGCGCGGCGGCGAAGCCGGGCTGGTAGCCGTTGTCTGCCGGGGATTTCGGCCCGACGCCGGGGGCGGGGCAATAGGCGTTCATCGACCAGCTGTAGCCGGACGAGGTCGAGACCACGTCGAACATCGCCTGCCGGTCCAGCCCCAGCTTGTCGGCCAGGGCGAAGGCTTCGCAGGTGGCGATCATGGTAACGCCGAGGATCATGTTGTTGCAGATCTTCGCCGCCTGCCCATTGCCCGAACCGCCGCAGTGGACGGCCTTCTGGCCCATGATCTCGAACAGCGGCGCGACCCGGGCGAAGGCCTCGACCGAGCCGCCGGCCATGAAGGTCAGTGTGCCCGCATCCGCCCCGCCGGTGCCGCCCGAGACCGGTGCGTCCATCGCCTGCACGCCGTGTTCCGCGGCCAGCCCGGCCACCGCGCGGGCGCTGTCCACGTCGACGGTCGAGCAGTCCAGGTGCACCGCGCCCGAGGTCATACCTGGCAGGATCTGGGCCGCGACGGCGCGCAGGATCTCTCCGTTCGGCAGCATGGTGATCACCACCTCGGCGCCCTCCGCGGCGGCGGCGGCCGTATGGGCCAGCGTGACGCCGGGCACGGCCACATCCGCCATGTCGTAGCCTGTCACCTCGTGTCCGGCCGTGGCCAGGTTGCGGGCCATGGGCGCGCCCATGTTGCCCAGCCCGATGAATCCGATCTTCATGTGTCCTCCTCCCTATGTGGTCCGGCCCTGCTCAGAGGGCCAGTTCCTCCTCCAGCGGCGCCAGCATCGCCGCGACCACCTCGGGCGCGATGTCCAGCCCGTGGCGCCAGCGCGGCTTGCGGTCGCGGTCGATGATCTGCGCCCGGATCCCCTCGATGAAGTCGCCGTGCTCCATGGCGCGGGCGGTGAAACGGTATTCCAGCCGCAGCGCCTCGGTGATGTCGCTGGCATCGTGCAGGCGGTCCAGCATTTCCAGCGTGGCGGCCATCGACAGCGGGCAGCCCGCGTCCAGCGCCTTCAGGGCACGGTCGGCGATGTCGTCGCCGCTCTCCTCGGCCAGGGCGGCGCGGATGCCGGGCAGGGTGCCCGGGGCAAAGAGCGCGTCGATGTAATCCTGGTTCTCGGCCAGCCGCGAGGGCGGGGCGGGGCGCGTGGCCTTCATCAGCGGCGCGGGCGTGCCCGCCGCGCAGAGTGCGGCCTTCAGTGCTGGCCAGTCGGCTTCCGGCAGGAAGTGATCGGCAAAGCCCGCGTGGATCGCATCGCCCGGCGCCATCCGCGCCCCGGTCAGCCCGAGGTAGGCCCCGAGGTGCCCCGGCGCCCGCGCCAGCAGCAGCGAGCCGCCCACGTCCGGTACCAGTCCGATGCCGCATTCCGGCATGGCGATGCGGGCGCTTTCGCCGACCACCCGATGCGCGACATGGCAGCCGACGCCGACCCCGCCGCCCATGACAAAGCCCTGCAGGAAACTGACGACGGGCTTGGGATAGCCCGCCAGCAGGGCGTTCATGCGGTATTCGTCGCGCCAGAACCGGCGCCCGTAGGCGTAATCGCCGGCGCGCCCGGTGTCGTACATCTGGCGGATGTCGCCGCCGGCGCAGAAGGCCTTGTCACCCGCCGCATCCAGGATCACCAGCGCGACGCCCGCGTCCTGCTGCCAGTCGCGCAGCGCCGCCTCTATATCCAGTGCCATCTGGTGGCTGAGCGCATTCAGCGCCTCGGGCCGCGAGAGGGTAATCCACCCGGCGTGTCCCTCACGCCGGATTGTCAGGTCGCTCATGTCGAAACGAGGCTCCTTGCCACGATGAGGCGCATGATCTCGTTGGTCCCTTCGAGGATCTCGTGGACGCGCAGATCCCGCACCAGTTTCTCGATTCCATAATCGGCAAGATAACCATAGCCGCCATGCAGTTGCAGGCACTGATTGACGATGCGCGATCCGGCCTCGGTGACGAATTTCTTCGCCATGGCGCAGTGCTTGGTGGCGTCGGGGGCGCGCTGGTCCAGCTTCCAGGCGGCCTGGCGCAGGAAGACGCGCGCCGCCTGCAGCTCGATCTCGAGGTCGGCGAGGCGGAACTGCAGGGCCTGGAAGTCGGTCAGGCTCTGCCCGAAGGCCTTGCGGTCTCGCATGTAGGCCAGCGTGGCATCCAGTGCCGCCTGGGCCGCGCCAAGGGAACAGGCCGAGATGTTCAGCCGTCCGCCGTCCAGCCCTTTCATCGCATAGGTGAAGCCCTGGCCCTCTTCGCCGATCAGGTTTTCCGCCGGGATCTCGCAGCCGTCGAACTGCACCGCGCGGGTCGGCTGGCTTTTCCAGCCCATCTTGCGTTCCAGCCCGCCGAAGGACAGCCCCTGGGTGCCGGCAGGGACGTAGAAGGCAGAGACCCCCTTCGGCCCCGGCCCGCCCGAACGCGCCATGACCACGTAGCCGTCCGAATACCCCCCGCCCGAGATGAAGGCCTTGGCGCCGGTCAGGCGCCAGCCGGTCTCGGTCCGTTCGGCCCGGGTCTTCAGCGCGGCGGCGTCCGAGCCCGAGCCGGGTTCGGTCAGGCAATACGAAAGCACGGTTTGCATGCTCAGCGCGCCGGGCAGCAGGGCCTCTTTCAGCGCCGCCGAGCCGAAATCGTCCAGCATACGGGCGCACATGTTGTGGATCGACAGGAAGGCCGCGACCGAGGGACAGGCCATCGAAAGCGCCTCGAAGACCAGTGTGGCCTCAAGCCGGGACAGGCCCGAGCCGCCCGAGTCCTCCGAGACATAGAGCCCGCCGAAGCCAAGCTCTGCCAGCTCGGGCCAGAGGTTCTTCGGGATCTCGCCCGCTTCTTCCCAGGTGGCCGCATGTGGCGCGATCCGGTCCTGCCCGAAGGCCCGTGCCATGTCGAAGATTGCGCCTGCCTCGGCGCCCAGTGCGAAATCCATCGCTGCCTCCTCCCATTATGCCCCTCGCGGTGCGGGCAGGTCTCCTCAAACCTGCTGCTGCACCAGGGCGTCTATCGAGCTTTCGCGCAACCCCAGGACCTGGAGCGCCTGTTCCTCGGTTCGGACCACCCGGTGGGTGATGCCCGGCACATGTTCCCAGCTGCGCACCGTGAAGCCCGCGATCTTCAGGGCGATCTCGGAGGGCGCCAGGTGGACGAACAGGCGATCCTGCTCGGCGGGGATGAAGATCTCGGCCTTGCGGGCATGGACCTTCAGCATTTCCATCACGTCGAGGTTCAGCCCGGTCACGTCGCGCATGTCGAGAAGCTGGTTCAGATCGGGCGAGCCCTTCGGATCCTCGGCGAAGCGTTGCAGCGCTTCCAGGCTGTCGGCTGCGCAGACCTCGCCGGCGAAGCGGATGTGCACCAATCCGAACTGCGGCAGGATCTTGTAGGAGCAGGACATCTGGACGTTCCGGTCTGACGGTCGGGATCCTCAGTCTGCACCATCCCGATGCGCTGCGTCCATCGGCACGGCCCGGATAGGCGCCCCGGAAGGGCCCAAACCTCGCGTCACGGTGTTTCTCGGGCAGTCATCTCCAGTCTTTCCTGGGGGAATCCCCCTGTTCAGGGGGCGGGTGGCCCGACAGGGCCACCCGCCATGCGGCCGGGATCAGTCCATGGCCTTGAAGTTGAACTCGCCACCTTCCTTGATACCAGAGAACCAGCGCGTCGTGACGGTCTTGGTGCGGGTGTAGAAGCGGAAGGCGTCGGGGCCGTACTGGTTCAGGTCGCCGAAGGCCGACTTCTTCCAGCCGCCGAAGGTGTGATAGCTCAGCGGCACCGGGATCGGGAAGTTGATGCCCACCATGCCCACGTTGACCCGGTTGGCGAAGTCGCGCGCGGTGTCGCCATCGGCGGTGAAGATCGCGGTGCCGTTGCCATAGGGGTTGTCCATGGTCAGCTTCAGCGCCTCTTCATAGGTCTCGGCGCGCACCTGGGACAGCACCGGGCCGAAGATCTCTTCCTTGTAGATGTCCATGTCCGGGGTCACGTTGTCGAACAGGGTCGGGCCGACATAGAAGCCGTCCTCGTAGCCCTGCAGGCTGAAGCCGCGGCCGTCCTTCAGCAGGGTCGCGCCCTGCTCGACACCCGAGGAGATCAGCCCCTCGATCCGCGCCTTGGCGGCGGCGGTGATGACGGGGCCGTAATCGACCTCGTCTTCCGAGGTATAGGGCCCGACCTTCAGCTTTTCGATCCGCGGCATCAGCTTCTCGATCAGCGTGTCGGCGGTCTTCTGGCCCACGGGCACGGCGACCGAGATCGCCATGCAGCGCTCGCCCGCGGCGCCGAACCCGGCCCCGACCAGCGCGTCGGCGGCCTTGTCCATGTCGGCGTCGGGCATGATGATCATGTGGTTCTTGGCGCCGCCGAAGCACTGGGCGCGCTTGCCGTTGGCGGTGGCGCGACCGTAGATGTACTGGGCGATCGGGGTCGAGCCGACAAAGCCGACGGCCTGCACCGTCTCGTTGTCCAGCAGGGCGTCCACCGCTTCCTTGTCACCGTTGACCACCTGCAGCACACCATCGGGCAGGCCGGCTTCCTTCAGCAGCTCGGCCAGGCGCAGCGAGGTCGAGGGGCAGCGCTCGGAGGGCTTCAGGATCATCGCGTTGCCGGCCACCAGCGCCGGCGCCATCTTCCACAGCGGGATCATCGCGGGGAAGTTGAACGGGGTGATGCCGGCCACGACGCCAAGCGGCTGGCGCATGGAATAGAGGTCGATGCCCGGACCGCCGTCATTGGTGAACTCGCCCTTCAGCATGTGCGGCGCGCCCATGCAGACCTCGACCACTTCCAGGCCGCGCTGCACATCGCCCCGGCCATCGGGCAGGGTCTTGCCGTGTTCCTTCGAGACCAGCTCGGCCAGCTCGTCCATGTGCTCGTTGATCAGGGCGCCGAACTTCATCATCACGCGGGCGCGGCGCTGCGGGTTGGTGGCGGCCCAGCCCTTTTGCGCCTCGGCGGCACGGGCCACGGCGTCATTGACCTCGGCGACGCTGGCCAGCGGGACGCGGCCGGTGACTTCGCCGGTGGCGGGGTTCAGTACGTCGCTGAAGCGACCGGAGCCGCCCTTCACATGGGCGCCGTCGATATAGTGGCTCAGTTCCTGCATGGAATCCTCCTGGAATGGGGTTGCGGGCAGGTTAGCCTTGCGTAAATGGGCGTGAAAGGGGAAAAAACTCAAATGGGTTTTGCGGAAATACAGCTATGAACTGGGATGACCTGCGGGTGTTCCTCTCTGTTGGACGGCTGGAGAGCCTGTCGTCGGCGGCGCGCGCCCTGCGCATCGACCCGGCAACGGTGTCGCGCCGGATCGCGCGGCTTGAGGAAGAGACCGGCACGGCGCTCTTTGCCAAGTCACCGCAGGGCTATGCGCTGACCGAGGCCGGCCAGCGCCTGATGACCCATGCAGCGCGGGGCGAGGCGGCCTTCCTCGCGGGGGCGGCCGAGGTCGCGGGGCAGGGCGGGCCGGGCCTGTCGGGGCAGGTGCGCATCGGCGCGCCGGACGGGGTGGCAAATTTCCTGCTGCCCCAGGTCTGCGCCGGCATCCTCGACGAGAACCCCGAGCTGGAGATCCAGATCGTCGCCCTGCCGCGCCTGTTCAACCTCAGCCGCCGCGAGGCCGACATGGCGGTGACCGTCAGCGCCCCGACCGCCGGCAGGCTGCTGGTGCAGAAGATCTCGGACTATCACCTGCATCTGGCGGCGACCGCCGGCTACCTTGCGCAGCATCCGCCGATCCGCAGCCTGGCCGACCTGGGCGGACACCGGATGGTGGGCTACATCCCCGACATGATCTTCGACAAGGAGCTGGACTACCTGGAAGAGGCCGGGGTCAGCCGGGTGCAACTGGGGTCGAACTCGGTTTCGGTGCAGTTCCACTGGGTCGCGGGCGGCGCGGGACTGGGGATCCTGCATGACTTCTCGCTGCCCCATCACCCCGACCTGCGCCGCGTCCTGCCGCAGCAGATCCGCCTGAAACGCAGCTTCTACCTGGTCCGGCACCAGGATGACGGGCGGCTCGACCGGCTCAACCGGCTGGCTGCGCTGCTCTCCGAGCGGCTGCGGGCCGAGATCCTGCGACAGGAAGGGCTCTCTTGACAGGGGACGACGGCGCTTCCACGCTTGAACGGGAGGAGCGTCCATCAACCCAGGGAGGAACCTGATGCTGGTTCAGCAAATTCTGAAGTCCAAGGGCACCGAAGGTGTCTTCACCGTCACCCCGGATGTCACGATCCGCGAGGTCGCGCAGATCCTGCGCGAGAAGCGGATCGGCGGGGTCGTGGTCAGCAGCGACGGTGCGCATGCCGAGGGCATCCTGTCCGAGCGCGACATCGTGCGCGCCCTGGCCGTGCGCGACGAGGGGGTGATGGAACTGGCGGCCTCGGCGCTGATGACCCGCGACCCGGTGTGCTGCAGCCTCGAGATGAACTCGGACCAGGTGCTGGGCAAGATGACCGAGGGCCGGTTCCGCCATATGCCGGTGGTGCAGGAAGGCGTGCTGGTTGGCATTGTCACCATTGGTGACGTGGTCAAGGCCCGGCTCAGCCAGCTGTCGGCCGAGAAGGATGCGCTGGAAGGCATGATCATGGGGCATTGAGCCTCGCGAAAGGGGGCCGAAGGATCAAGGGGGCTCTGCCCCCGTCTCCGTGTCGGAGACTCCCCCGCAGTATTTTCAGCCATCGGATAGATACAGGAGGCCCCTTGCCCATCCTGAGGGG
>NZ_AFPM01000302.1 GCF_000220565.1 Oceanicola sp. S124 | reverse complement strand
CCGTGGGTGGTTGCCCACCTCGGCAGCCCAATCTCGAAACGCTGATCTGAACCCGTGTACCGTCACCCCCTCGATCTCCATGCGTTGTAGCAGCATCAGCATCGACATGTTCGAGAGTGGTTTGTGTCGGCGCTGCCCCTCAAAGACACATTCGGAGCGAAGCGCCTTCAACGGCTCGACAATTCCCATCATCTGATCGGTAAGTGGAACACGATGCTCGGTTCCCGTCTTGGTCCTTTCTTCAGGAATCGTCCAAATTAGCTCGTCGAAATCAAACTCCTCCCAGACAGCTTGTAAAACCTCGCTGGTTCGGCACCCCGTCAGGCAGGTCAACATCAACGCCTTGGCTGCCATGCCGCTTTGCTGAGAAAGCTGCGCGTAAAATGCGGGCACATCCTGCCAGCGCATAGCATTGTGGTGCTTCACCTTGGCCTTCACGCGCGGCAACACCCGGGCATCCATCACGACCGTCACGGGGTTTTCACCCTCGCGGTAACCGCGCGACCGGGCCACATCGAGGACGGCCTTCATCCGCTGCGCCACCCTGCGCGCGGTCTCGTGCTTCTCTGTCCAGATCGGGGACAACACCTGCAAGATTTCCGGCTGGTCGATATCCGAGACAGGCATTCGGCCGATCTTAGGAAAAGCATAGTCGGCAAGCGTGTTGATCCACTGCTGTCCGTGCTTCGGGTTCTTCCATGTCGGCAGGCGCTCAATGTGAACCTGACGTGCGACCTCCTCGAAGCACGGCACCTCCTTGTCGCGGTGATACTTCGGGTTTAGCCCTTGCTTTGCGAGGCGTCGGTATTCAAGCGCTCGCTCGCGGGCGACTGTGAGCGTAATGATGTCAGCGCCGCCTAGACCGAAGTCCGTTCGGTTGGGCTTGCCTTGGCGATTACGCTGCCCCTTCACGGTGACGCGCACGATCCAGCGACGGGCACCCGATGGGTCTACGACGAGGTAGAGGCCATTGCCGTCGCCGTGCCGCCCTGTGCCCAGGGTGCGGACGAGATTCTTGGTCAGTTTGCCGGAGGTGTAGGCCATTGGACGTACCACCTTTCATACCACGGAACGAATAGAACCGAGCGCAATCGAAGTGAAACGAACGCAATCAACGAACGAGAATAAGCGCATAAGTCCATAGACTTATACGCTATCAAGCGCCCCAAGGCCATTCAATGAAAATGGTAGGTGGCGGAGACGATGGGATTCGAACCCACGAGACGGTTTCCCGCCTACTCCCTTAGCAGGGGAGCGCCTTCGACCACTCGGCCACGTCTCCGTCGGTGTGTCTATGCGGCAGGGGAGGGGAAAACAAGGGAAAACTGTTACAAGTTCGGATCAGGGCACAAGCCATTGGCCAAGAACGATTATATTGCCCCAACGCAGGCCGGTCGCGCCCGCTTCCCCGGCAAGGTTTCGCCGGGTGCGGCAGAGGCCTCAGGAACCGGCGAGCGCGGGGCGCCGTTGTGTGGCTGTGCAAGGGCGGAGCGATCCGCCTCGGAACAGCCCCCAAGCAGGGCCACCGCAAACGGAAGGACAAATCCCATGTATGCCAAGACCCTCGGCCTCAGCGCCGCCGCCATCCTGACCGCAACCAGCGCCATGGCCTCGACCAGCGCCACGGCGACCACCGATCTGAACCTGCGCGCCGACCCCGGCCCGCGCGGCGAGATCATCGACGTGATCCCCGGTGAAGCCGCCGTGGAAGTCGAGCAGTGCGCCACCGCCATTGACTGGTGCAAGGTGACCTTCGAAGGCAACCAGGGCTGGGCCTACAGCCCCTACCTGACCGCCTCGCTGGATTCCGAGCCGGTGATCATCCAGGGCAACATCCAGCGCCTCGAGCTGGAGACCGTGGACGTGAACGAGGAGAACCGCGCCGACGCCGCCACCGCCGGTGGCCTGACCGGCGGCGCGCTGGCCATGTCGCTGATCGGCGGCCCGGCGGCCGTGGCCGCGGGCGTCCTGCTGGGCACCGCTGCCGGTGCCTCTGCCGTGCCGGAAGAAACCGTCACCTACGTCAAGGCCAACCCGGTCGAGCCCGTCTACATGAACGGTGAAGTCGTGGTCGGCGCCGGCATCCCGGAAGGCGCGCAGCTGGTGACCATCCCCGAGAGCGATTACCGCTACATCAACGTCAACGGCCAGCCCGTGCTGGTCGATACGGACCGCACCATCGTGCAGGTCCTGCGCTGATCCCCGGCCCCAGGGCCCTTTGAAAAGCGGAACGCCCGCCCCCTTGCGGGGGCGGGCGTTCTCATGTCCGTTTACGTCGGATCAGGTGTTGAACAGGAAGTGCAGCACGTCGCCGTCCTTGACCTGGTAGGCCTTGCCCTCGGCGCGCATCTTGCCGGCTTCCTTGGCCCCGCTTTCGCCGTTGCAGGCGACGTAGTCGTCATAGGCGATGGTCTCGGCGCGGATGAAGCCCTTCTCGAAGTCACCGTGGATCACGCCGGCGGCCTGGGGTGCCATGGTGCCCTGCTTGATGGTCCAGGCGCGGGCCTCCTTGGGGCCGACGGTGAAATAGGTCTCGAGGTGCAGCAGCTCGTACCCGGCGCGGATCAGACGGTCCAGGCCCGCCTCTTCAAGGCCCATCTCGCCCAGGAACATCTCGGCCTCTTCGGCGTCGAGCTGAGAGATCTCTTCCTCGATCCGGGCCGAGATCAGCACGGTGCCTGCGCCCTGCTCGGCTGCCATCTTCTCGACCGCGGCAGAGAAATCGTTGCCCTTGGCGGCGTCTTCCTCGTTGACGTTGCAGACGAAGAGCACGGGCTTGGAGGTCAGCAGCTGCAGCATCTTCCAGGCCTTCAGGTCCTCGGCGTCGACCTCGACCGTGCGGGCGGGCTTACCGTCTTCCAGAGCGGCCTGGGCGGCGGCCAGCAGGCGGTCCTGCTGCTGCGCTTCCTTGTCGTTGCCCTTCAGCTTGCGCACCAGGTTGGCGCGGCGCTTCTCGATGGATTCGAGGTCCGAGAGCATCAGCTCGGTCTCGATTACCTCGGCATCGGCCACCGGATCGACGCGTCCGTCGACGTGGGTGATGTCACCATCCTCGAAGCAGCGCAGCACGTGGGCGATGGCATCGGTCTCGCGGATGTTGGCGAGGAACTGGTTGCCGAGGCCCTCGCCCTGGCTGGCGCCCTTCACCAGGCCCGCGATATCGACGAAGGTCATCCGCGCCGGGATGATCTGCTTGCTGCCGGCGATCCCGGCCAGGGTGTCCAGCCGGCGGTCCGGCACGTTCACCTCGCCGACGTTCGGCTCGATGGTGCAGAAGGGGAAGTTGGCGGCCTGGGCCGCGGCGGTCTTGGTCAGCGCGTTGAACAGGGTCGACTTGCCGACGTTCGGCAGACCCACGATGCCCATCCTGAAGCCCATGATGCTCTATCTCCTTTGGTTCCTGCGCCTCATAGAATCCACGGGGCTTTGCCGCAAGCGTATCCGTGGTATCCTGTCCCCGGTGGGGGCGGTCTTCCGATGCGGAGAACCGCAGGATATTGTTATGGCCATTTATCTCTACTTCGACGGCGAGGCCCGCGCCGCGCTGGACTATTACGCCCGCACTTTCCGGACCCCGATCGAACAACTGCTGACCTATGGCGAGATGCCGGACCCGCCGGAGCAGCCTGTGCTGCATCGGCGCATCATGCACGGCAGGCTGTCCCTGCCCGGTCAGGACATCATGGTCGCCGACAGCCGGGAGCCTGGGGTGCTGACGGACCTCTCGGGATTTGCCATCGAGCTGGAATACGAGAACCTCGACGAGGCCCGGCTTGTTCACGCGACACTGTCCCGCGAGGGGGTCGATACCTCGGGCTTCGCGGCGACCTTCTGGGCGCGGGGCTTCGGTACCTGCCGGGACCTCTTCGGCGTGCCCTGGATGATCAACTGCGACTAGCCGCCGACGCGTCGCCGGACCGACCCCGACCACCGCCCCGGAACTGCGACGGGCCGGGCGGCGTTGGTCCGCTGTGTCAGCGCGAGGGACCCATGCCAGAATCAGCCGAGCCACAGGGGCCGCAACCGGTGCGCCGCGACCGGATCCGCCACAGTCTGCAACGGATCGAGATCCTTCTGGCCGCCCTGCTGGCGCTGTTCCTGCTCTGGTCGCTCTATGTCGCCAAGACGGTGGTGCTTCCGGTGGTGCTGGGCCTTCTCATCGCGATGACCCTGACGCCCCTCGTGCGCTGGCTGAGCCGCAAGGGGGTGCCCGAGGGGCTCTCGGCGGTGCTGCTGATCGCCAGTATCGGCGCGGTCTCCATCCTCGGCCTCTATGCCCTGCGGCTGCCGGGCGAGACACTGATCAATGATGCGCCCGAGATCCAGGAAGAAGTGCAGCGCAAGCTGTGGAAGGTGCTGCGCAACTTCGAGCGCCTTCAGGAGGCCTCGGAGGAAATGAGCCAGATGGCCGCGGGGGGCGCGGGCGGCGACCAGAGCGAAGAGGACGCCATCGTCGTCACCCCCGCGACCGGCATCCTGCAGACCGCGCTCGGGTCACTTGTGACCTCGGGCACCGTGCTGGCGGTGGCCCTGCTCTTTGCCATGTTCCTGCTGTCGATGGGCGACAATTTCCGCAGCCGCCTGGTGCAGTCCTTCCCTGACTTCAGCCGCAAGCGCCGCGCCGCGCGGATCGCCCATGACGTCGAACGACAGGTGTCGCGCTATCTCGCCGCAATCACGGTGATCAACGCCGTGCTCGGGGTCTGCGTCGGGGGGGCCATGCATTTCATGGGGATGCCCTATGCGCTGCTCTGGGGGGTTGCCGCCTTCCTGCTGAACTACCTGCCCTATCTCGGCGCGATGATCGGCGTGGTCGTGGCCGGGGCCGTCGCCCTGGTGACCTATGACAGCGCCGGCACCGCGCTGCTGGTGCCACTGGTCTACCTGACCCTGACCTCGATCGAGGGGCAGATGATCACGCCCTGGTTGGTCGGACGGCACCTGCAGCTGAATGCCGCCTCGGTGTTTATCGCGGTGGTCTTCTGGGCCTGGCTCTGGGGCGCGGCGGGGGCGGTTCTGGCAGTGCCGCTGCTGGTGATGATGAAGGTTCTCTGCGACAATGTTCCCGGGCTGCAGTCACTCGGCAGCTTCCTGGAAGGACGCCAGCCCCGGCGCAGGCCACCGGCCACCACCGAGGAAGATCCCCTTCCCGAGGTTTGACTTTCCCGTCGCTTCCGGCGCAAATCCGCCAGTGACCGACATTTTCACCCGCCAAGGCGCCATACCCCGGCCCGCCCGGGCGGGTGACAGGCAGGAGACGCCGGTGCCCCTTCACCGCAATCCCATGGCGCGCCCCGGACAGCGGATCGGGCTTCTGGGCGGATCCTTCGATCCGCCGCACGAAGGCCATGTCCATATCACCCTCGAAGCCCTGAAGCGGTTCGGACTGGACCGGGTCTGGTGGCTGGTCAGCCCCGGCAACCCGCTGAAATCCGACGGCCCCGCCCCGCTGGCCGACAGGATGCAGGCCGCCCGCGCGCTGATGCGCCACCCCCGTGTGGACGTCACCGACATCGAGGCCCGCCTCGGCACCCGCTACACCGCCCGCAGCCTGCGCGCCCTGCAGGCCCACTATCCCGGCGTCGCCTTCACCTGGCTCATGGGGGCCGACAACCTGGTGCAGTTCGACCGCTGGCAGGAATGGCAGTGGATCCTCTCCAACGTGCCCGTCGGCATCCTGGCCCGTCCCGGAGACCGGCTGGCCGCACGCAACTCGCGCGCTGCCCGCTTTGCGCGCCGGGCCCGGGTTCGCGACGCCGAAAGCCACCTGCTGGCGGCGCAACCCGCCCCGGCCTGGTGCTTCGTCGACATGCCGATGGTCGACATCTCGTCCTCGCAGATCCGCGCGCGGGGCGAATGGACCACTCCGGCCCCTGCAGGATCCTGAGCGCAGGGCTTGCCCCCGGGGGGCCGCGCCCCTTACAGATGGTGCGACCATTGCAGCTAAGCGCGCCTCGACAATGAACAGATTGCCCCGACGCTTCGTTCTCGGAGCCCTTCTGGCAGGTATCGCCAGCCCCCTTGCCGCCGCCGCCCCCGCCACCTCGCTGCGTCCCCGCCTGCGGCCCGGTGGCTTGGGCGAGGTGACCGTGCCGGACGGCGAGGCGCTGATCGGCAAGGCGGGGCTGACCGGGCGCTCGAGCTTCGCGCTGGCCCGCGTCGGCACCCCGGCCCTGCTGGAAAGCCACGACGCCGAGACCCCCCTGCCCCCAGCCAGCGTCGGCAAGTGCCTGACCGCGCTCTATGCGCTCGAGGCGCTCGGCCCCGCGCATCGCTTCACCACCCGCGTCCTGGGCACCGGCCCGCTGCGCAACGGCCGGCTCGAGGGCGACCTGATCCTCGTCGGCGGCGGCGATCCAGGGCTTGACACCAACGACCTGGCCGAGCTGGCCGCGCGCCTGAAGGCCGCGGGGCTGCGCGAGGTGAGCGGGCGGTTCCTGGTCCACGGCGCAAGCCTGCCCGAGGCCCGGCTGATCGACGCCAGCCAGCCCGACCACCTGGGCTACAACCCCGGCGTCTCGGCGCTGAACCTGAACTACAACCGGGTCCATTTCGAATGGAAGCAGGAGGCGGGCAAATGGCGCGCCACCATGGACGCCCGCACCGACAGGTATCGCCCCGAGGTCGCCATCGCCTCGATGCAGATCGTCGATCGCGACAGCCCGGTCTACACCTACGCCGACCGGGACGGGCGCGACACCTGGACCGTGGCGCGCGGCGCCCTCGGCACTGGCGGCTCGCGCTGGCTGCCGGTGCGCCGCCCGGCCGCCTATGCCGCAGAGGTCTTCGCCTCGCTCGCCCGGTCGGGCGGGCTGGTGCTGAAGACCCCCGAGATGCTGCACGACCTGCCCGCCGGCACCGCCGAACTGGCCCGCCATGAAAGCCCGCCGCTGGAAGAGATCGCCGAGCTGATGCTGCGCTATTCCAACAACCTCACCGCCGAAGTGCTGGGGCTTGCCGCCAGCGCGCAGGCCTCGGGACGGCCCGCCTCCATCCGTGCCTCGGCCGCCGCGATGAGCGACTGGGCCCGCCGCACCTACGGGCTGCGCGAGGTTGCCATGGTCGATCACTCGGGCCTTGGGGATGCCTCGCGCTTTCCAACCGGAGATCTCGTGCGGCTGCTCTCGCAGCCCCGCGCCGCCGGCTTCCTGCGCCCGATCCTGAAGGATATCCCGCTGCTGGACGAGAAGGGCCGCAAGGTCGTCGATCCGCGCGTCTCGGTGGTGGCCAAGACCGGAACGCTGAACTTCGTCAGCGGGCTGGCCGGCTATGCCAGCACCGGCGACGGCGCAGAGTATGCCTTCGCCATTCTCTCGGGGGATGTGCCGCGGCGTGATGCCCTCAGCCGGGCCGAGCGCGAAAGCCCGCGGGGCGGCAAGGCCTGGCTGACACGGGCGCGCCGGCTTCAGCAGGCGCTGCTGGATCGCTGGGGACAGGTCTACGGCGCGGGCTGACGGCCTACTGGCCGTCCTGACCTGCGTCCTAGTGGTCGTCCCGACCTGGGGCGCCCGACGCGGCACCATGGGGCACCGTCAGCGGTGCCGTCTCGGCCGAGAGGGGCCGCGCGGAAAGGTCATTCGGTTGCAGCATCACCCCGATGACGGGAACGAGGCAGAGCAGGGCGAGGCCGAGGATCAGGACAAGACGGCGCATGACGGGAAACTTCTTCTGAAACAAGGTCATGCTGATCATGTGGGGCAAACCCCCGCGCGATCAATGCGGGTATTCCAGACCTCACGCACTTGCGCGACAGCCTGCCCCCCGCGGGCGGAGATCCGCCCGGCCCTGTTTCAGTTCCGAAGCATCCGCCGCGCGGGTGCCCATTTTCTGGTCTGAATCCTAGACGGTGAGGTGGCGTGCCCGCGCACCGCGCTCGATCGCCGCCGCATGCAGGCGGTCGATGTTCAGCTCGTAGCGAATCTCTTCCAGCAGGCGCAGCTCGCTTTCGCGCAGGGAGCCATCGGCGGCCGCTACGTCGCAGGCCAGCGCATAGGCGGTCTCGAACAGGCGGTCGGGCAGGTTGTCGCGGATCAGCCCGAACAGCGCGTCCAGCCCGTCTTCCTCCGAGAACAGGTCGAAGACGATCGAGGACATCTGCTTGATCCGGCTGTCGTCGTAGGTGCCGAAGACCGGCAGGGTGTTCACCTGGCTCTCGATCTTGATCAGCTCGGCGGTGCGGACGTTCTCGTCCGAGACCGAAACGGCGATCATCAGCAGGACAAGACAGTCCTGGGCCGAGAGGGAATGCTCGATATCGGTGGGCATCTGCTATCCTTAACCGGTGTATGACGTGCCCTGACGGGCCTTCAGGCGTCACAATATTGACCCCTCGGCCCATGCACAATAGGAAGCCCGGTGCCCGCACGGGGCCGAATCCTCAAGGAGATCCGACATGTCCGACCTGCGCCAAGCCGCATTGGAATCGAAAGCCTGGCCTTTCGAAGAGGCCCGCCGCCTCGCCAAACGGTACGAGAAGAAGGCGCCGGAGAAGGGCTACGTGCTGTTCGAGACGGGCTATGGCCCCTCGGGCCTGCCCCATATCGGGACCTTCGGCGAGGTGCTGCGCACCACGATGATCCGCCGCGCCTTCGAGGTGATCAGCGACATTCCCACCCGGCTCATCTGCTTCAGCGATGACATGGACGGCATGCGCAAGATCCCCGGCAACGTGCCGAACCAGGAGCGTCTGCGCGAGGACATCCAGAAGCCGCTGACCTCGGTCTACGATCCCTTCGAGACCCACGACAGCTTCGGCCATCACAACAACGCCATGCTGCGCCGCTTCCTCGACACCTTCGGCTTCGAGTACGAGTTCTACTCGGCCACCGAATTCTACAAGTCGGGCCAGTTCGACGAGGTGCTGAAACGCGCCGTCGAGAAGTACGACGCCGTGATGAAGGTGATGCTGAAGTCCCTGCGCGAAGAGCGCGCGGCGACCTATTCGATCTTCCTGCCGATCCACCCCGAGACCGGCCGCGTCCTCTATGTGCCGATGAAGTCCGTCAACAAGGACGACTACACGATCACCTTCGACGACGAGGACGGCAAGGAGTGGACCCTGCCCGTAACGGGGGGCAACGTGAAACTGCAGTGGAAGCCCGACTTCGGCGCCCGCTGGGCCGCGCTTGGCGTCGACTTCGAGATGTACGGCAAGGACCACAGCACCAATACGCCGATCTATGACA
The DNA here is from genome assembly GCF_000220565.1 of Oceanicola sp. S124. Lineage (GTDB taxonomy): Bacteria > Pseudomonadota > Alphaproteobacteria > Rhodobacterales > Rhodobacteraceae > Pseudooceanicola. Next base: position 7,812 of record NZ_AFPM01000302.1, on the reverse strand, counting down.
GCATCTGCGAGATCCTCGGTGGCAAGAAGCCCGAGCATTTCACCTACGAGCTGTTCCTGGATGACCAGGGTCAGAAGATCTCGAAGTCCTCGGGCAACGGCATCTCGATCGACGAGTGGCTGACCTATGCCAGCACCGAGAGCCTCAGCTACTTCATGTTCCTGAAGCCGAAGACGGCCAAGCGGCTCTATTTCGATGTCATCCCCAAGGCGATGGACGAATACCACCAGCAGCTGCAGGCCTACCCGACGCAGGACGCCAAGGGGCAGGCCGCCAACCCGGTCTGGCATATCCACGCCGGTGACGTGCCTGCCTCGGACATGGTCGTGCCCTTCTCGATGCTGCTGAACCTGGCATCAGTGTCGGGCGCCGAGGACAAGGAGACCCTCTGGGGCTTCATCCGTCGTTACGCCCCCGAGGCCTCGCCCGAGACCAATCCCCAGATGGATCAGGCCGCCGGTTTCGCGGTGCGCTACTACAACGACTTCGTGAAGCCCGGGAAGGTCTTCCGCGCCGCCACCGAGCAGGAGCGCGAGGCGCTGGAAGCCCTGCGCGATGCGCTGAAGGCCTATGACGGCGACGAGACCGACGAGGCGCTGCAATCGGTGGTCTACACCGTGGGCCGCGAGCGGTTCGACCCGATGAAGGCCTGGTTCTCGTGCCTCTACGAGGTGCTTCTGGGCGCCTCGCAGGGCCCGCGTTTCGGCGGCTTCATCGCGCTTTACGGCGTGCAGGAAACCGTGGCGCTGATCGACCGCGCCCTGGCCGGCGACTTCGTCGAGGGCTGAGCCCTCACCGTTCCGCAATCCGCGCAGGGCCGCCTCAGAGGGGCGGCCCTGTTGCCATTCGGGGGCAGGCGCTGGATGGTGCCCGCGGGAGGACCTGCCATGCATCGCACCACGGGCTATGAGCCGCTGAATGTCCCGAAGCCCTTCGGCCCCGAGATATGGATCGTCGACGGGCCACATATCCGTTTCTACGGCATGCCCTTTTCCACCCGCATGACCCTCGTGCGGCTGCCCTCAGGCAGGCTTTGGATTCATTCGCCGATCCGCCCCGCGCCGGGCCTGTTCGAAACCGTCGAGGCGCTTGGGCCCGTGGCGCATCTGGTGGCGCCCAATGCCATCCACTACGCCTCCCTTCCCGACTGGCAGAGGCGTTTCCCCGAGGCCCGGACCTGGGTCGCCCCCGGCGTCCGTGCCCGTGCCGCCAGTCGCAAGCTGGAGATCGGCCCCGCCGAAGAACTGGCCCGGCAGGCGGACTGGGAGGACGTGCTGCATGGCCACCTGGTGACGGGCAGCAAGGTGCTGCAGGAGATGGTCTTCTTCCACGCGCCCTCGCGCTGCCTCGTGCTGACGGATTTCATCGAGAACTTCGACCCCGCCAAGCTGCCCTGGCTGATGGGAAAACTGGTGAAGCTGGCCGGGATCTCGCGCCCCGACGGGCGGATGCCGCCGGACATGCGCGCCACCTTCGACAAGGCCGCCCTGCGGGATCATGTCGAGACCCTGCTATCGTGGCAGCCCGAAACGGCGATCATGGCGCACGGCGAGCCCTGGCGGCGCGATGCCTCACTGCGCCTGCGCCGGGCCTTTGCCGGTCTCCTTGACCAAGGGTAACCCAGTGCTACCTCTCCTCGAGTACGAGTGAACCAGTGACCAGTATCCCCGGAGGTTTGACATGTGGCGTGTCGCATCGGGCGTGCAGGTGGCGCTGCTGATCGCAGGCGCGGCCTCGGCCCAGGAAGAAGCAGTGAAAGGCGTCATCGGCGCCCAGATGGAGGCCTTGAGCAACGGCGACTTCGCCGGCGCCTACGAAATGGCCTCGCCGGGGATCCGGGGCACCTTCGGCCCGGTCGAGAACTTCGAACGCATGTTGCGGCAGGGCTACCCCGAGGTGCTGGACCCGCGCCTGTTCCGCTTCATGGGCGTCGAGGCACGTGGGGACCGTCAGGCCCAGGTGTTGCTGGTCGAGGACCGGCAGGGGCGCAGCTTCCTGCTCGAGTACCTGATGATCGAGACCCCGGAGGGCTGGAAGATCGACGCCGTGCGCCGCCTGCCTGCCGCCGAACCCGCCGTATAGAAGCCGCCTGGGAAGCTGTCCGGCACCCGCCGCGCTGACGCCCCTCCGTTCCCTGCCGGGATCCCTGCGCGCCCCCTCGCCCGTGGCTGGCCGCGCACGGTCCTCCCAGCCTCCGTTAAGGGATCGTTGATAGCTCTTTCGCCCATTCGGCGCCGCGCGGCGTCGCGGCAGAGGAAAGGGCTACGGCATGAACAAGGCGATCACGGACGGCATTCTCTTCATGCCCCCGGCTTTCGAGAACGGTCTGGACCAGTGGTCGAGCGGCGACGGCACCCCCGGCTCGGATAGCTACCAGGGCAACCCCAATGCGGCGCTCATCGCCGCCGACCAGGACTTTGGCGGCTGTCTCGAGCTGCTCAAGGGCTCGACCACGCAGAAGCTGCGCTACATGGGCGAAACCCCGGTGCTGCCCGGCTGCTACCTGCGCATCAGCGCGAAGGTGAAGGCGGTCAGTGGCAACTTCCCCTCGGTCCGCATCGCGGGCTGGGCGGGCGATACCTCCGATGCCCATGTCACCGGCCTGACCGAGACCGGCCCCGCGATCACCCTGTCGAGCTACGGCGAGGTGTGCGAGGTCAGCGCCATCGTCGGCTCCGGCGACCGCGACGGCGTGGACATGGTCTGGGGCACGACGCCGGTCTATGGCCACTTCGGGCTGGACCTGACCGGCGCGAATGGCGGGATCGTTCGGATCGACGACATCGTCATCGAGGATGTGACCGACGTCTTCCTGCGCGACATGCTGGCCTGGGTCGATGTGCGCGACTTCGGCGCCAGGGGCGACGGCGTCACCGACGATCTTCCCGCCTTCATGGCCGCCGATACCGCTGCCGACGGGCGGCTGGTGAAGATCCCCGAGGGCACCTACCACCTGTCCGACAGCATGACCTTCGACAACCGCACCCAGTTCGACGGTACGCTGACCATGCCCGCCGCCGCGATCCTGTCGCTGACCAAGGACTTCCACCTTCCCGCCTATATCGACGCCTTCAAGGATGAAGAGCTGGCCTTCAAAAAGGCCTTCCAGTCGCTGCTGAACAATGCCGACCACGAGAGCCTGGACATGGGTGGCCGCCGCATCAAGGTGACGCAGCCCATCGACATGCAGGCCGCCCTTGCCAACAAGACCAGCTACGCGCAGCGCCGCCACATCTGCAACGGCCAGTTCGACTGCGACGGCGGCGCGGTCTGGGACACCGATATCACCACCAGCCAGGGCACCTATGACCCGGCCAGTTCGGACGAGCTGACCGGCGTCACCAATATCGCCAATATCCAGCCCGGCTCCCTGGTGACGGGCAATGGCGTCGGGCGCGAGGTCTATGTCACCTCGGTCAACGTGGCGCAGCAGAAACTGACCCTGTCGCTGCCGCTTCATGATGCCGCCGGGACCCAGACCTTCACCTTCAAGCGCTTCAAGTACCTGCTGGATTTCTCGGGCTTCGACTATCTCGACAAGTTCTCGATGTCGGATATCGAGTTCCAGTGCGGTGGCGACTGCAGTGCCATCCTGATGGCCCCCGCCGGGCTGATCTTCCACATCCGCGATTGCTACATCACCCGCCCCAAGGATCGCGGCATCACCAGCCATGGCACCGGCTGCCAGGGCATGCTGGTTGACCGCTGCCAGTTCATCTCGGACGAAAGCAGCGCGCTCAGCCAGGATCGCGTGTCGATCGCGCTGAACACCAATGCCAACGACATCAAGCTGCGCAACAACCGCGTGCAGCAGCTGCGCACCTTCGCGGTGATCGCCGGCACCGGCTCGATCATCTCGGGCAACCACTTCTTCGGCGGCGACAGTGCCGATGCGGGCATCCGAACCCCCGGCATCGTGCTGTCGCGCACCAATGCCCGCGCCACGATCACCGGCAACTACATCGACAACTGCTACATCGAATGGGGCAACGAACACGACGATGCGCCCGAGTTTTCCAGCGAGTTCAGCTTCTCGGGCCTCAATGTCACCGACAATATCTGCCTGTGCAGCGACGTGGCGCCCTGGTTCACTTTCCTGATCGTCAAGCCCTACGGCACCGGCCACTACCTGAACGGGATGAATGTCACCGGCAATATCTTCCGCTGCATCCATGGCTCGATCGACCGGGTCGAGAGCGTGGACACCAGCTTTGCCGATCTCGACTTCGACAAGATGAGCAACGTGACCTTCGCCGGCAACATGTTCAACCTGGTCGATACCGGGGCGGTCAATCCGCTGGTGCTGAAGCACGACGAGGCCAGCCCCACCACGGTCTGGACCATCGACTGCGCGCCGAAGCTGCCCTTCGGGGGCTGGGCGCAGACGGTCGAAGGGGTGGTGGCCAACGGCAAGATCGCCAATGGCAGCAATGTCGCCCATCACCTGATGCCCTACGTGAAGACCAAGGAGGGCACCGACCGCGACCAGATCACCCTGACCTGGCAAGAGGCGGTCTCGGGCACCGTGACGGTGCGGGTCAGGATGGATGATCCTCTCTGAGCCCTCCCCTCTCGCAAGCACCAGCGCCTCCCCTCGGGGAGGCGCATTCGTATCAGCGGGTCGGCGTCAGGGCATCAGGTCTTCGGGCGTGAGGCGGAAGGCGGCGCCGAAACCGCCGTTCAGCAGCGCGCCCTCGGGCCGGAAGCGCACCAGCAGGAAATCCGCGAACCCGATGTAGAGCTTCGATTTTGGCCGCGCGGCGACATAGGCGCGCGACAAGGCGTCAAAGCGCGGATCCTCGCGGGTCACCGGTTCCGCGATTGCCTGGAGGCTGAGGCGCGGATGGGTCAGCGGATCGCCCTTGCCCCCCGGCTCTCCGACCAGCAGCGAGACCTTCTGCCCCTCCAGCAGCGCGCCGGTATGGGCCGCAAGACGCGACACCAGCGTGACCGGCACGCCATCCTCGGGGGTAAACAGCGCGATGCGGGTGACCAGCGGCGCCCCGTCGCGAAGCACGCCGAGTGCGGCGAAGGGCGCCTTGTCCAGCAGTGCCCGCGCCAGCGCGCGGGCCTCATCATCGGTGGGGCGGATCGGATCGGTCTTGGCCATGCGCCCGGTGTGCCCCGGACCGACCCGCCTGTCATCAGGAAAACTTCGTCCGAAAAGCCGCCATCCCGGATCCGACCTTCAGAACTCCTGCCAGATCCCCAGCTTGAGCCGGTAAGGATCGCTATTGGCCAATCCGACGGAGCCGCCGACATCCAGGAAGGTGCCCTCGCGCAGGCGCAGCGCGACCGAGCCCGCCAGCCGTGCGAAGGCCGGATCACCCATCCGTTGCCCGGTCTGGATCTGGGCATAGTACTTGATCCGCTCACCTGGGCTGAGCCCGGCCGTCAGGTCGAACTTCCAGTCCATCGCGCCGGTCCTGGGGAAGATCTCGGCGGCAAGCTCTCCGCTGATCCAGGCCGAGGGGCGCGAGAGGCCCCGCCCGATCGACAGGCCCGGGCGCAGCACCCAGTCCCCCGCCACCTGCCCCGCCCCCATGTCGAGCGCGAGGTTGAAGCCAAGCCGCTCGCCCAGCGGAATCGACAGGTAGCTGACCAGCTTGTCCAGCCCCGAGATCGCCCCGCCGAGGTCGGTCGAAAGGGTCAACCGGTCGCTCAGCCCGACTTCATGGAACAGCGAATAGGACTGCATCCAGGTACCGCTGTCGGATCCGATCATCCGCCCCGTGACCGAGAGGAAATGCGCCCCCTTGCCACGCGGCCAGGGCCCGGCCGCCAGCGGGTCGGGCAACAGAAGCAGCAGGGCAAGGCCGAGGCAGCGCAGCATGGACGGATCTCCGAAGATGCCCCAGCCTGCGGCAGATCTGGTTAATGCTCTGATAACAAAGGCGAACGGACGCCAAGGCGCGTCAGGCGGCGAGGGCCCCGGGCAGGACCGGAGAACCGGGGGAAGACAGGGCCACCCGAAAGACTGGGCATCACAAGGGACCAGGCCTCACAAGGGACTGGGCCTCACGAGGGCCCCGGCCCACCGTAAGACGCCCCACAAGAAAGACGGGCGGCGCCGCGATGGCCTCCGCCCGTCCCTGCGTGTGCTGGACGCAGTCGATGGTTTCAGGTGGGGCGCGCGTGCCCCGGATCTCGCAACCCCGGTTCAGGCAGCCCTTTCCTTGCGCAGGGCCGTAAGCGCGGGGATCCGCACGCCCTGCCCGAAAGAAGTCACCAGCACATCTTCGGGTGCCCCGATGGCCGCCAGCTTGGCGCGGATGCGGCAGATGTAAACGTCGATGATCTTGGGGTCGGGCTCGTCCTGCCAGGCATAGAGCTGCAGCATGATCTGATCGCGGCTGACCATACCACCGGCGCGCAGCATCAGCATCTCGACCAGCTCGTATTCCAGCCGGGTCAGGTGGATCGGCATGTCGCCCCAGACCACCGCGCGGGCGTCCACGTCGACACTCAGCGGGCCGCTCTCGAGCACCGGATGGCTGAACCCGCAGGCACGGCGGACATAGGCACGCAGCCGGGCGGCGATCTCGATCGGCTTGCAGGGCCATTCGATCACCTCGTCCGCGCCACGGGTCATGAAGCCCGCCCGCAGCTTGTCGTCGACCCGGCGCGAGACCACGACGATCACCATGCGCGGATAGGTGGCCCGCAGCTTCGCCGTCAGCTCGCCCGCGTCCATGTCGGGCAGGTCGGGGTCGATCAGGATGGCGTTCTGTTCCGCCGAAGAGGCGAACTCAAGCACCTCGGCGCCGGAACCGGCCTCGGTGATGTAGAACCCTTCCTTGCCCATGGCATGGGCCAGGCCGGCGATGTTCCAGGTCGTGTCGGTCACCAGAAGGCGCATCCTGATCTCCTTTTCCCCTTTGCCGAGAGCGACGGGATGTGGAGAGAGAGAGACGGCCGCCGACGGAGGGACTGTCTGCGGCCCACACCGTCGAACTCGGATGTTATGCGCGGGCGTTCCGCCCTATGCGCGTTGATTGCACCCCTTGGGTGCATCTGCCGGGGGTCGCGGTCCGTGCTGGCCCGCCGTCACCCGACAAGGAAGTAATACCGCAGTAACCCCCTGCCGGCCATCTATACGAAAGCATAAGTCTCAATTTTTCCAGATGCTTGGTTAACAATCTTGTGGGGCGCCTTGCGGCCCCTGCGGCCCGGACCCATCTCGGGGGGAACCATGAACAGGAGATGCGCCGCATGAGATGTCCGGTAGACGGGACCGAGCTTTTGATGACCGACCGACAGGGGGTCGAGATCGACTACTGCCCGACATGCCGGGGTGTCTGGCTGGATCGCGGCGAGCTGGACAAGATCATCGAGCGCAGTGAGGCCCCCGCAGCCCCAACCCGACCAGCCCCTTCCCGCGCGGCGCCGATGGACGAGGGACATCACGGCGCGCACCGTTACGATCCCCGTGCGCAACACCACGGCAACCATCACGCCCCCCAACATGGCAGCCACTACGACAAGTCCTACTACAAGAAGAAGAAGCGCAAGTCGCTGCTGAGCGAGATCTTCGACTTCGACTGACCAGCTCCGGCCCGGCCGGAACGAAACGCCCGGCGTCTCTCGACGCCGGGCGTTTTGCCGTGCTCTGCCCGACAGCGGGCCGGAGATACGGCAGGACGAGGCGAACCGCGCCGCCCCGCCGCCAGGTCAGGGTTTTCGGACCGGCTTGCCGCCGGTCAGCTTGCGCACCACCACGTAGAAGCTGGGCACCACGAAGACGCCCAGGAAGGTGGCCGCCGCCATGCCGCCCAGCACGCCGATCCCGATGGCGTTCTGCGCCGCCGCGCC
>NZ_AFPM01000303.1 GCF_000220565.1 Oceanicola sp. S124 | reverse complement strand
GGCGGCGGCTATCGACCGCCGGGATGGCGGCATTGCCCGACAGCGCCATGCCCAGGGCTTCGGCCATCGACGCCATGGTCGAGGCGGTGCCCATGGTGTTGCAGGTGCCGGACGAGCGCGACATGCCTTGCTCGGCCTCGAGGAATTCCTCCTGGGTCATGTCCCCGGCCTTCACGGCCTCGGAGAACTTCCACAGGTGGGTGCCCGAGCCGACGCGCTCGCCGCGGAAGTAGCCGTTCAGCATCGGGCCACCGGTGACGACGATCGAGGGCACGTCGCAGGAGGCGGCGGCCATCAGCAGCGAGGGGGTGGTCTTGTCGCAGCCGACCATGAGGACCGCGCCGTCGATGGGCTGGCCGCGCAGCTGTTCCTCGATCGAGAGGGCGGCGAGGTTGCGGAACATCATCGCGGTCGGACGGAAGGTGTTTTCCGAGGCCGAGAACACGGGCACCTCGACCGGGAAGCCTCCGGCCTCCCAGATGCCCGCCTTCACCTTTTCGGCCAGCTCGCGCAGGTGGCCGTTGCAGGGGGTCAGGTCGGACCATGTGTTCATGATGCCGATGATCGGGCGGCCGTCGAAGAGATCATGCGGATAGCCCTGATTCTTCAGCCAGCCACGATGGTAGATCGTGTCGCGCGAGTTGCCGCCATACCATTCCTGAGACCGTAGCTTGCGGGGCCATTCGGCAGGTTTGAACGTCATTGCACTGGGTCCGTGACTAGAGTTTGAACACACTTCGCGAAGGTGGGTTGCACCCACCCTACGCTTGCAGCGGGCGTTTGGTCGCCCGACCGGGGGCAGGCCCCGGGGCCTGCGTAGGGTGGGAGGGATCCCACCCCGGAACAGGCCTCAGCCCTTGTTCTTCTGGTAGACGTCGAAGAACACGGCGGCGAGCAGCACCAGGCCCTTGATCACCTGCTGGTAGTCGATGCCGATGCCCATGATCGACATGCCGTTGTTCAGCACGCCCATGATGAAGGCGCCGACCACCGCCCCGATGATCTTGCCCGAGCCACCGGACATGGAGGCCCCGCCGATGAAGACGGCGGCGATGACGTCGAGCTCGACCGCGAAGCCGGCTTTCGGCGTGGCGGTGTTGAGGCGGGCGGCAAAGATCAGCCCCGCCAGCGCGGCCAGCATGCCCATGTTGACGAAGGCCAGGAAGGTCAGCTTCTCGGTCTTGATGCCCGAGAGCTTGGCGGCCTTCTCGTTGCCGCCGAGGGCATAGATGCGGCGGCCCAGCGTGGTGTTCTCGGTGATGAAGGCATAGACCACGGTCAGCACCACCATCGAGATCAGCACGTTCGGCAGGCCACGGAACCAGGCCAGCTTGTACATCACGTAGAAGAGCGCGCCGCAGACGATCACGTTGCGCGCCACGAAGAACATCGTCGGTTCGTCATCCATGCCGTACTTGCGGTTGCGCGCCCGCTGGTTCAGGCCCATCCAGACGATCAGGATCACCGCCAGGGCGCCGGCGATCAGCGCCGTGCCATTGGGCCGCTTCATGCCGATGATATCGGGGATGAAGCCGGTCGACAGCGCCTGGAAGCTACGCTCGAACGGGCCGATGGACTGGCCTTCCAACAGCCAGAGCGACAGGCCACGGAACACCAGCATCCCCGCCAGGGTGACGATGAAGGCCGGGATCCGCCAGTAGGCGACCCAGTAGCCGTGCCAGGCGCCGATTGCGGCCCCTGCGACCAGGCAGACCGGAATGGTCATCCAGACAGGCCAGTCCCAGTTGACCATCATCACCGCTGCCAGCGCGCCGATGAACCCCATCACGGAGCCGACCGAGAGGTCGATATGCCCCGCCACGATGACGATCAGCATCCCGAGCGCCATGATGATGATGTAGCTGTTCTGCAGGAACAGGTTGGTGATGTTGACCGGCTTCAGCAGCGTGCCCCCGGTCACCACCTGGAAGAAGAGCATGATGGCGATCAGCGCGACCAGCAGGCCGTAGTCGCGCAGGTGGCCGGCGAGATAGGCGCCCAGGCTCTTGCCCGCGCCGTCGGTGTTCTTGTCAGCGAGTTCCACGTTCCGCTCTCCTATTCCGCGCCGCCCAGGGCGGGCTCGTCGACGACATCGGTGACGATCATCGACATGATCTTTTCCTGGCTGGCCTCGGCCGCCGTCAGCTCTCCGACCAGCGCGCCCTCGTTCATCACGTAGATGCGGTCGCACATGCCCAAGAGTTCGGGCATCTCGGAGGAGATCATCACCACGCCCTTGCCCTGTTCGGACAGGTCATTGATGATGTTGTAGATTTCGAACTTAGCGCCGACGTCGATACCGCGCGTCGGCTCGTCCAGGATCAGCACCTCGGGCCCCGAGAAGAGCCATTTCGACAGCACCACCTTCTGCTGGTTGCCCCCCGAGAGGTTCATCACCTTCTGGAAGACAGAGGGCGTGCGGATGTTCATCGCCTGCCGGTACTCTTCGGAGACGCGGGTCTCTTCGCCCTGGCTGATGACGCCGGATTTCGACACGCCGGGCAGGTTGGCCAGGGTGACGTTCTTCTGGATGGTCTCTTCCAGGATCAGGCCCAGCGACTTGCGGTCCTCGGTGACATAGGCCAGGCCCGCGCCGATGGACTTGCCGACGGTCGAGACATCGACCGGCTGGCCGTGCATCTTCACGCTGCCCGAGATGTTCTTGCCGTAGCTCTTGCCGAAGATCGACATGACAAGCTCGGTCCGGCCCGAACCCATCAGACCCGCGATGCCGACGACCTCCCCGGCGCGGACGTTGAACGAGGCATTCCTGATCACCTGCCGGTCGGCATGCTCGGGGTGCCAGACGTTCCAGTCCTCGACCTCCATCAGCATCTCGCCCGCGCGGTGCGGACGCGGCGGATAGCGGTCGGACATGTCCCGGCCCACCATGTCGCGCACGATGCGGTCCTCGGTGATCTCTTCCTTGCGCGCATCCATTGTCGAAACGGTCGAGCCGTCGCGGATCACCGTCACGCTGTCGGCCACCCGGCGGACCTCGTTCAGCTTGTGGCTGATGATGATCTGGGTGACGCCCTGGGCCTTCAGCTCAAGCATCAGGTCCAGCAGGGCCTGGCTGTCATGCTCGGACAGAGCCGCGGTCGGCTCGTCCAGGATCAGCAGCTTCACGTCCTTGGACAGCGCCTTTGCGATCTCGACCAGCTGCTGCTTGCCGACGCCGAGGCTGTCGATCAGCGTGCCGGGGTTCTCGGACAGGCCGACCTTCTTCAGCAGGTCTTCGGTCAGGCGGAAGGTCTCGCGCCAGTCCATCACGCCATTCTTCGCGCGCTCGTTGCCGAGGAAGATGTTCTCGGCAATCGACAGCAGCGGCACCAGGGCCAGCTCCTGGTGGATGATGATGATCCCGAGGTCTTCGCTGTCATTGATGTCCGAGAACTGGGCCAGCTTGCCGTCGTAGTGGATTTCGCCATCGTAGGTACCGGCGGGATAGACGCCGGAGAGCACTTTCATCAGCGTGGACTTCCCGGCGCCGTTCTCGCCGCAGATGGCGTGGATCTCGCCCGTCCCGACCGTCAGATTGACGTTGTCGAGGGCCTTCACGCCTGGGAATTCCTTGGTGATGGAGCGCATTTCAAGCAAAGAAGTCATGGCTTTGCCTTCTGCAGTCTTTGAGGGGAGATCCGCCTGCGGAGGATGCAGGCGGATCCTGAACTGCCGGCCTTGCGACCGGCAGCAGTCGGACGGGGGTCTGACCCGGCCTTATTCGAAGGCGTCGGCGGGGTGGTAACCGCTGTCGACCACGATTTCCTTCCAGTTCGAGCTGTCCACGAGGACCGGTTCGAGCAGGTAGGAGGGAACGACCTTCACGCCGTTGTCGTAGGTCTCGGTGTCGTTGATCTCGGGCTCGGTGCCCTCGACCAGCGCCTCGACCATGTCGACGGCCACGCCGGCCAGTTCGCGGGTGTCCTTGAAGACGGTCGAGTACTGCTCGCCGGCGATGATGGACTTCACCGAGGGCAGCTCGGCGTCCTGGCCGGTGACGATCGGCATCTTCATGTCGCCCGAGCCGTAGCCCACGCCCTTCAGCGAGGACAGGATGCCGATGGACAGGCCGTCGTAGGGCGAGAGCACGCCGTGGACCTGTTCGTCGGTGTAGTAGGCGGACAGCAGGTTATCCATGCGGGCCTGTGCAACCGCACCGTCCCAACGCAGGGTGCCGACGGTGTCCATGCCGGTCTGGCCGGACACGATCTTGACGGTGCCGTCCTCGATCAGCGGATCCAGCACGGACATGGCGCCATTGTAGAAGAAGTAGGCGTTGTTGTCGTCCGGCGAGCCACCGAAGAGCTCGACGTTGTAGGGGCCGTCGCCGAAGCGCTCCTTCAGGCCGTCGACCAGCGAGGTTGCCTGCTGCACGCCGACCTGGAAGTTGTCGAAGGTGGCGTAATAGCTGACGTATTCGCTGTCACGGATCAGGCGGTCGTAGGAAATGACCGGGATGTCCGCGTAGTAGGCGTTCTCCAGCGCGTTCGACAGCGTGGTGCCGTCGATGGCCGCGATCACCAGCACGTCCACGCCGCGGGTGATCATGTTCTCGATCTGCGCAACCTGGTTCGGGATGTCGTCTTCTGCATACTGCAAGATGGTCTCGTAGCCGGCAGCCTCGAGCTGCTCCTGCATCGAGTTGCCGTCCGAAATCCAGCGAGCCGAGGACTTGGTCGGCATGGCGATGCCGATCAGACCGTCGGCATAGGCGCCGGTTGCGAACACGAGAGCGGCGGCCGTGGTGGCCGCGAGAGTCTTGAGAGTCATGATCTCCTCCACGTTAGCGGCCGGTTTGCCGGGACGTCCGGGGGGCCGCATTATCTGGTTGGTCTCCTCAACCGTGCCTTGGGTAGCCCTAACATATCATACCTGTAAAATTCTATTTATGCTGATTTTCATACCTCAAGTGTTATGACTCGTGCTAGGCAGGCCGGATGGATCTGACGAAACGCCTCAAGCCCGTACACTTCCGTCTGGTGGATGAGATCGCCCGGCGCCAGAAGCTGCACCTCGCGGCCGAGGCCCTGGCGATGTCGCAACCCGCCGCCAGCCGCATGCTGGCCGATGTCGAGACCGAGCTGGGCGCGCCGCTGTTCATCCGCCATGCCCGCTGGATGGAACCCACGCCCCTTGGCCAGACCTTCCTGCGCCACGTCCGGGTGATTCTCCTCGAGTTGGCCACCCTGCAGGCCGAGGTCGGCAATATCGCCGAGGGCCAGGCGGGCGAGATTCGCGTCGGCGCGGTGACCGGCCCGGCCATGGGATTCCTGATGCCCGCCCTGCTCAAGGTGAAGGCCGAAAGCCCCGGCATCGAGGCGACGATCGAAGTCGGCCCCTCGGTGCAACTGGTCCGCGGCCTGCGCGAGGGGCGGTTCGACTTCGTCATCGCCCGCCTGCTGCCCGATCAGGACAGCCACGAGTTCCACGTCTACCCGGCGCGCTCGGAAAACGTGGCCCTGATGGTGCGCGACAGCCACCCTCTGGCAGGTCGGGAGAACCTGCCGCTTCAGGCGGTGGCGGGGTTCGAGTGGGTGATGCAGGAGAGGGGCTCGCCCATCCGTCAGGCCGTCGAGGCCGCCTACCTGCAATCCGGGTCTCCGGTCCCCGGCAACGTGTCGAACTCCTCGTCGCTGCTGGTGGTGCTTTCGCTGCTGGCCCATTCCGACGTGATCGCGCCGCAGTCCGAGGAGGTGGCCGAGATCCTCACCGGCGAGAGCCTGGGCGCAAGGCTAGTGGTGCTGGACCTGGCCGAGCGGATCACCGTCTCGCCCTATTTCATCCTTGCCAACCGGGGCCAGCAACTGCCCCGCGCCACCGAACGGGTGCTGGAAGAGGTGCTGCGGCGGCTCTAGGGTTTCGCCCCCTGCGGGGGCGAAGGT
>NZ_AFPM01000304.1 GCF_000220565.1 Oceanicola sp. S124 | reverse complement strand
GCGTCATGGCGCAGATGTCGGGCCGCCGCATCGTGCAGATGGTCAAGGATGACCTGAAGCCCTCCGACATCATGACCAAGGCCGCCTTCGAAAACGCCATCCGCACCAATGGTGCCATCGGCGGCTCGACAAATGCCGTGATCCACCTGCTGGCCATCGCGGGCCGCGTGCAGGGCGTCGACCTCAGCCTCGACGACTGGGACCGTTGCGGCCGCGACGTGGAAACCATCGTCAACCTCATGCCCTCGGGCGAATACCTGATGGAAGAGTTCTTCTACGCCGGTGGCCTGCCCGTGGTTCTGAAGCGCCTCGGCGAGGCCGGGCTGCTGCACAAGGACGCGCTGACCGTCTCGGGCGAGACGATCTGGGACGAGGTCAAGGATGTCCTGAACCACAACGAGGACGTCATCCGTCCGGTCGGCAAAGGCCTGACCCCGCAGGGCGGCATCGCCGTGCTGAAGGGCAACCTGGCGCCGAACGGCGCCGTGCTGAAACCCTCTGCCGCCTCCAAGCACCTGATGCAGCACCGGGGCCGCGCCGTAGTCTTCGAGGACATCGACGACTACAAGGCCAAGATCAACGACCCCGATCTCGATATCGACGAGACCTGCGTCATGGTGCTGAAGAACTGCGGGCCCAAGGGCTACCCGGGCATGTCCGAAGTGGGCAACATGGGTCTGCCGCCGAAAGTCCTGCAGAAGGGCATCACCGATATGGTCCGCATCTCGGATGCGCGCATGTCCGGCACCGCCTATGGCACCGTCGTGCTGCACACCTCGCCCGAAGCTGCCGCCGGTGGCCCGCTGGCCGTGGTGCGCAACGGTGACATGATCGAACTGGACGTGGCCGCGCGCCGGGTCCACCTGGACATCACGGACGAAGAGCTCGCCGCCCGCCTGGCAGAATGGCAACCGGCCCACGAACGCTTCAAGTCCGGCTACGGGTGGCTGCACCAGCAGCACGTCGAGGGCGCCGACACCGGCGCCGACCTGGACTTCCTCAAGGGCTGCCGGGGCAATGCCGTCGGGAAGGATGCCCACTGATGGATATCGCACTCGTCGGCATCGGCAAGATCGCCGTGGATCAGCACGTCCCCTCGCTCGCCACCTCCCCCGACTGGGAGCTGGCGGCGACCGTCTCACGCTCGGGCACGGTCGAGGGGGTCGAGGCCTTCACCTCGTTCACCGGGATGCTGGAAGCCCGCCCCGAGATCCGTGTGGTATCGCTGTGCCTGCCCCCCGTGCCGCGCTTCGACTACGCCGCGAAGGCTCTGGCCGCCGGGCGTCACGTCATGCTGGAAAAGCCCCCGGGGGCGACGCTGGCCGAATGTATCGCGCTGGAACAGATGGCCCGCGACAAGGGCCTGTCGATCTACGCCACCTGGCATTCGCGCGAGGCCGACAAGGTCGCGCCCGCCAAGGCCTGGCTTGCGGACAAGACGCTGAAGTCGCTGCATGTCACCTGGCGCGAGGACGTGCGCCGCTGGCATCCCGGCCAGGACTGGATCTTCGAGGCCGGCGGTCTCGGCGTCTTCGATCCGGGCATCAATGCCCTGTCCATCGTGACCGAGATCCTGCCCGATCCGATCCACCTGCAATCCGCGACCCTGTCGTTCCCCGAGAACCGGCAGGCGCCGATTGCCGCGGACCTGGCCTTCTACCACCCCGGCAACGCCCGGGTGACCTGCGACTTCGACTTCCGCCAGGAAGGCCAACAGACCTGGTCGATCGAGGCCCGCTGCGAAGAAGGCACCCTGCTGCTGACCAATGGCGGCGCCAACATGTACATCGACGGCGAAGAGCTGGGCGAGCATCACTCGGGTCTCGATGGCGAATACCCCCGGCTCTACGCCAAGATGGCAGAGCTGGTGCGCGCAGGCGGCATCGACATGGACCTGCGCCCGCTGCGCCATGTTGCCGACGCCTTCCTTCTTGGCCGCCGCTCGGTGGTCGAGCCCTTCGAATTCTGATTCTTCCCGACATTTCCGAAAGGACCGTACAGTGAAAACTCCCCTGACCGGCATCCTCCCCGTTGCGCCCACGCCCTTCCTCGATGACGGCACCGTCGACGAAGAGGGCATGAAGCGCGTCCTTGACTGCCTGATCGACCAGGGCGTCGACGCCATCTGCATCCTGGCCAACTACTCCGAGCAGTTCGTGCTGTCTGATGACGAGCGCCGCCTGCTGACCCGCCTCAGCCTGGAACATGTCGCAGGCCGCGTGCCGGTGATCGTCACCGTGTCGCATTTCTCGACCCAGATCGTCGTCGACCGCGCGAAAGAGGCCCAGGCGCTTGGCGCCTCGATGCTGATGATGATGCCGCCCTACCACGGCGTCGGCCTCGTCCCGCCGCCCGAAATGATCTTCGAACATTTCGCCATGGTGTCGGACGCGATCAGCATTCCGATCATGATCCAGGACGCGCCGCTGTCGGGCGTCACCCTGCCCGTGCCGCTGCTGGTCAAGATGGCCAAGGAGATCGAGAACGTCTCCTACTTCAAGATGGAAACCCCCTTCGCCGCCGACAAGCTGGCGGCGCTGATCGAAGCTGGCGGCGATGACATCATCGGGCCCTTCGACGGCGAGGAAGCGGTCACGCTGCTCGCCGACCTGGACGCCGGTTGCACCGGCACCATGACCTCTGGCATGTTCGCCGAGAAGATCCGCCCCATCGTCACCCACTACCTGGCGGGTGACAAGGACGCGGCCCTGGCGCAATGGAACCTCTGCATGCCGCTGATCAATCACGAGAACCGCCAGTGCGGGCTGCGCGCCTGCAAGGTGGTTTACAAGGAAGGCGGCGTCATCAAGTCCGATCACGTCCGCCATCCGCTGAAACCCATGACCGAACGCACCCGGACGCGCCTCCTCCAACTGGCGTCCGATCTGGACATCATGGCGCTGTCCTGGGGCAAGTAAGGGAGCAATGACATGACTTTCCACGGCAAACACCTGATCGCAGGCGAATGGGTCGGGTCCGACGACACCTTCGCCTCAACCCCTGTCACCGGCGTGTCCATCGCTGTCTCGAAGGGCACCGCCGCGCTGGTCGACCGCGCCGTGCAGGCCGCCGAAGAGGCGTTCTGGACCTATGGCTACACCAGCCGCGAAGAGCGCGCCGCCTTCCTCGACGCCATCGCCGACGAGATCGAGGCCCGCGGCGAGGCCATCACCGCCATCGGCACCGCCGAGACCGGCCTGCCCGAAGGCCGCCTGCAGGGCGAGCGCGGCCGCACCACCGGCCAGCTGCGTCTCTTCGCCAGCCACATCCGCGACGGCGCCTACCTTGACGTGCGCCACGACAAGGCCCTGCCCGACCGTGCGCCCCTGCCCCGTCCCGACCTGCGCATGATCCAGCGCCCCGTAGGCCCCGTCGCCGTCTTCGGTGCCTCGAACTTCCCGCTGGCCTTCTCCACCGCCGGCGGTGACACCGCCTCGGCACTGGCCGCCGGCTGCCCGGTCGTCGTCAAGGGCCATGAGGCCCACCCCGGCACCGCAGAGATCGTCGCCGAGGCGATCAAGGCCGCGATCGAGAAGACCGGCATGCCCGCAGGCACCTTCTCGATGGTGCATGGCGGCAGCTACGAGGTCGGCGGCGCGCTGGTCCAGCACCCGCTGATCAACGCGGTCGGCTTCACCGGCTCGCTGCGCGGCGGCAAGGCGCTGTTCGACCTCTGCGCACAGCGCGACGCCCCGATCCCCTTCTTCGGCGAACTGGGCTCGATCAACCCGATGTTCTTCCTGCCCGCCGCCATGTCGGCCCGGGCCGAAGACATGGCCAAGGGCTGGGCCGGGTCGCTGACCATGGGCGCGGGCCAGTTCTGCACCAACCCCGGCGTCCTGGTGCTGCTGGAGGGCCCCGAGACCGAAACCTTCCTCGCCACCGCCAAGGAGGCGCTGGAGGCCACCGGCCCGCAGGTCATGCTGACCGAGGGCATCGCCGATGCCTATCGCTCGGGCCGTGACGCCATCGCGGCACAGACCGGCGTGCAGGAGGTCATGACCTCGACCTGCTCCTCACGCAACGCAACGCCCTATGTCTTCCGCACCACCGGCGCGGAATGGCTGGCCAACGAGGCCCTCAGCCACGAGGTCTTCGGCCCGCTCGGCATCGCCATCGTGGTCAAGGACATGGACGAGATGCTGGCCGTGGCCCGTGGCTTCGCCGGTCAGCTGACCGCCACGCTGATGATGGACGCAGGCGACAAGGCCGAAGCCGCCAAGCTGCTGCCGGTGCTCGAGCGCAAGGCGGGCCGCGTGCTGGCCAATGGCTTCCCGACCGGCGTCGAGGTCTGCGACAGCATGGTCCATGGCGGCCCCTACCCCGCGTCGACCAACTTCGGCGCCACCTCGGTGGGCACCATGGCAATCCGTCGCTTCCTGCGTCCGGTCTGCTACCAGAACATCGACCCGGCCCTGCTGCCCGGCGATCTTCAGGACATCTGACCCGTGCAGGCCGCCGACGTGTCCGACCGGACAACCGCCGACTGGATTGCCGCCGACTGGGGCACATCGAACCTGCGTCTCTGGGCCCTCGGGCCCGGAGGAGAGGTGCTCGCGGAACGCAGCTCCGCCGAGGGCATGGGCGGCCTGACACCTGACCAATTCGAGCCAGCCCTGCTGCGGCTGGCCGAAGACCTTCTGGCCCCGGACCGCGTGACCCCGGTCCTGATCTGCGGCATGGCCGGTGCCAAGCAGGGCTGGATCGAAGCGCCCTACGCCCAGGTCCCCTGCCCGCCCGCCGGGGGCGGCGCGCCGGTCGTGGCACCGACTAGCGACACGCGGATCTCTGTCCGCATCATGCCCGGCCTCTGCCAGTCCGGCCCCGCCGACGTGATGCGCGGCGAAGAGACCCAGATCGCCGGGTTCCTTGCCGATGAGCCCGATTTCGACGGCACCCTCTGCCTGCCCGGCACCCATACCAAGTGGGTCCGCGTGGCGGGCGGCCAGGTGCTGTCCTTCCGCACCGCCATGACGGGCGAGATCTTCGCCCTGGTCGGCAAGCACTCGGTCCTGCGTCATTCGCTTTCCGACGACGGCGAAGCGGACGAGGGCGCCTTCCTCGCCGCCCTCGCCACCGGCTTTGCCGAGCCCGCCGCCCTGGCGATGGAGCTGTTTTCGATCCGCCCCGCCTCGCTGCTGGAGGGGCTCGCCCCCGCCTCGGCCACGGGGCGGCTGTCGGGTCTGCTGATCGGCACCGAACTGGCAGGCGCGCAGGACTTCTGGCAGAACCGCGACGTGGTGGTCGTCGGCTCGCCCCGGCTGACCCGCCGCTATATCGCGGCGATGGAACGCCTCGGCGGCAGTGCTCGCGCCGCCACGAACCCCGAGCTGGCGCTGAGCGGCCTGATCGCCGCGCATCAGCTCGAACAGGCCTGAGGGGCGCCCGCCGCCCAGGCCATGCCCGGACGCGGCCTGCGTCACGGATCAAGGAAGACGGCGCCCTGCACCGGGGGCGAATAAGGACGGCGCCCTGCGCCGAGGGAAGGAGAGGCCATGCGCCGCAACATCATCGCCATTCTGCGCGGCATCACGCCCGCCGACGCCCTGCCGATCGCCGAAGCGCTGATCGGCGCCGGGATCACCTCGATCGAGGTGCCGCTGAACTCGCCTGAGCCGCTGAAATCCATCTCCCTGATGGCCGAGGCCTACGGCAACGACGCGCTGATCGGCGCAGGCACCGTGCTGGCGCTGGAAGATCTTTCCAACGTGGCCGAGGCTGGCGGCAAGCTGATCGTCTCGCCCGATGCCAACCCCGAGGTCATCGCCGCCACCAAGGCCCGCGGCCTTGAAAGCTGGCCCGGCGTCATGACCCCGACCGAGTGTTTCTCGGCCATCCGCGCCGGTGCGGACGGGCTGAAGCTGTTCCCCGGCTCGCTGATCGGCCCCGCCGGCCTGAAAGCCATGCGCGCGGTGATCCCCGCCGCGGTCCCGGTCTACGCCGTCGGCGGCGCAGGCCCCGACAATTTCGCCGAATGGGCCGCCGCAGGCGCCAATGGCTTCGGCATCGGCACCGCGCTCTACAAGCCTGGCGACAGCGCGGCAGACGTCGGCACCCGCGCCGCGGCCATGGTCGCCCGCTACGACGAGGTCATGCCATCATGAGCGCCACTCTCTGCGATCCCCGTCCCTGCGAGTTGGGCGAAGGCCCGCTCTGGCATCCCCTGCGCGGCCAGCTGTTCTGGTTCGACATCATGGGCCGCAAGCTGCTGTCCCGGCAGGGCGATACGCCACTGGAATGGCGCTTCGACGAATACCATTCGGCAGCGGGCTGGGTGGATGAGGGCACCCTGCTGCTGGCCTCGGAAACCGGCCTCTGGCGCTTCGACATCCAGACCGGCACCCGCGACAAGCTGGTCGACCTCGAGGCCGGCAACGCGGCGACACGCTCCAACGACGGGCGCGCCGATCCGCAGGGCGGATTCTGGATCGGCACCATGGGCAAGAAGGCCCAGCCCGGCGCCGGGGCGATCTACCGCTATTACCGGGGTGAGCTGCGCAAGCTCTGGGGCAGTATCAGCATCTCGAACGCGATCTGCTTCGCCCCCGATGGCCGCACCGCCTATTTCGCCGACACGCCGACCCGGAAGATCATGCGCGTGACGCTGGATGCCGAGGGCTGGCCCGAGGGGACGCCGGACCTCTTCGTCGATCTCGCCCCCGAGGGGCTCTACCCCGATGGCGCCGTGGTCGATGCCGAGGGAGGGCTGTGGAACGCCCAGTGGGGGACCGGACGCGTCGCCCGCTACCTGCCGGACGGCAGCTTCGACCGTGCGGTCGCGGTCGGCGGGCAGCACAGTTCCTGCCCGGCCTTCGGCGGTGCGGACCTGTCGACGCTCTATGTCACCACCGCGCGCGAGGGGATCAACAGCCCGGATGCGGCCCAGGGGGTGCTCTACGAGCTGCGCCCCGGTGTCCTGGGCCAGCGCGAACACCAGGTGATCCTGTGACCCCGGCGCTCTTCGGCCTGCTGCCCGACGGCAGCCCCGTGCATGGCGTCACCATCGGCACCGGCGCCCTGCGCGCCACCCTGCTGACCCATGGCGCACGGCTGCAGGACCTGCGCCTCGCGGGTGTCGCGCATCCCCTCGTGCTGGGCTCGCCCCGTCTCGAGGACTACCTCGGCCCGATGAACTACTTCGGCGCCACCGTGGGCCGTTATGCCAACCGCATTGCCGGGGGCCGGTTCAGCCTTGACGGACGCAGCTACCAGCTGGACCGGAACGAGTCCGGGCAGACCTGCCTGCATGGCGGCAGCGCCGGCACCGGGGTGCTGAACTGGTCGCTAGAAGAGCAGACCCCCGACAGCGCCACCTTCGCCCTGCTGCTGGCGGATGGCGACATGGGCTTCCCCGGTCGCTGCGCCGTCTCGGTCACCTACCGCGTCACCGGCACGGCGCTCGAGATTACCATGGAGGCCACCCCCTCGGCCGCCTGCCCGATCTCGCTGGCCCATCACAGCTACTTCTGCCTCGACGGGGCTGGCGACGTGGCGGGTCAGACCCTGCAGATCGCTGCCGAACACTACCTTCCCGTCGATGACCGCCTGATCCCGCTGGGAGAGATCTCCCCGGTCGCCGCGACGCCCTTCGATTTCCGCACCCCGCGCCAGATCGGCCCCCATGGCTACGACCACAACTTCTGCCTCGACGGCGACGGCCCCGCCGCCCGCCTGACGGGCCGCGACGGGCTGGTGCTGGAGGTGGAAACCGATGCGCCCGGCCTTCAGGTCTACAATGCCGCACATCTGCCGACCGAAGGCCTGCCCGGCCTCGATGGTCTTGCCTATGCCCCCCGCGCAGGGCTGGCGATGGAAACCCAGGAATGGCCCGATGCGCCCAACCACGACAGCTTCCCCGACCCGGTGATCCGGCCCGGCGAGGTCTATCGCAATCAGACGGTGTATCGCTTCACGAAGACGGCGTAGGGGGCTCTGCCCCCCTCCGCTGTGCGGAGTCCCCCGGAGTATTTCCAGCCTGGTGATGGAACAGGTCCGGACATCGAGGCGGCCTTCTTTTGCCATGGAGAGCGTGCACGCTCCCGGAAGCAGAAGGAGGGAGCCAGATCGGCTCCCTCCATGCTCATCACCGGGCCTGAAATACTCCCGCCGGAGGCGGATGCCTCAGAGCGGATAGTGCAGCGGGCCGTCCTGCATGGTGATCCAACGCAGCTCGGTGAACTCGTTGATGCCCTGCGTACCGCCGAAACGGCCGTAGCCCGAGTCCTTGACGCCGCCGAAGGGCATCTGCGCCTCGTCGTGCACGGTCGGGCCGTTGACATGGCAGATGCCGCTCTCGATCCGGCGTGCGACCGAGAGGGCCCGGGCCTGATCCCTGCCGAAGACCGCCGCGGAGAGGCCGAATTCGCTCTCGTTTGCCACGCTCACCGCCTCGTCGATCGAGCCGACGCGGATGATCGAAACCACTGGCCCGAAGCTTTCCTCGGCATAGAGCCGCATCGAGGGGGTCACGCCATCGATCGCCGTGGCATCCAGCATGGTGCCGGAACCACCGCCGCCGGCGACCAGCCGGGCGCCTTTGGCCAGCGCATCCTCGACCAGGGACTTCACGCGGCCCGCGGCCTCGGCATTGACCAGCGAGCCAAGCGGCTGCGCCGCCTCGCGCGGGTCACCGGCAGTCAGCGTGGCGACCTTCGCGCCGAAAGCCTCGACGAAACGGTCGGCGATCTCGTCCATGACGATGATCCGCTCGGTCGACATGCAGATCTGGCCCTGGTTCATGTAGGCGCCGAAGGCGGCGGCCGAGACCGTGGCCTCGATATCCGCATCATCCAGCACGATCAGCGGCGCCTTGCCGCCCAGTTCCAGCAGCGCGGGCTTGAGGTGGCGCGCGGCGGTCTCGGCGATGATCCGGCCAACGCGGGTCGAGCCGGTGAAGTTGATCCGGCGAACGGCGGGCTGGGCGATCAGCGTCTCGACGATCTTCGGCGCATCCTCGGGCGCGTTCGACACGGCGTTGAGCACACCTTCAGGCATGCCCGCCCCGGCGATGGCTTCCAGCATCAGCGCATG
The DNA here is from genome assembly GCF_000220565.1 of Oceanicola sp. S124. Lineage (GTDB taxonomy): Bacteria > Pseudomonadota > Alphaproteobacteria > Rhodobacterales > Rhodobacteraceae > Pseudooceanicola. Next base: position 9,837 of record NZ_AFPM01000304.1, on the reverse strand, counting down.
GACGCGGGGGCAGAGTTCCGAGGTCTTCATCACCACCGTGTTGCCGCAGGCCAGCGGCGTCGCGATGGCGCGGGTGCCCAGGATCACCGGCGCGTTCCAGGGCGCGATGGACAGCACCACGCCAACCGGCTGGCGCACCGCCATGGCGGTGGAGCCGGGGCGGTTGCTGGGGATGATCTCGCCCTTGATCTGGGTGGTGAGGCCCGCGGCCTCGACCAGCATCTCGGACGCCAGGTGCACGTTGAACCCGGCCCAGGCCTCGGTGGCGCCGATCTCCTCCTGCATCGCGCGGATGATCTCGGGGCCTGCTTCGCGCAGCCGCTCGGCGGCCTTCAGCAGGTAGCCGCGCCGTTCGGCGGGCGAGGTCTGCGACCAGGCCGGGAAGGCCGCGGCTGCCGCATCCACTGCCGCCATGGCATCATCGGTGGTCGCCGCCGCGGCCGAGGTCACGGCCTTGCCGGTGACCGGGTTGGTGCGCTCGAAGCGGGCGCCGTTGGAGGCGGGCTTGTGCGCGCCGCCGATATAGAGGTCGATCTGATCCATGTTCTTGATCCTCTTTCTTCAGGTGTTCCCGGCGGCAGGGCCGCCCTGGCTGGTCTTGGTTGCCCCGGCGACTGTGCCGCCGGGAAGGGCCTCAGTCGATCTCGGCGGTGGTGCCGCCGAGGAAGGCATGTTGTACGGCAGGGTCCTCTGCCAGCTGGTCCGCGGCCCCCTGTCCGACGATCCGGCCCGCTTCCAGCAGGTAGCCACGATCCGCCAGCTTCAGGCTTTCCCGAACATTCTGTTCGACCAGAAGAATGGCAAGGCCAGTCTGGCGGATGCGACCAAGCGCCTCGAAGAGCTCCTTCGTGACGATGGGGGCGAGGCCCAGCGAGGGTTCGTCCAGCAGCAGGAAGTCGGGGTTCGACATCAGCGCGCGGGCGATGGCGACCATCTGCTGTTCGCCCCCCGACATGGTGCCTGCGATCTGGCGGCGGCGCTCGGCGAGCTTGGGGAAGAGATCGAAGACCTGCGCCCGCTTGTCCGCCTCGCCCTTGCGGGCGCGCGCCGGATTGGCCCCCAGCACCAGGTTCTCTTCGACCGAGAGCCGCGGGAAGATGCCCCGCCCCTCGGGCACCAGCGCCACGCCCTCGGTGACGATGCGATGCGCGGGCAGGTCGCTCAGCACCCGCCCGCCGAGGCGCACGCTGCCGCCCTCGGGGCGTACCAGCCCGCCGATGGCCTTCAGCAGCGAGGACTTCCCCGCCCCGTTGGCCCCCAGCAGGGCAACGCATTCGCCCCGTCCCACGGTCACCGTCACGCGGTCCAGCGCCAGGTGCTTGCCGTAGCGGATGGTCAGCCCATCCAGTTGCAAACCGTCGAAATCAGGCATCGATTCCTCCCAGGTAGGCGGCCACGACCTCGGGCTGGTCCAGCACCTCGGCGGTCGGGCCGTCGGCGATCTTGGATCCGCTGGCCATGACCACGCAGCGCGGGCAGAGGGCGCGCACCGCATCCATGATGTGTTCCACCAGCAGGATCGTCAGCCCTTCGGCTTCCAGCTGGCGGATCAGGGCGATGCCCTCCTGCAGCTCGGTCGGGTTCAGGCCCGCCAGCCATTCGTCCAGCAGCAGCAGGCGCGGACGGGCGGCCAGTGCGCGCGCCAGTTCCAGCCGCTTCTGGTCGATATAGGTCAGGTCGCCCGCCAGCTTGCCGGGCGAAACCTTCAGGCCGACACGTGCAAGGCTCTCCTCGGCGCGGGCCTCGGCCGCACGTCCCCAGAGCGCCTCGCGCCCGAAGGCGGCGGGCACCATGACGTTTTCCAGGATCGACAGCGAGGGCAGCACGCGCACCAGCTGGAAGGTCCGGGCCACGCCGGCCCGGGCGATGACATCGGGACGCTTGCCGCCGATGGCCACGCCGTCGAACAGGATGTCCCCGGAGGTCGGCTTCAGCGCCCCCGACACGAGGTTCATCAGCGTCGTCTTGCCCGAGCCGTTCGGCCCCAGCAGGCCGACGACCTCGCCCTCGTTCATCGAGAAGCTCAAGCCATCGACCGCGCGCACGCCGCCGAAATGTTTCGCCGCTTCGTGGATCTCCAGCATCATGCCCGGGCCTCCTTCTTCTTGCGCAGCTTCTCGATCGCGGCCAGCACGCCGTCGGGCAGCAGGAAGACCACGCCGATGAACAGCAGGCCCAGCAGGATCGAGAAGTGATCCGGGAAGCGTGCCGAGAGCCATTCGAAGAGCAGGAACAGCGGCACAGCACCCAGCACCGGGCCCCAGCGTTTCGTGGCCCCGCCAAGCAGCGCCATGATCACGGTCAGGAAGCTGACCTGCGGATTGAACACGATGCCCGGCTCGACATAGACCCAGCGGGGTGACTGGATGGCACCGACCAGCGTGATCAGCACCGAGGAGAGCACGAAGAGGATCAGCTTGGTGCGGGCCAGGTTGATGCCAGCGTGGGCCGCAACGGTCTCGTCATCGCCGATGACCTTCAGCGCCAGGCCGATGCGGCTCCGGTGGATCCAGCCGGTGATCAAGACGACCACGGCAGCCAGCGCCAGCAGTTGCCAGAGCACGTGGCGCGGCTCCAGTTCGAGGAAGATGTAGCGGCCCAGCGTGCCCGAGACAGAGACCTCGAACCAGGTGATCAGCTGGCGGATCAGCTCGGCCAGGCCGAAGCTGAAGATGACGAAGTAGATGCCCGCAAGGCGCAGGGTGGACAGGCCGACCAGAAGCGCCAGCACGCCGCCGATCACGGCAGCCGAGACCAGCACCAGTGGCCAGGGCAGCGCCTCGGACAGCACGGCGACGGTGTAGGCACCGGTGCCGTAGAAGGCGACCGTGGCCAGCGAGATGTAGCGCGTCGGGCCCGAGAACATCGCCCAGGCCGAGGCCAGGATGGTGTAGCTGACAGCGCCGATCAGCAGGCCGATGCCGTAGGCGTCAAGGATGTAGGGGCCGCAGGCCACCAGGGCGAGAACGGCAAGCGCAATCAGGGAGCCGGTCATTTGGCACCTCCGAACAGGCCCTGCGGGCGCCACAGCAGGATGACGAGGAACAGGCCATAGGTCGCGGCCAGCGTCAGGCCGGGGTCGATGTAGACCGACACGAAGGTCTCGATCAGGCCCAGCAGAAGGCCCGCGATCAGCGCGCCCAGCAGGTTGCCGACGCCGCCCATGATGACGATCACCAGGGCTTTCATCGTGTAGATCACGCCCATGGTGGCGCTGAAGGTCTGGTACATCGACAGCACCACGCCGCCCGCGACAGCCAGCGCGCCGCCAAGGGCGAAGCCCGCACGGGCCACGCGGTTGACCTCGATCCCGACGAGCGGGGCGGAGCCGGGGCTGAGCGCCACGGCGCGCAGGGCCAGGCCCCAGCGGCTGTGGGTCAGCGCAAGGTAAAGGCCGCCGCCGATCAGCACCGACAGGCCGAAGGCGATCAGCCGGTTCAGCGCGACCTGGGTGCCCAGCACGTTCACGCCCTGGCCCAGGAAGGCATAGCTTTGGAAGTTGCCGCCGAAGAGCACCAGCAGCACCCCCTGCACGACGAAGAGCAGACCGAAGGTGGCGAGGATCGAATCGACCTCGAGCCGCCCGGTCGTGCCCGAACGCGCCACCAGCGGGCGCATCATCACCTGGTAGATGCCCCAGCTGATGGCCCATCCGGCAGGCACCAGCAGGACGAGGGACAGCAGCGGGCTCAGCCCCGCCACGTTGAACAGAAGCATGGCCGCGAAGGCGGCGCAGATCATCACTTCGCCATAGGCAAGGTTCATGATCCGCGCGATCCCGTATTGCAGGGAAAGGCCCATGGCGATCAGCGCATAGGAGCCCCCCAACACGAGGCCGAAGACGAGTGTGGACAAAAGCAAGGTGATCTCCGGTGAAAAGTGCGGGGTCGGGGGCTACCCCGTCCCTCCGACCCCGCAGCCGGACCGCAGCGCATTCGGGCACGCCGCAGCCCTGGATCTGCGCCCCCCGGGACTGGCACGGGGGACGCGTTGACGGGTCTCAGTCCCAGGCGGGCTTGGGCACGACGGGATCGCTGGCGCCGTCACGGTCGGCCGGAGCCACGGCGACGAACTTGCCCTCCTGCCACTGGCCGGTCAGCCAGAGGTCGCGCAGCTGGTTATCTTCCAGCTTCACCTCGCCGATGATCGTGTCGAAGGTCCCGGTCGAGATCTCTTCGGCGACGGCGGCGTGATCCAGGCCGACGCGGGCGATGGCCTGCTCCAGCACTTCCAGCGTGGTGTAGGTGATGGCGCTGGCCCAGCTGTCGGGCAGCTTGCCGGTCACCTCCTGGTGCGCGGCGAAATACTCCTGGATCTTCGGGCTGGCGGCATCGACGCCACCGACCGACATCACGCCCTCTTCGATCCCGCCGGTGACGTTCGGATAGATCGGGAAGGCCCCGCCGACGCCGACGTAGAAGACCTTGGGATTGAAGCCCGCAGTCTGGGCCTCCTTGGTCAGGCCGAAGCTCTCGGGCGGGTAGGAGAAGGCGATGAAGGTGTCCGCACCGCTGCCCGCCGCTCCGCTGATCATCGTGGCGAAGTCCGAGGTGCCGGCGGGATAGGTGGTGTCGACCACCAGGTCGAAGCCCGCCTCTTCCAGCGCCGGACGGGCGGCCTTGATCAGGTCGATGCCGAATCCGTCGGCGACCGAGACCACGGCGACCTTGTCATTGATCTGCCCCTTCTCCTTCAACTCGCCCAGCAGGCTGGCCAGGGCATCGCCGTAGTCATGACCACCGCCGAGGAACCAGAAGCTGCGGTCCCAGCGCTTGGCAAGATCGGGTGCCATGTCGGTGACGGCGGTCGCAGCCAGCTGCGGATAGCCGAAGCGATCCATCAGCGGCGCGATGGCCAGGTTGAAGCCGGTGCCCCAGGGCGGCAGGATGAAATCGACCTTGTCCTGGGTCGCCAGGCGCTCGATGGCGCGGACGGCATCCTCGGCGCTGGAGCGGTCGTCGTATTCCACCACCTCGATCATGGCGCGCGAGCCGTCGGGCAGCAGCAGGCCGCCCTTCTCGTTCACCTGGTGCACCCAGAGTTCGTAGTTGGGGATCGTGCTGATCCCGGCCCCGCCCGCATTGGGGCCCGACTTCGAGACGGCATAGCCGATAGTGATCGTCTCGGCGGCCAGGGCGGCGCCCGGCAAGGCCAGGCCGATGGCCATGGCGGAGACGTAGCAGGACAGCGCCCTGCGCGTGACATTTCTCATGATCTTCCTCCCAAATCCTCCCTCGGACGGCGGGTCCTCCGCGACCGTCCAGGGCTGATGACAGAGACTACCAGTGGCCGGATCGCATGGAATGCACTACTGCGGGTGATTATTGCACTTATGGGGCCAGAATGCCGCAATCCTCACCGCCCCGTGCCGCTCAGGGCCGCCCGCTGACAACGCCGCAGTTCGAAGCACGGATGCTTCGCTCGGCCCTTCAGGCGTCGGAACTGCGGCTCGAACCCGAGATGTCGCATCTGGTGCTGCTGGCAGCGGGCCGGGCCCGCCTGGAGGGACCGGGCGCGCCGGACCTTGCCGCCGATGCGCCCCGCCTGCTCTGGCTGCCACCCGGCGCCGCCCCCCGCCTCAGACTTTCGGCGGGGGCGCGTGGCGCCCTGCTTCAGCTTGGCCCGGTGGCGCTGGCACGGGCGCTGCCGACCGGCTCGATGCAGACCCGCCTGCGCGGACTGCTGGGGCAGCTGCGCCTGTTGCCCCTGGCCCTGGAAACCCGGGACGAGTTGCTGCGCCACCTCGCGGTGATCGCGGAGGAGGGGCGCACCCCACGCAGCGGCACAGAGGTGATCGTCGAGAGCCTGGTCTCGGTGCTGCTGGTGCGGCTGTGGCGCGCCGCCGAGGCCGGGGGACACGCCGGCGGCCTTGCGACCCGCTCTCTGCTGGACCGTTTCGTGCTGCTGGTCGCCCGCCACGGTCGCGAGCACTGGCCTGTGGCGGACTATGCCGCCGCGCTCGGCATTTCGCGTGACCGGCTGGGCACGTTGGTGCGCCAGGCCACGGGCCTTTCCCCGCAGGGCTACCTGCACCGCGAGATCCTCGCCGATGCCCGGGACCTGCTGACCAACTCGACGCTGCCGGTTTCGGAAGTGGCCTTCCGCCTGGGCTTTCAGGATCCGGCCTATTTCAACCGCTTCTTCACCCGCCAGGAAGGCCTCGCACCGGGGCGTTTCCGCCGTGCCGCCCGGGCGCGGCGCGAGGCCGAGACCACCAGTTTCGCCGCCTGGCCCTGAAGCGGCCGGCCTTTTGGCGGTTGGGCACCGGAAGAGGGGGCGCTGCCCCCGTCTCCGTCCCGGAGACTCCCCCGGAGTATTTTCAGCCTGGTGATGATGCGGGTCAGGGCGGCGCTGCCTGCCTGCGGAGGCGCAAAATGCGCTGGCCGGGGGCTTCCCGCGTCGACATGAGAAGGGGCGCCGAAGCGCCCCCTCAAGCCCTACCCGAACATCGAGTTCGGGATCACCAGCGCGATCTCGGGGAAGAGGATGATCAGCAGCAGGCAGAGCACCATGGCCAGCAGGAAAGGCGTGACGCCCTTGAAGACCGTCGAGAGGGGCACCGTCTCGGCCACGTTGCGGACCACGAAGACGTTGAGTCCGACGGGCGGGGTGATCATGCCCATCTCGATGACGATCACCGCGATCACGCCGAACCAGATCGGGTCGAAGCCCAGCGCCATGATCACCGGGTAGTAGATCGGGACCGTGATCACCAGCATTGCCAGGCCGTCGAGGAACATCCCCAGCACCAGGTAGCTGAGCAGGATGATCAGCAATGTGCCATAGGCGCCAATGCCCAGCGCCGTCAGGGTGCTTTCCAGCGCCTCGGGGATATTGGTCAGCGCCAGGAACGGGTTCAGGACATTGGCGCCGACGACGATCATGTAGAGCATGGCCGAGGTGCGCACCGTGTCCATCACCGCCCGCCAGAAGCCACGGGTGCCGATGGCGCGGGTGGCGAAGGCCAGGATCACCGTCAGCGCGGCGCCCACCCCCGAGGCCTCGACCGGCGTGAAGACACCAAGGTAGATGCCGCCGATGGAGACCACGATGACCGCCAGCAGCGGCAGGGCGCGGGCCAGGGTGCGGAAGCGTTCGGCCAGGGCGACCGGATGCCCCTTCGGGCCTGCCGCCGGGTCCAGCAGGGTAACGACCCAGATCGCCACGATGAACAGCAGCATCATAAGCGCCCCCGGCAGGATGCCTGCCATGAACAGCCGACCGATGCTTTCCTCGGTCAGGATGGCGTAGATCACGAAGCCCGTCGAGGGCGGGATCAGGAAGCCCAGAGTGCCCCCCGCCGCGATCGAGCCGGTGGACAGCGCATCGCCGTAGCCCAGCCGCTTCATCTCGGGCAGGGCCACCTTGCCGATGGTGACGGCCGTCGCCACCGAGGACCCCGACACAGCCGAAAACGCCGCGCAGCCCATGACCGAGGCCGTGGCCAGGCCGCCGCGGAACCGTCCGACCCAGGCGTAGGCCGCATCGTAGAGCCCGCGCGAGAAACCCGCCTCGGAGCTGACGTTGCCCAGCAGGATGAACATCGGCACGACGATCAGCGAATAGTTCGCCACGGCGCCGTAGGTCTCGGTCATCATCAGCGCGCCGGCACGGCGCAGCCCGTCGACGATCCAGGTGCCGAAGAAGCCGACCGAGAGCATGGCGAAGGCCACCGGCATGCGGAAGATCATCAGCCCGAACAGGGCGACGAAGCCCAGGATGCCGATTGTCAGGTCACTCATTTTCGGGCCTTCCCGAGATCAGGATCGGCAGGAACTGGATGGCCAGAACCGCGATGCACAGCGCCATGCCCAGGCCAATCAGCCCGTAGAAGGGCCAGAGAGGCAGCTCGAGCATATTGGTCACATCCTCGAATTCATGGGCATCCAGCGCCTTCCACCAGGCACGGTCGACCAGCTGCCAGAGCGCGACGATGGAAATCGCGCGGGTCACGAGATCCCCCGCGAAGCGGCCCCAGCGGGTGATGAAGGGATCGAAGATATCGGCCCGCACATGCACGCCCGAGGCGGTGGCATAGGGCAGCGCCAGCATCACCAGCGCCACGGCGTTCAGCTGCACGATCTCGTTCAGCCCGAGGATCGGGTTGGCGAAGAAGTAGCGCGCGGAGACACCGGCAGCCAGCACGACCACCATGCTCAGCAGCAGGACGGCCGCGATCACGGCCAGCACGTAGCTTGCCCTGTCGGTTGTCACCGACAGGGCGCCTTTCACGTTCGCGACCGCCACGGGGTCACTCTCCCGACAGCGCGTCGAAGACCTCCTGGGCACCGTCACCGGAGGCCGCGATGACCTCGGGGATGATGCTGGCAGAGGCCTCGTTGAAGGCGGCGATGGCCTCGTCGGTCGGGGTGATCACCTCGTGACCCTCCAGAGCGGCGAAGGCTGCGATGCCCTCGGCGGCGACGTCAAGCTGGGTCTTCTGGCCCAGGTCCGAAGCAGCGCGGCCAGCCTCCAGGATCGCAGCCTGGGCGTCATCGTCCAGGGCACGGAAGCTGTCGCGGTTCATCACGATGAAGAAGGGCGAGTTGGTGCTTTCGATGCCGACGGTCAGGTACTTCGAAACCTCACCCAGCTTGAAGGCGTTGACGCCGGTGCCGTCGATCATCGCCGCGTCGATGACGCCGGTTTGCAGGGCGTTGTAGATCTCGGAAACGGGCATCGAGACCGGGGTGGCGCCCCAGGCTTCGACCATCAGGCCGGTGTTGCGCGAGGGCACCCGGACCTTCAGGCCCTTGATGTCCTCAAGGGTGCGGATCGGGGTCGAGGCCGAGAAGATGTAGTTCTTCGCCGAAGACCACAGGGCCACCAGCTGCACCCGGCGGTATTCGCCCTTCAGCAGATCCATGTTGTCCCAGAATGTCGCGGTGCCGGTCGCTTCGTCCAGCACGCCGGGCAGCTCGCCGACCAGGGTCAGCGGGAAGGTCGAGGCGGTGTAGCCGGCCAGCGAGATGGCGAAATCGGCCACGCCGTCCAGGGCGCGGGAATACTGCTCGACCGGGCCCGGTCCAAGTTCGCCGCCGTTGTAGAGCTCGACGGTGACTTCTCCGCCGGTCTTCTCGGCGACCATCTCGGCGAAAGGCTCGAAGGTGCGGATGGTGTAGGGGTGACCGGCGGCCAGGAAGTTGGCGAACTTCAGCTCTTCGGCGGCGGCGGCAGAGACGCCCAGGCCGATGGCCAGGGCTGCGCCGGTCAGTTTGGTGATGATGGACATGGATATCCTCCCATGGGGCCCTGCCTGGTCGGGCACGGGCCAGTTGGCTGGCGGGGCGGCGAACCTCTCCCCCAATTCCCTCGGCATCGGGCACAGCTGATCGGTTGGCGTCGGCACATGGCCGGCACCCCGGGCGTCTCCCGCGCCTCAGGTCTCTCCTCCGGTGAAGTCGCAGGTCGGGCCATGCCCCCCTGCACCGGCGTTTCCGGTGAAGCCCCGATCTTGGGGCGTCACTCCTGTTGCTCGCGTCCGGTGACTTTGCATAGGTTCGACTGATGGACAATTTTATGCATACTGGATGTAGCGTTCAGATTTATGGACGATGTCCATCCCGGAGACCCTTATGAAGTGGAACATGGACGACCTCCCGGTCTTCGTTGCAGTTGTCGACCGCAACGGAATCACGGCAGCCGCCAAGACCCTCGGCATGCCGAAATCCACGGTATCGGCGGCACTTGCGCGATTGGAGGCCGGGCTGGGGCTGCGCCTACTCGAACGCAATTCACGCTCGGTCCGGGTCACCGGAGAGGGCGAGACCTTCTACCGGCAAGCCCAGCTGATCCTTGAACAGGTGCGCGAAACCGACGCCGCGATGGCCGGTCTGA
>NZ_AFPM01000305.1 GCF_000220565.1 Oceanicola sp. S124 | reverse complement strand
AGCATCAGCATCTGGCTGCGATCCACGGGGCGCTCCGGCAGGGCGTCCACCGCGATCAGCCGTGCTTCCTGCGCAAGATCGGTGTCGAACGCGGGCGCTTCAGCCTCCGCCACGGCATCGACGCGCCGCACCTCGGCACCGGGCGTGGCGAGGATCAGACCGGTGCGCTCCCGCGCCCCCTCGCGCAGCGCGAGGATCGGCCAGGCACCGCCCTCGTCCGGCAGGTCGATCTCCAGATCCAGCCGCTGAGCCATGGCGAGCCCGAACCTGTTGCCCGGCAGCGGCCGCACCGCATGGCCGTCCACCGCGACGAGGCGCGCCCCGGCCGCTCCGGTGTCGATCCAGAACACCGTGGCCGCCGCGGCGTTGACGACGCGGAGCCGGATACGGCCGCCGCGCTCGACCTGCACCACCTCGGGGTCAGATAGCGTGCGATCGTTGGCGAGATAGGCGTCCCAGTCGTAGTCGTTCAGGTCCATGGCCATACCGCCCATCTGGCCGCCCATGCCCATCATCCCGCCCATACCCGGCATCTGGTTCATTGGCATGCCGCCCATCGCGCCGTGATCCATGCCCGGCATGGCGCCCATGCCGCCCATGGGCATCCCCTGCATCGGTTGGGCGCCGCCGTGCTGCGCTTGCGCTCCGTGACCGCCGCCCGCGTGACCGCCGCTTATCTCGGCCAGAACCTCTTCCGGGGACTTGAACGAGAAGTCGTGCAGGAACATCACGACCTCCTGCCGGTCGGCGGCGACATCCTCGGCCGAGCGCACGATCAGCGGCGCGGCGAGCAGCTGCATCTCCTGGGTTGGCACATGGCTGTGCATCCAGTGCGTGCCGGGCCGCGCCTCGAAGTCGTAGGATCGGGTCTCGCCCGGCGCGAGCAGGGGCATCGGCATGTCGGGCACGCCGTCCTGCGCGTTGGGCGGGATCTGCCCATGCCAGTGTATGATCGTGCCGACGTCGAGATCGTTGGTCAGATCGACCCGGAACCGCTGTCCGGGATCGAGCACCAGTCCCTGGCCGCCGGAACCGGCAAGGCCGAAGACCGAAGCCGCGCGTCCGTCGATGTCGAGCGTGCGCGTGGCCGCGGCTAGGCGAAGTGAGTCAGGGGTTTGCGCAAGGGCAAACCGGGGCATGTGCGCAACTGCAACGGCGGCCGCGCTTGCGGCAAGAAAACCGCGTCGTGAAAGGGTGTTCATGGTCGTCTCCTCGGGACATTCCGTCCCGTACAAAAATGCCTATGGGGACGCCGCGGGCGTCGGCCCGGGCGCTATCAGAGGAGACGGAGCTTGGGAGGTCGTTCGTTCAGTCCTGGCATATGGCTGACGTGGACGGCCCCGGCGGGAGAGTCGTGGTCCGCGGGCTCGAAGGCGTGTCCGGTCTCCACCCCCGGCATCGCCAGGAAAACCGACAGACCTGTACAAACAAACTCGCAAATGGAGGCGTCGGTCGCTCCACAATGCTGGTTGCCGTCACAGGATGGATGAGCGTCGCCGGACGCGTGCATCATCGCACCAAGATGATCCGTATGGTCCAGCTGCATACCGCCCATTCGCGTAGCATGGGCTGCGCCGATCGTCGTAACCACGGCGATCGAGATTATGGCAAGTATGGAGAGGACTCGGGCGAACATGCCAGAAAGATAGACATTGCTCGCAAAAATGTCCATTGCCGCCGGCGATACGTCTCTGGCTGATTCGGCCTCAGCGTGAAGGCGATAAATTACTAAAGCGATCGGGACCGAACACTTGAGAAGAGGCGTCCGAATAGCGGTGGCAGGTGTGACCGCTGGCGGCATTGTGATTGCGGGCTGGCACTATCGCAGTGCTTCAACCAGCGGTATCGCCTCGGTAGAGGTCGTCTCGCAAGGACGGCAGATCTATTCCGATCAATGCGCCGCATGCCACGGAACGGATCTCGAAGGCCAACCTGATTGGCGCTCGCCGCTTCCCTCGGGCCGGTTGCCGCCGCCTCCCCATGACGCCAGCGGTCACACCTGGCACCATCCCGACGATGTGTTGTTCCGCATCGTAAAGGAAGGCACGGCCGCGATCGTCGGCGGCGGCTACGAGAGCGACATGCCGGGGTTCGGAGGCGTTCTGAGCGACGCGGAAATCCGCGCGGTGCTAGCCTACATCAAGAGCACATGGCCAGAGGGCGAGCGGAACTATCAAGAAAGCATGTCACAGGGAAACTAGATGCTCCAAGTAGAGCTGATGCGGGGCATGGTCACAACGTCAGTGGTGGGCGGAGCGTTTTGGGAAGCGATTCAGAAACAATAGTTTAACGTGGAGTTGGTTGGATATCGGGTCCATCCCGTCCTGCGGTCGCCAAGCAAATCGTTGTTGCAGGGAAACCTCGGATTTTTCGGGCAGATTGGACCGACTTCGCAACGCCCTGTGACGGCGATGTGCGATCCGTGTGCACGTCTCTGGGAGCCAGCATAATACCGCCAGAGAGGCGGCGGCCATTAGTCATCCATGCGCTTCAATGATCGCCCGCGTCGTTTGCACTGCCGCTGCCAGTTCTGATCTGCCTGCATGGTTGAGACCCATTCCTGCGAGATCGAGCGACAGCTGTCCCTGGCCACCTCCGCTTCCAGCAGCACGAGCCGCGCGGCCTCGAACCTTCGCTGCGCTGACAGGGTCAGTTTTCGCCGCGTTAGGCGCATTCGGGTCGACTTCCCGCGGTCCCGCAGCCGCCCGAACCTCCTGCAATTCCTGCTTCAGCTTCTCGACCGTCTCGCGAGTCTCGGACATCTGTCGGTCCCGCCGAAGGCCTTCCTCATCCGGATACGGGAAGCTTCCCGATTGACCGGCGTGCAGAACCTTCAACACCGGGTCCTCGAAATACTTCACCCTTCTTGCCCGGATCGGCATCTGCGCGTCGATCACAAGGATGACCTCGTCTAGGTCCATGCGCCGGGCCTCATCCTCGGTCAGAAGCGGGGTATCTTCTGTCCTTTCCGAGACGCTGCGCCCTTCGAATGGATTGCGTCCAACAGCACGGGAGCGGGTCACCACGCGCTTGGTCGTCTTGCCGACAGCCTGGCTCAATTCCTCGATGGTCTTCTGCTCGGACGGGGTAAGGTAGAGCTTTACCCCGGCGCCACCCTGAAGCGACCTGCGGGTGTTCTCACCATAGATCTCGTCCAGCGCGGGGATGGTCTGGGTCACGATGGCGAGGTTGCCGCCGAAGGAGCGCAGCGTCTTGATGCTTTCGGCGACGATCGGCATTTTCCCCAGCCGGTCGAACTCGTCGAGCATGATCATGGCCGGCCAAGGCTCGTCGTCTCCAGGTTCCTGAGCCTGCAGCGAGGCGATCAGGTCCGAGAAGAAGAGGCGGATCAGCGGAGCCAGCGGGCGGATCATCTCGGATTCAACCACAAGATAGATCGCATGTGGGCGGCGGCGGATATCCCGGAATGAGAAGTCAGAGGTCGCGGTGGCCGCGTCGATCGCGCGGTTGTCCCAGGTGTCGAGACCCGATGTCATCAGGAGGGAGAGGTAGGAAGTGAGGGTGTCGTTGTTGGTCGAAGCCATGCGCTCGAAGATCAGCTTGGCCGACTTGTTCTTCACCTCCTGCGAACGCTTCAGGTATTCCTTCTGCTTGTCGCCCCCCGAGGCTGTGATGCGGTAGATCTCGCCGATGGTCGGCACGCCGCGCTCGAAAGCCAGAAGACCGGCCGCCACGAACAAGTCGATACCGCCTGCCAGAAGCCCGCTCAGCTTTTCGTTGTCGGTTTGCAGGAAGAGCTTGGCGGTGAGTTTCAGCTCCATCTGCTGCCGGTCGGGGTTGGTCATGGCAGCAATGCGCGCCAGCGGATTATAGCGATGTGTCGGTCGGTCCCAGTCGGTCGGCGCGAAGCGGAAAACCTTGTCCCCCATGCTGGCGCGGAAGCGCGAGGTCTCGCGGAAGTTCTCGCCCTTCACGTCGAGCACCACGGCCGAGCCCTTGTAGGTCAGCAGGTTGGGGATCACGAACCCCACGCCCTTGCCCCGGCCTGTAGGCGCCACGATCAGCGCGTGGGGGAAGGTTTTTGAGACAAGGAATGGGCGCTTGGATTTCGGGGAGCCGAGCTTGCCCAGAAGGAAGCCGCCGCCGGGCTTGGCAAAGAAACCGTTCCTCTTCATCTCGCTGCGAGTCTGCCAATGCGTCGTCCCGAAGCGGGTCAATGCATCCCCCAGAAGCGTGACGCTCAGCATCAGCGATGCCAGGCCGAAGCCGCCCAGGATGAGGTTCACCCAGAGGAAGTCTTTCGGTGCAGACTGAGACAGACCCCGATATTCGCGGGCAAGCAGGGTGACGTCGAAACGCGTGGGAGAAAGCCCATAGCGGAACATGACAAAGCCGGTCGCCACGACATAGCCCATGGCGAGACCGACCAGCACGAGGCTCAACACACCGAGGGCAATCTTGCCTTTATCCATGGGTGATCCCCTTCTCACCATGTGCCGCGGCGTGGCGCGCGCGCTGCGCTTCTATCAGTTCTTCCGCCAATGCATCGAGAACGCGCTCCATGGCCGGGCCATGCGCGGTGACCTCGCTGCTTTGAAGATAGGTCTTGGCGAGTTCCAGCTGGCGCAGCGGATCCTCGGTGAATGTGTCCAGGACGTCCGCGTTACCGGCCCGCAGCGCGTCGATTGCGTCGGGGCTTAGTCGCTCGTTTATCTGCTGGACGATGTCCTGCTGCTCTGACTCGGAGAGCGGGCCCTCGACGTCGGCGTTTCGCACAAAGGCCATGACGGTTGGCGCTGTCTCTTCCAGATACCGGCGCTCGGCGTAGTCTTGTCGCGCCTGGTCCTCGATCTCGAAACTGCGCTCGCTGATATAGGCACGCGACGCGCCGAGCGAACGAAGGTGATTGATTTCGTCCTGGACGGCCTGCCCGAATTCATCATCCGGCATCTCCGTGCGATAGCGGGCGAGGGTGCGGAGCTCTTCGGTGATCGGACCGAGATGATCCGAAGGATCCCGCAAGGCGAGGTCCATGTCGCCAGCATGAAGCGTGCGGTCCTGCTCCGATACCGCATAGTGCGGCGGCATTCGACTGGCAGTCATCTGTTCCCAAGCCATCGAGGCCAATTCGGCATGCTGCGGAGATCTCTGCGCATAGGCGTCGAACGCGGCGCGGGCCTCTTCCACCTCTACGGCACCCGCCCGCCGCACGGAGGGATCGTCGGAGAACGGATGATCGAAATCCGTCCGGCGGAACTGCGCCACCAGCGCTCTGAACTCATGCCGCTCAGATGGGGCAAAAATGTCGGGCCCGTCCTTCTCGAGATCACCCCCTGGTGCCACCAACCGCTCACCGAGCACTTCCTCAGCGTCATCCACCTCGTCGACCTCGGTTGGCGCGCGCAGGACGCGTACGTCGGTCAGGACATCGCCCAGCCGAACATGCACGGCTTCCAGCCTGTCGAGCGCGTCTTCCCGGTCCGCAGATTTCTCCAGATCGAGGTCGCTTGCTTTGGCAATCCCCTGCAGATCCTGTGCCAGCCACTGGCGCTCCAATGCGGCATTGCCTGCCCCCTCCCGCAGGCGCGCGGCCACAGACTCGGCATCGATGCCCGTGCCTTGCAACGCCTCGGCCAGCTTTGATGCCACCTCTCCATCGTCAAGACGCGCGAGGTGTTCTTCACTTAAGTTCGGCCTTGCATAGATGCCGTCCCGGGATGGGGCATCGACCAGGGCGGCGGAGCGATCCCCGAGCGGGTTCAAATGCGCGACCGAGGCCAGAACGTCGGTCAGCTTGCGCTCGATCACCGGCCTCTCGGCCGCCGGCGCCCTGTCGATCGCCGCCTCGATCTGGCGAATGTTCTGAGAAAACTCGGTGATCAGCGTGTCGAACGCTGCTTCGTCTTGGGACATGTAGATGGCTCCGTCAGATTGAATCTGACCGCCACTGGCAAGGATGGTGCTGGCCCTCTCGAGCGCTTCGGCCACGTCTTCGAAATTCGAGCGTGACGCCTCCGCCGCGAGCCCGCGATAGATCAGGGCATTCTGTCGGACGTTTTCCAGAGCGGCCGCCAGGTCAGCGCCGGTTCTCTGGCGCTCGACTGGGGGACGGCCTTCGTCGCGGGCCTTGTAGATTTCATCGATCTCGGCGCGGTAGGTCGTGACGCCGCGATCCAGACGACGCGTCGCCTCAAGGCGGATCTCATGAACTTGGGCCGCCTCGACCATCGCCTCGCGAAAGGCGTCGTAGTTGAAGTGATGATCCTTCCCGAGAAAGAACATTTCGCCATCCTTGCTGCGGCGGTTCAGAACGATATGCGCATGTGGATGCGCGCGATCTTGGTGTATTGCAGCAATATAGTCGAATTGCGACCCCTCACCTTGAAAGAACTTCTCGCAGACCGCCTGGGTGATATCGCGCACCTCTTCACCCCTGGTCCCAACCGGGAATGCCATTAGCAGATGCGACGTATGGCCAAGCTTGGGGCTGTAGCGCTCGTTCCACTGGTTCTCGAACCGCCGCGCCACTCGGTTGATCTCGGCATCCGAGAGTTGCTTCTTCCCGTCATGGGTGCCGCGGCTGTCGAGGATATGGGTCGATTTCGTCGTGAGATATGTGAGCTGCGCCCGTAGCTGCGCCCCGGTGTGGCAGCCTCCTTTCGAGATAGCCTTGAAGATCGCTGGCGAATAGCCGCGCGCGGCCCGCACCTTCTGCGCGCCCTTGGAAAGCCCCTGCCAGGATCCCGAAACTCGGCTCCAGCCTCGGTCAAATAGCGCCGGGTCGATGCCACGGACCCGGTCACTCCGCGCCATTCTCATCCCTCTCGGCGAGGCCCGCCAGGGCAGAGCTGATCTCAAGGTCCAGCACGCTGCGCCGCGCACGCGACATCTCCTGGACCTGGTCGGCCAGATCGAAGACCAGACCCGCAAGGGCGCGGACGTCACGGTGACTTGAGGCCGGGTAGGACAGTCTCTCGCCCCGCACCTTGGCCTCGTTCAGACGTCGCGCGATCTGGTTCACGTTGTTGCCGACCCGGTTGAGCGCGGCGCCGAGGCTGCGCAACTCGTCGCACATCTCGTCGTCGGGCAGGAAGACACCTTCGGCCGCCAGCATCAGGCGGCGCATTGCATCCGAGCGGTGCGCAATCCCGCGCCGCGACAGCGCCGCGTCGAACCGGCGCAGGTCGTCGTCCGAGACCCGGATCCCCACAACCCGCGTTCGGCTGCCGTTCGCTGTCTGACGCTCATCCCAGTGGTTCACCACGTTGTAGATCGTCTTCAGGCTGACATCGTAGCGCGCGGCCAACGACGCCGCGGAGACGCCGTTCCGGCGCTCTTGGGCGATGGTCGATCGTTCGATCTCTGACAATCTGCGGCGGCGAGGCATTTTGAAGTTAACGTTCCTATTTCTTGCCAACTTCGTACAAGCCCGCCGACTCCCAACGCAAGTGGAGTCGGCCATAAGGGATTGTACTCAATGTAGAAAATCGCCCTGCAGGGGCGATTTCCCGTCCTTTGTCGAATGGATCGCGCCTCGCGCTCATTGCACCACGCGACGTGGTCTCCGCATCGCGCATCGCGTCTTTTGCGCCCCGTCTCTTGCACCCCGCACGACGGGTTTTGCCGCGTGCCAACCGTCTCGCGTCACCCGCGGAACGGCATACGCGAGACTGCCTTCCGTCGTCTGGAGCGTGCTAACTGTCTCGTGCAGTCTGTCCGAAGCGCATCGCCAAACGTATCCCGACACTTGGAGGGTGTGTGATGCCCCGCGACGAATGCTGACGGCGCCACGGCAGACGTCGCACGGTCATCGCATAACGCCACCCGCGGCATGCCAAACGTCGTTCGCATCCCGACTTCTGCTTGACCCCTCCGCAGCATGCGTTTAGCGACACTTTGGCATTATCGTTGCGATTCACTATTTTTGCGGAGGGTCAGAATGCCGAACGAAAATCTTGTGGTGATCGCAGCGATGGCCCGGAAAGGGGGCAGTGGAAAAACGACGCTTTCGCGCGCCTTGATCAGCGCCGCGATCGCCGCCGGACGCAGAGTGATGTTGATCGACACGGACAGCACGAGAGTACTCGGGGCCTGGCATGCTCGGGCGGAAGCCGGTGGGCTGAGTTCGCCGCTTCTCTGCTCGGCCACCGTCGAAAGCGTGGCGGGTGTCGAGGATCAGATCGATCAGGTCTACATGGCAGGCACGGCAGACTTCATCTTCATCGATACCGCAGGGGTCGGTGCCGAATGGTCAGACGGCATCGCGGTGCTTGCGGACCACATTGTGACGCCCGTCATGCTGTCGACGTCTGATTTCGATGTCGGAGCGCAGACGGCTGATTGGTTTGAGAAGCTGAAATTCCGTGTTGACGACCCCACCAGCCTTCCGCGCCACCACGTTGTCCTCAATATGGTCGACCCGAAAACGACCCGTGCTGACGCCGCCCTGATTGAAGAAGCGCTCACCCGTTTTCCGGTGATTGAGACCGTCATGATGCGACGAAACACTTATAAGGAGATGGATCAGAAGGGGCTTCTCCACGCCTTGGCGCTGGAAAAGCAATCTGATCCAAACCCTCTGATGCGTCCACATGTACGTCATGTCGTCGAGGCGCTCGAGGAGGCGACGGACATCCTCAACAACATTCTTGCTGCGTGAGGACAGTCGATTGCGCAAGAAGATCCCGACCATCACCAGGCCCGACCCAGCCTACGCCGCCGCCCTGCAACAGGGTGACCGAGAGGTTCCGGGGAAGGAAGATGAGGCACAGGTCACAGCAACAAAGACAGGCACCCCAGCCGCTGACGTTGACGCTGATCGGCACGAGTCAGAGCTTGTGCCGGAAGGTACCGTGGCGCCGCATCAAGTCACCGCGGAAAGCTCTGACCCGCATACCAGCCGGAGAGCTCCCGTATCGGCGCGCGCTTTGAGCCCGACCCGGAAGATTGACATCAGGGTCAACGCACTCGAACGACAGGAAGCAGCGCTCCAGAGTTGTGGTGTTGAGCCAGCACATGTCGTGCGTGCCGCCCTGCGCCGTGCGGTCAAAGGCTGGCAACTGTCGCCGGTCTTCGCGCCAGTTGCAGAGGAGCAGCGTACTCGAAACACGCAGTGGCAGGCACGCACGTCCCTGGCTGTGGATAGGACAAGCCTCGCCGTCCTTCTCCGAGATCACGACCCTCTTGACGTCCTGAGCAAATGGGCTCTGATCCGCGGCCAGGTGGAGCCGCGCATCTGGGCGGAGATCGACAAGATCCTCGACGAGCTCAATGGGAAGGCGGAGCCAGCGAGTTCCAGAGATGGGAGCGGAGTAGTCGGCAAAGCCGAACGAGAGTAAATCGCCCCGAATACCTCGAAGCGCCCGAATGAAGCGTGACCGTGATCGGATGCCGGCCACCGGGCGCGACTGCAGGACATCAGGCGTTCAGGAATCTTGACGCAGATATCCCCGCATCCAGTATATAGGTAGGCAGGGACAGCGAGTAATGTCCGCAGTTCACCCACTTTACCGTTGGCTTGGCGCCCGCGTGTGCGATCCGTTCAATCAGATGCTTTGACAAGTTCGGCAATACGACCCGGTCCCGACCAGCCACAACCATCTGGAGATCGAGTCCGGACCGGGCGAGTCTTTCGGTGTAACTCTCAAGGTCCATAGGTGACCACGCTTGGCGCAATTGGGCCAGGTCGATGCTGTCTTCCAGGCTGGCGCGAATGTGTCGCGTCGCACTTCCCGTCCACACCATATCCGCCAGGCTTCCGCCCGTCAGAAACAAGGAGGCTTTGTTCACCACAGGTTCATGGGCAGCAATCAGGCCCGCCACCCAGGAACCCAGGCTTATGCCGAGAACAGAAATCTTCTCGTATCCGTCCCGTTGCAAGATTCCGATGAGCTGGCGTCCGTCGACCACCGCCTGTCTTATCGAGCGAACGGTTCGGCCGAGATTCGGGCTGAGCATATAATCGGCATGGGACGAACCGGGGCGCGTGCGTTCCAGATGATAGGGCATCGCGATCTCAAAGACTGCGAAACCGCGCCAAGAAAAAAACCTTGCGAGTTGCGGGTTCCGCGAGGTGGCGTTCCAGTGGTGGAATACCACGAGTGCATGTTTGGACGCCCCGGCCGTTGTTAGCTTGGCTTGCACAATGTTGTTCTCAATGGTCTCAGTCACAATGCTCGACGGGAAACTTAGCCAGTGGCCGTCCCGGCTCGCTTGCGGCAAGGCATCGTCCAGACCGAAAAACGACGACGAATCGGTGACCGCCTGTTCAGCCAGACGGTAGAATTCTTCGGCTCCGCCAGAACTTCCCGCCCCAGGAAATGCCAGGTCGGTGTCGAGCTCCAAACCGGTCACCGTCTTGTCGTGATCCCGGCGCCGCGTCCTGCGCTCATCCCATCGATCGAGCCACCTATAGTACATAGCCACCGTCCCGCAGCCCTTTTTTTGAGGTTCCGAATCCAGGATCAATCAGGCCATACAGGGCAACGACAATTCCGATGCCAAGGAGGACCGTGAACCCCGTGATCACGCCGATCAGAAGGTAGACCAGGGTCAGAAAGAGTACTGCGGTAGTCATTCTAGGCAACGGGATATCGAGATATCCTTTCAGACCTATCCGCGTGACCCCAAAGGTGAAGACGACGCAGACCAGGAAAGCCACCAGGAGGCTAGTATAGTGCGTCGGCATGCTGTACTCGCCCCAATCAACCGGCTGGCCAAGCCGAGTAGGGACCGATCCGATGTCAGAAACCAGCCAAGACCAGATGTTTGGGGCAGACACGACAACGTACAAGCTTTGCAGCTTCATGCATATCGCGATGAGAAGCCCTGCTACAGTACAGCGAAAAACCCCGCGCATGATCGTCGTGCCGACCTCCTCGGCAAGTGGGGTCAGCCCCGCAGCAAGCTGGCCGTGCAAGCTCTCTTCCAGATGAGTGAAATCATCGATCAAGGTCGTGAGCAAGATCAGGCCCGCGACGAAAAGGTAGAAACATACGCTCATGTAGAGATAGGCGGCTCCGGAAAAAGCCACTTGCTGAACAACACCAATTTCGTCCGGTCGGACAAGTGCCTTTGAACCCCAGTCGATCGCGTAATTTCCCTTGCCATGCAGAACCGGGATGAGACGCACATAGATCCACTGAAAGATTCCGGCAAAACCAATACAGATGAGAAAGACGGCCGCAAAGGTATAGGATGAAGCGTCCACTCTTTGTTGCCAATCACCAAGCTGATTTGAATCAGCCGCATTGGCAATTAACCTGGAGCGTCCCGTGCTTTTCCAATCGGCAATTTGATGGACCACGAGGGAAAGAAAGAGAGGCATCAAAACAATAAAAAGGAATGTCCAATTCGGAGCCCAAAGGAATCCGACCTGTTTCTCAATGCCATCCTCGTCAGCATAGGTGACACTGTGAATGCCCAGAAAGTAGGAGACAAACTGAAGCGCGACGGCACCAGCAAAGATTGATGCGGGCAAATTCAGGAATGATTTGCTGCTGAATGCTGCTTCGGAAACCCGGGCGATGCTGAACCGACCTCCCTGTGTATTGTCCGCGGCTGGCTCCGGCACAGCCGGCAACTGATGTTCTACATCCTGCTCACCCCGCAAATCGTTCCAGGAGCGACGCACGGCACGCCGCTTTGCAACCAGTCTTGATTGGGCAGCACTCAACTCCGCTTGCCAAGCGCTTGCCGCTTCCGGATCGTTGCACCCTAAGACCCGGGCAAGCCAGCGAATGTTATTGGAGCTGATGCCCTTGTCGTTGTTCTCAAACCAGAGCTGGACCGTTCGCAACTCGATGCCGGTCGGATTGACGCTGATTTGTGAGATAGCCGCAGCAAGGAGGTCGGGTGTCCAGGGCCCCTGCGGGAACCCATCCTTGTCTACGGGCCGCCCGACGCCGGCAGCCGCCACACGCGCGAAGAGTTCCTTGAAATCTTCGCTACCGCCATGTGGGGGCTGAAAAAATTTTCCATTTTTTATCAGTGCCATATGGCGTCGCGTTTCGTGGTGCTTCGTCCAGTTTCGTGTTGGGCCGTGACTTATCAACTTTGCGCATAGCATCAAGGCTCGAATTGCAACCTTGGCGGGCACCCGCTCACGCCCACTGAATGTAGCCGACAAGGGCCGCGGAGAAAGCACCTTGGGACAGAGACACATCCTAAGGGTCGGCTCGTCACCATTGGAGAACACGAATGACCCAAACGAAGAAGCTGTATGCAGAAGCGGTCGGAAAGATCATCAACCGGCACGACCGCGATCACGTCGGTTACCTTTACAGATGGAACAACGGGGAGCTCCAGCAAGCTTGGTTTGGTCGTCCCCGCGCGGATGTGGTCGTCGAGATGTTCAAAATGGACGCACCCAAGGCATGCTAGCCGGCGGGGCTTTTGGCGGCATCTTGAAATGGGCTGGAACGACAGACAAAATGGATTGTCGCATCAGACAATCGAAGGTCGGGCAGTGCTTCGGTCATTTAGCGTGACTCCGGTCAACCTGCTGTCCATCCTGCCCAGAGCCATAACTACCCGCTCAATAGTTCCTTTGAGCGATAGACTTGACTTCTATGCCTCAATAGTGATCTAGGTATGAGTTATAGAAAGGATGTCTATAACTCATGGCTTGGAACTGGACGCTGCCCGATTGGCCGGATTTCCGGTATGACGCCTCCGCTCTGGAGCCGTTTGAGCAGACGTTCCTGCTGTCGTCCGGAGAAATCCTCGGCGCGGTCCATCATGTCAGTCCGCCGGAGCGCGAGCAACTCCGCATCGAACTGCTCAGCGAGGAAGCGATGCAGACGAGCGCCATCGAGGGTGAAATCCTCGATCGGCTCAGTGTCCAGTCTTCGCTGCGCCGCCATCTGGGCCTCGATCCGGACAGCTATCCTGCCAAACCGCGCGAACAGGGCGCCGCGGAAATGATGGTCGACGTCTATTCCAGTTTTGCAGAGCCGCTGACCCATGAGACACTGTACCGCTGGCATCGGATGCTACTGTCCCATGACCGTCGGTTGAAAACAATCGGGGCCTACCGACAACACGCCGAGGCGATGCAAATCGTTTCCGGCCGCCTTGACCGGCCCACGATCCATTTCGAAGCGCCTCCCTCGGAGCGGGTCATGCCTGAGATGGAGCGATACGCGGATTGGTTCAACAAGACCGGGCCGGGGGAGCAGCGCCGCTTCCAGCGCTGACGCGCGCAGGGCTAAGCCACCTCTATTTCGAGAGAGTCCACCCATTCGAAGACGGCAACGGCCGCTTGGGTCGCGCCCTCGCTGAAAAGTCGCTGGCGCAGAACATTGGCCAGCCAACCCTCATCTCGCTCGCCTTCACCATCGAGAAGCAGCGCAAGGCATACTACGACCAGCTCGAGCAGCATCAAAAAACGCTCGACGTGACCGATTGGCTCGTCTGGTTCGCGGAAGTTGTCTTGAAGGCCCAACAGGCAACACTCGACCGCGTCGGCTTCTTCATCAGCAAGGCACACTTCTACGATCGTCACAGAGACCACTTGAACGAACGCCAGGCCAAGGCCATCGCTCGAATGTTTCGGGAAGGCCCTGGCGGTTTCAAAGGCGGCCTCAGCGCCGACAACTATCTCAAGATCACCGAAACGTCACGTGCAACCGCGACCCGCGATTTGCAGGATCTGGTCGAAAAGGGGGCACTCAGCCGGACCGGTGAGAGACGTTACACGAGGTACTGGTTGAATCTCGAAAGTGAAGCCTGAAAATCAAAATGGTAAAACGGCCAACCCTGTGTTGCAACCATCCAGAAATGTCACTGCGCGCGCAAAGCAGAAGCGTCACTGCCGGGGGCTTCGGGGGCGCGGGCTGACAGGGCAGGACCTCAGGTATCGCTGCGCTGGCTGGCCGCGCGGCTTTCCTGCTCGGCGCGCTTGCGGGCATAGTGGATTTCCAGTTTCGAGCGGCGACCGCGACGACCGTGCTCGGTCAACTTGTAGCCGTTCTTTGCGCTCTTCGGCTTGACCTCGACTGAGCGCTGCGTCTTGTCCTGCTCCTTCTTGATATGGGCCAGCACCGCGCTCAGACGCTTGTTCTCGGTTATGTCGGCATGGGTCACACGCTGCTGATGCAGGTCGAATATCGTATGGGGCAGAACCATGCCGGCCAGGCGCACCTGAATGCGACCATCGGCATACTCGTAGGTGTCGACATACTTTCCGACGAGACCGCGCGTCAGATCGTTGATCTCGAGCCGGACACGCTTGCGGTCATATTTGAAGGTCAGGTCCTTGGTGACATAGCGCTTGTCGCGCAGGCAGAGGATCTCGCTCAGCCGATCGGGTTCGACATTGAGGGCGCGATGCAGGTTGTCCGGTCGGGCCGGGGACTTGGCAAAGCGTTCGTTGTACCGGTCGATGAAGCCGGGCAGGAATGCGTTTGCAGCCGCCATGTCCGAAATCCCGGCCAGGCGCAGTTCCTTCACCAGCCGGTCCTGCAGCGTGCGGTTGGCCCGCTCGACACGGCCCTTGGCCTGGCTCGAATTGGCACAGAGAATCTCGATGTTCAACTCGGCCAGCGCGCGCCCGAACTGGGTCATGCCGGTCATGTGCGGGCTGGGCTTTGGCACCCGGAAGACCGTATGCTTGTCGCTATAAAAGGCAACCGGGCGTCCGTGCTGCCGCAGATAGCCATCCAGCGCCTCGAAATAGCTGAAGGTGCTTTCCGAGGCGACGAACCTTAATTCCATCAGGGTGCTGGTGGCATCGTCGACGAAGACCAGCAAGGTGCAGGGCGGTGCGCGATCCTCGAACCAGCGGTGCTCGGATCCGTCGACCTGGATCAGCTCGCCATAGCATTCCCGGCGCAGACGCGGTTGGTGGAACGTCCGGCGCTGCTTGCGCGACAGCCACAGCCCGTCCTCGGCCATCCATTTGCGCAGCGTCTCGCGCGATACCTTGAACCCATGATGCTGGGCCAGCATCTCGGCCGCCAGCGTGGGACCGAAATCGGCGTAGTTCTCCTTGATCAGGGACAGTGCGAACTCACGCTTGGCCTTGTGAATGCGATTGTTCGGCCTGCGCCCGCGGGCCTTGTGCCGGATCGCGCCGGCTCCGGCCGTCCGGTAGCGCTTCAGCAACCGGAAGACCTGGCGGCGACTTAAGGCCAGCAGATTGGCACCGTTTCCGACCGTCAGGCGGCCGTCATCGATCTGCGCAAGAAATTCAACACGGTTCAAATCGCGCGCGCTCATCATCACCCATCCCACATCGCTTCTCCCGCACATTGCCTGCGCAGAAGAGTGACATTCCTGATTTGCTCATGGGTGACATAATAGCTTTGCGGCTACACCCTGAAAGCCCGATAATTCGTTTATGTAAAATGGACGGAAACAGGCCTTTTACTGAATAGGAGATATTCGTTCGGGTCAGCGGGCACACCGGGATTAGGAACGGTCCATCGCCACTGAAACTCCCGTGGGTCACATGCTGCTTCATCGACCTCCGCGACTAAGAACCGACAAGAGGCGCCGGACATCTCCAACTGGCAGTCGGCACCTCGGATGAGCATGGATGGTTGTTAGTGCTGCATGCAAAACCGTCGCATCAGTGACGCCGATGCGGTCAAGTTCGGCAATGACCCAAAGCACACCATGCATCACTACTCCTCTCTCAATGCAAAGATCACGAAGGGCGCCATCCCCGGTCAGCAGGGTCCAGCGCCGAGCCTCTGCAAGAGAGAATGCGAATGTGTCGGGTGTTGAGAGCACTTTGATTTGCCGGCGCAGAGCGGTCGCTCGCGTCAGTTCATCTGATGTAAGTCCAACAACATTCAAACCCAACGCTCGCAGCCGATCTCCAAGATCGCCTGCGAGCTCCTTCTTGTACAAGAGGTCCGGTACGCAAAACTCATATGGCAAGCCAAACAACTGGTCGAGAAGTCCACCTCGGTCGAGATCTATGATCACCGACGTATCCGAAACAAGGACTTCCACACCTATTGCACCGCGCTATCCAACCTGATTCCAAGTTCGCGGACCGAGATGCCCAGCAGTTCCGCAGCTCTTGGCTCGCCAATCATGTTCTCGGCAAGGGCCCGATAGCACAGGCGCTCAAACCTCTTCGGTTCTTCCCACTTCGGTGGAATGGCTCCTGGCTCGGTATAAGGCGGCTTGCGCCATCCGCGTTGGTTGAAGAGCTTGAAGAGGCGCACAAAGGCACTCTGGTTCAAAATGCCGAGATCCTTGCAGCGGTAAGCGATCGCCTGGATTGAAACACCAAACCGTTCTTTAAGCGCAACAAGCTCGCCAATTGAAACTGACGATCGGTTGGATCCCATTTCTGCGCGCAACGTATCAGCAGGTATGAGAAAGGCCCCGGCGAACCGGTGCGCTGCCTTCTCGATCTCCTCCTCACTCATGTCAGGCGACGGGTCCATCACCATATGTCCAAGTTCGTGCGCAAGCGTAAACCGCTTGCGCTCCGCCCAAGCATCGCTCTTTACGACAACTAGCCTCGCGGCCATGTGGTCTTTGCGGCGCACCTTCGCTGCCAGACCATCAATGTTCTGCAGAGACAGGGAAAGCACTTTGATACCGCGTTCTTCGAGCAACTCCGCCAGTTGCGGGATCGGATCATTGCCCAGCCCCCAGTCTTCGCGCACGGATCGAGCCGCGTCTTCTGCATCTCGGATGTCACTCACCGGATGGGGCGCACTGCGCGGCTTCTCCCAGTCGACGCTCTTGAGATGAAGTAGGTCCTCGATGGCCAGATAACGCTCCAGGAGATGGATAGAATTCGCCTCGATTGCCGCCTCTTCGCGGGCCGTCGTGTCAGGTTTCTTTCGAAACTCGACACCTTCTAGTACCAAATCGTCGTCGCTCAGTAGGTACTCCTCCGAGACGTTCAGCGCATCCGCCAACGCCAAAAGAACACCCGAGCGTGGCATGTCCTCATTCCGTTCGTACTTTCCGATGGCCTGAGCCGTGACCAATCCGTCGATCTGAGCCGACAGATCGCGCAACGAAAGACCGGCTGCAGCACGTGCGATGCGTAGCCTATGACCAATCATGGGTTTGAACCTTTCTATCGGTTTACACTACTATAGATTTCTTGCGATCTTGTAAACCTCTACGAGATGCACTAGCTATCACGAAGGCGACAACGGCGAGTCGCATTCAGACTCGCACCAAACACTGAAATCCGTCGAGTAGCCGGGCCAGGCGCCGGCTCGGAGATCAGAGCAGCGAGAACGGCGATGAACATGCAATTTGCGAGAGAGCTGCCGAAGGGCATACAAAAGATCACCGACCTGCCGAACGGGGATCTGGCGGCCCTTTGGGGCTCGATCATTCTCGACGATCTGCTCAAAAAGCAACTCCTGTCCCAGGCCGTTCTGAACTTCACGGTCCGCCCCAACGTCCCGCGCTCGGTGCTTCCGCTTCACGGTGTTCTGCTTCTCGTCGGCCCGCCCGGCACCGGAAAGACATCGCTCGCCAAAGGGCTGGCCAATCGCGTTGCCGAAGTATTTAAGAGTTCCAACTTCCGCCTCGTCGAGGTTGAGGCGCATGGGCTCACGAGCTCGTCCATGGGGAAGACGCAGAGAGCCGTCGCGGACCTGTTCGCACAGACTGTTGCGGAACTGGCCAGCGGTGGCCCCACCATCGTGCTACTTGATGAGGTAGAGACGCTCGCCGTCGATCGCTCAAAGCTAAGCATGGACGCCAACCCGGTTGACGTGCATCGAGCGACAGATGCCGTGCTGGTGCAGCTCGATCTTCTTGCCGAGGCGCATCCAAATCTTCTGTTCGTCGCGACCAGCAATTTCCCGGAAGCGGTCGATAGCGCCTTTATCTCCCGTAGCGATCTGGTGATTGAGATCCCGCTGCCAAACGCAACCGCCTGCCGGAAAATCCTTGAAGACTGTCTCACAGGCCTGAGTGCCATCTATCCCAAGATCGGACAGCTCACGAAACATCCAAAATTCGAGGCCTGCGCTTCCGAATTCGTCGATCTAGACGGGCGAACGATCCGCAAGACAGTCGCCAACGCGCTTGCCGCCGACCCCACTGTCGCCATGGCACCGGAAACCGTGACGATCGAACAGATCGCAGCAGCCGCCCGGGCCGCACGCAAGAGCCGCGCCAAGAAGGAGGGCAAATAATGGCAACAGTCGCCCGCAGAACCTTTCGGAGTTCGCCCCACCGAGACACACTGGCTACTTGGAACCAGATTGTGGACCTCCTGACTGCGACAAACACGGGTGCCCGATCCGAGCTTGAGAGCGTTGGAGGGATCGCGAGTAGCACAATCGCCGACAAGGCTTGTGGAGCAACTGCCATCATCGTGTCGTGCGACGGTCCGCAAACCCGTATTTATTGTTTGTTTGATGATGACGCGATCGATGGATCGGATGCGAATGAAGACGTGCTGGGGTTTGACCCGCTGAAGGGTGACTGGTCCATCTCGCTGCCCTGCCACCCCGATGACCTAGCTTGGGTCCAATCCGCCCTAAAGGAAAAGAGCGACCGCATCACCGCTCGCGATCAAGATGAGAAGAAGCAGGCACGCGATGACGGCACCCGGTCATCAACGGGACTTGAGCTGGATGTAGAGGGGTTTCTGAAGTCATGACGACGACAATCACATATACACGCACACATTCGGTCACGTACGTCGCTGATAACATCCTGAAAAGCCTCAAGGACATCATTCGCGAAAGCGGCATGAGTCCGGCAAAGTTCGTCAACGATACTGAGGTCAACCGGCGTGGCCTCACAGCGTGGCTCGATTCCGAACATCTCGAACGTATCATCCTTGAGATTTACGACCCGCGAACTGACAAGCTCATCACCCGTTGGGATATCGATGTCCGCTATGACTGGGCATCCGGCGATGCGAGCTTCTGGACCGACACGGAGCAGCTCAAGTGGGCGATCAAGAAGGCTGGTGTTGCGCCGGCAGATGCAAAGTACGACCTCATTCTCCATACCAAGGCCGGCCGTCCGGACGTCGTCGGCTGGTCGTCGTGCGGCTATCGGTCGACGAATGGTATGGTGCGGCAAAGCCTCGGATCGACTATCGAACACAATGGTCTGGGCGCGTCAGCCTCGTACTGGAGGAAGGCGTCATGATCACATTGCCGGAAGCCTTCAAGAAATTCAAAAGTCGGCTTGAGCTCAACGACAACGAACAAAAAAACGCATCGAAACGCCAGACCGAGGTACGGGAGTTTCTCGATACGAAATTCCAGATTGACCGGAGCTTTCTCACGGGAAGCTACAAGCGGTGGACCAAGACCAAGCCGCTGAAGGATGTCGATATCTTCTTTGTACTCGGCGAAGACGAACGACACTATCTGAACAAGCACCCAGATGAAATCTTGACTGCCTTTGACCTGGCATTGGTTGAAAAGTACGGCCGATCGGCAATTACCAAACAAGGCAGGTCGGTTGGCGTCGATTTTGGAGTTGTAATCGATTCCGACGACAACACGGATTATCGTGTCGTGAGTGTCGATGCCGTACCGGCCTTCGTTGAGGGCGACAACTACACTATACCAAACAATGCCACCGGTAAGTGGATGGGCACCAACCCCGAGATCCACGCGCAGAAGGCTACCGAAGCCCACCAAGCCTACGGGAACGAGTGGAAAGGTCTTGTCCGCATGGTTAAGTACTGGAACCAGAATAGTCGGCATGGTGAGAAGCCGATCAAACCTTCGTTTCTGATTGAGGTCATGGCGATGGAATGCCTCCATGGTGGATGGGGGGGCTCGCATGATCGGGAACTGCAGGCCTTCTTTGCGACTTTGCGCGACCGGATTCATGAAGACTGGCCTGATCCTGCGGGACTTGGCAGTCCAGTAAGCGATCGAATGGATGCGGCCGCTATCGCACGCGCGCAATCAATTCTGGACACTGCAAACCGAGAAATCGCGAATGCGATCAACCTTGCCCGCCGCGGCCAGAACGGAGAAGCGCTCAAAGCGTGGCGCGCCTTCTTCGGGCCGAGGTTTCCTTTGTCATAAGCGAATGCGTGGAAATGGAGAAACATGGCCAACTGGTCTCTTGAGGTAATTCTCTCGTCGCTTCACGAGGATATTCAGAGGCGCTTGTCCGCTGCCCGTGAGACTTTCGCACATCCCGTTTCGAAGGGCGATGCGAGTGAAAAGATCTGGCTGGCGCTGCTCCAGACCTATCTCCCCGAACGCTACCAGGTCGCAAAAGCCTTCGTTGTGGACAGCGAGGGCAAGTTCAGCGAGCAAATCGATGTCGTCGTTTTTGATCGCCAGTACTCACCCTTTATCTTCAACTATGAGGGTGAGATTATCATCCCAGCAGAGAGCGTTTACGCTGTCTTCGAGGCCAAACAAACGGCAAATGCCGACCTCGTCAGGTATGCGCAAAGGAAGGTCGCTTCAGTACGCAACTTGCATCGAACCAGTTTGCCTATTCCGCACGCTGGTGGCGTTTATCCTCCAAAGGCCTTGATACCGATCGTTGGCGGTCTTCTCACGCTGGAAAGCGATTGGAAACCGGCACTTGGCGATTCATTCGTCGACCTTCTGAACGGTGCAAGTGACGAAAGCCGACTTGATATAGGCTGCGTCGCCTCGCATGGCTATTTTCATCGGGATAAAGACGGCAACTATGACATGGTTCCCGAAGGCAAGCCTGCCACCGCCTTTCTCTTTAAACTGATCTCTCGTCTGCAGTTCAGTGGTACTGTTCCAATGATCGACGTCGACGCGTATGGGAAGTGGTTGACGAAGTAAGTGCACATTTTGTGCGTTCTCAACGTTCGCCCAGCAACCGATACCCCCGCCGCTTCTTCGTCGCCGACAGCTTCATCAGCGCGTTGACCGCCCTGCCTTCGTCATCATGCTGTTCGACCAGCATTTGGCCACGGTAGCCGATCCGACCCCATTCCCGCACCAGGCTCACCCCGCCAAACAGGTCCGGCTGAACGCTTATCCTGTAGAACCGCCGCATGTTGAGAGACGGGTCGATCCGCTTGAGATCGACTGCCGTCGGAAACACCTCCAATTGCTGCAATTCATCGAACATTTTGCGGTCACCTTGTCTGCGACAACAATACCAAGTGTATGTCCGTGTTTCCACAATGTTCTCTCCCAACAGGGAAAGGGGGCTCACGCCCCCTTCTCGAACTTCATGACCGGGATGCCCAGCTTCTTGGCTTTGTCGGCGAGGTTTTCCTGGATACCGGTCCCGGGAAAGACGAGGACCCCGACCGGGAGAACATCCAGCATCGCATCGTTTCGCTTGAAGGGCGCGGCCTTGGCGTGCTTGGTCCAGTCAGGCTTGAAGGCGACCTGGGTCACGCCCCGAGCTTCGGCCCATTTGGCGGCGATGAGTTCTGCGCCTTTGGGGCTGCCTCCGTGCAGAAGGACCATGTCGGGATACTTGGTCCGGACCTGGTCGAGCTTACCCCAGATCAGGCGGTGATCGTTGAAATCGGTCCCGCCGGTGAGGGCGACTTTGGGGCCTGCGGGAAGCATTACCTCGGTCTCTGCCCGGCGCTTGGCGGCTAGGAAGTCGCGGCTGTCGATGAGCGCTGCGGTCATGTGCTGGCGGTTCACCATCGAGCCAGTGCGGGGGCGCCAGGTGGAACCCGTGTGCTGAACGAACTCGGATGCGGCGTGATCGCGCAGTACGTCCATGCAATTGCGCCGTTCGACGAGGGTCAGGCCTTCGGCCGTCAGGCGCTCGAGTTCGGTGGATTTGACCTCGGAGCCGTCCTGCTCGCGCTGGAGGCGGCGCTGCGCTTGCTCGTTCTCGTCAAGCGACCGCTCGATCCGGGCCGTGGCGCGGTGGAAGAGGTTGACCTGGCCCCAGAGAACCTCTTCGAGGTCGGGTTCCATACGGGTGTCTTCCAGGGTCGCGACGAGGGCGTCGAAGATGTCGGCGACGGCGACGGCGAGGCGCTGCCCATCGGGCATCGGGCGCGGATCGGGCTCGTCAAAGGGGCGATAGCCGTAGAGCTGGAGCTCGTCGAGCGCATGGGCGGTCTGGGATGCGCTATGGGCGGGTTCATACGCGTCGTCGTGGGTGTGGATCGTCATCGGTTTCTTGCCTCCGGGCTTGTCTCGTCCGCGCGTCATCCCGCGCGGCCTTCATGGGCAGACACGAGCCGTCGGGGCGGTTGCCCCTTCACGCCGGCTCACCGGGGCCGGAACAGCGTGGAGGAGGTCGGCAGGGAAGCTATTTGTCTCGCGATGCAAAGGCGGCTTTGCCGTCGGCGGAAATAGGTTCCCTGCCGACCTTGCAGGGGCAACCGCTTTGACGGCCTGCCCATCTCTTGAAGGCCGCTCGGGTGACGGGTGGATGCGCAAGGCCCGGGAGGGGTGAGGACGACGATCCAGAGCCACGACTGGGATGCAGCCCCCTGCCCCGCACGCCCAGCCCACCTGCG
>NZ_AFPM01000306.1 GCF_000220565.1 Oceanicola sp. S124 | reverse complement strand
GCACGCCGCCGAGCAGACCTTCGTCCACCCAGCACACCATCCAGCAGGCCCTCATCGCCGCCCAGCACACCTCCGAGCAGACCTTCGTCACCCAGCACACCGTCCAGCGGGCCCTCATCTCCGCCCAGCACACCTCCGAGCAGACCTTCGTCACCCAGCACGCCGTCCAGCAGGCCGCCCGAGGCGCCCTCTCCTTCGCTATCGCCAAAGGCGCCGGTCCCCAGCAGGGAGCCCACGAGGCCATCGGCCCCGGTCACGGCCGCCAGAGTGCCTTCATTCCCGACGAGATCACCCAGCAGACCCTCCGAGCCCGTCACGCTGCCTAGCAGGCCGCTGTTGCCGGTCACATCGCCCAGCAAGCCACCATCGGCCACCAGCGGGTCCAGCAAACCCGTGTCGCTGGAGACAACCCCGTCTCCGATGAGGGGCGTGCCAACCAGATCGGTTGTGATCTCTCCCAGCAGGCCGGTCTGTCCGACAAGCCCGCCCAGCAGGCCCTCGCTGCCGGTGACCGGGCCCAGAAGACCACTGTCATCGACCAGTCCACCCAACAGACCCTGCGTGCCGATCAGCGGATCAAGGACGCCCTGAACTTGAGTGTCGCCACCGTCGCCGCCATCACCACCGCCGTCACCACCATCACCACCGCCGTCACCGCCGTCGCCGCCGTCACCACCATCACCACCGCCGTCGCCACCGTCCTCGCCGCCATCACCATCGCCGCCAGCCAATGCACCGAGACCCAGGATCCCGGCCCCGGCGAGGGCCGCGAGACCTTCCTGGCTCATCCCGGCACCGATACCCGATGCGACTTCCTCGCCATCGAAGATCAGGCTGTGAATCGATTCATTCGGCGTGCCGTTGTAGTAGTCCTTCACCAGGATCTGATCGCCATTGTTCATGTAGATCATCAGATCCGTGCCTTCGCGCCCGTAACGCGCGACGTCGATGCGCTTGGCATCAATCTGCACAGGCACTTCGGCGCCTGCCTGAATAACTTTGAGAGCCATCTCAACCACCTTCTGCTAAACTTGGACCCTGCGGCCCACCCCGGCACGGCGCGCACAAAAGACCGTATGCCATGCTTAATGATGTTAAGATACATACTTTAGTAAATGCAGCAACCAGAATTCACTCTCGCCCGGGCAGAAACTTCAACCTCAGCAAGCCCGGCAAGTGTGGCCAATGGGGACCAGAGGCAGATCAAAGCCGCAGGAAAAGATCGCAAAACCCTGATATGATATAATTAAATTGAATTCTGATAGAGAGACCGCTCCCTCCCCACGCAACCGCATTACCAAACCGGCGTCACGCCCTAAGCGGCGCCCAGCCTGGCACGAAACATATCATTTAGTATGTATCGCGCCCGAAAAGACGACAGTATCGGGCAGATATCCGAGAATCTCCGGCGCGCGCTATTGTCCCTGCCGCGCAGAGACGTTCATATGGATGGGACAAGCCCATTCCACGCGACCAGGCTGCAACGAAGGAATGTGAGGCCAAGCCGTGCCAGACCGCCCCCGACAGCAGACACCGCCCGACTCCACCGGCGGGACAAGGCGCCTTCCCAAGACGCTGCGCCCTCTCGCCGCGGCCTCGGTGCGCCCGATGCTCCAGGTCGTCGCGCGGATGATCGCAACCGACCGCAGGGCAGTCGTGCTCGCATCGGAGCGCGCCGAGATCCTTCTGGCAAATGCCCCGGCCAACAGGATCCCGCTGGACAGCGCGGCCCTGACCCGGCTTCTGGACTGGCCGACCGTCGTCGCGCGCGCCAGGGATGCCGGCAGCGTGCAGGTCTCGACCTCCAACGAGGCGCAACCGCTGGAAGGGGAAGTTGTGCATCTCTCGCTGGGTGCCGCCGATTGCTACCTGCTGCGGCTCGCCGAGAGCGACCAGGAAGCCGCCTGGCTTCGCAACCGGGCCCGTTCGGCAAGGCTGATGCGGGTGGCCCATGATCTGCGCACACCGATCCAGTCCCTTCTGGCCATCGCCGAAACCGGGCTGTCCCCGGACGATCAGAGCCCCGACGACAAGGGCGCCGACGACAAGGGCAGCGACGACGGACATCGCGCCCTGCTGCAACAGGCAGCAGAGCTGGCGCTGGACCACATCGACAACGTGCTCAACGTCATCCGGGGCGAAGGCAGCGTGGCAGGCCTGCAACCCGACGAGGACTTCTGCGTCACCGAGGAACTGCGCAGCCTACTTGCCATGGTCAGCCCCATAGTCCGCCAGCGTGGCGCCGAGATGAACGTCACCCTGGACCCGCCCGAGGATGTCTGGCTGCACGGCCCCGTGCGCTTCCTGCGCGCCCTGTTCCAGAACATGATCGACAATTCCGCCAAGTACGGCGGCGAGATGGTCGAGATCCTGCTGTCCTGCCGGCCGCTGTCGGAGACGATGGACGGCGTCGGCAGCCGGCACCGCATCTCGGTTTCGCTTGAGGTGCGCGACCTCGGCGGCGGCCTTCCGCCAGAGCGCAAGGCGCAGCTGAACGAGGCTCTGGGCCAGGCCGGCAACCTGGTCCTGCCCCCCACCGCGACCGCCAGTGAAAGCCGGCCTTCGGCAGGTCTGAACGTCCTCGCCCATGCCCTGCGCCAGCTGGGCGGAGAGCTTGAGGTTTTCGACCGGGGAGCAGATGGCGCCCCCCTGCCCCCGGATGGCAGCGCGGGCACGGTGGTCACCGGCACCCTCCTGAGGGCTTCGTTCTGCCTGCCCGAGGGCGAAGCGCTCGCCCCCCTTGCGCCCCCGGCTGCCCCAACGGACGGGACGGCACCGCTGGCGGGCCTGCGGCTGCTGATCGTCGAAGACAGCCCGTCGAGCCGCGACTGGCTGGTGCAGATCCTGCGCGCGGCGGGCGCCCGCGTCTATCCGGCCGGCAACGGCATGGAGGCCCTGGCGCTGCTGGCCCGCAAGGAGGTGCACAGCGCGCTGGACCTGGTGATGACCGACATGACCCTGCCCTACATGAACGGCTTCGAGCTGGCACAGCGGATCACCGCGGCCCGGATCGCCGGCCGGTTGACCTGGAGCGGACCGATCCTTGGCCTGACGGCCCATGTGGATGACCAGATCCGGGCCTCCTGCGCGGCAGCGGGCATCGCGCGCGTCCTCGAGAAACCGATCCGCCCTTCGGCGCTGTGCCAGGCGATCCGCGAGGCGCTGACGCTCGGCCCTGCGACGGCGGCGCCCCCTGCCGAGGCCGGCGATGTCACCCTGGCGAACCCCGTGGTCGAGGACCTGCTGCAGCAATTCGGCACCGAAGGCACGCGAAGGTTCATGACGCGGGCCCATGACGAAGCCGGAGAGGTGGCGGCGGACCTGCGGCGCGAAGGCGTCCGCTCGGACACCGGTCGGCGCCTGCATGCCGCCACCGGCGCCTGTAGCCTGACCGGCCTGACCGCCCTGGAAAGCGCCCTTCGCCAGATCGAAATCGCGGTCAAGGCGCAGGAGACTGAGCTTGATCCGCATATCGACACGCTGGAGGCGACCCTGCGCGCCACAACCGATGCGATAAGAAATCTGGCCTAGCGCGCGTTTCGGGCTAATCTCTTGCAGCAAGCAGCGGCTATGGTATAGCTCGCTATTCAGTCAATATCGGCGAATAAATGCCGAAAGCGCCGTAAGAAGAGCAGGCAAATGACCTCCGATACATTGACCGATCTCCGCATTCTGGTCGCCGATGACCACGCGATGGTCCTGGAAATGTTCCAGCAATTCCTGTCCAGCCAGGCCAACATGGAAGCCGTGACCGCTCCGGATCTGGATGCCGCCCTAGCCTGCATGGACAACGAGGGCCCCTTCGACCTGGCGCTTGTCGATCTCAACATGCCCGGCATGGACGGCACCAGCGGGCTGCGCAAGGCGATGGAGCACAACAAGGGCAAGCCGGTGGCCCTGCTGACCAGCAACCCCTCGCCCGACGTGGTCGCCGACGTGTTGCAGCTCGGCGCTGCGGGGATCGTGCTCAAGACCACCTCGCTGAAGGACCTCGCCAACGAGGTCCGCTTCATGATCGCCGGCGGTCGCTACATCCCGGTCGAGCTGATCGAGACCGGCCCGATCCGCACCCGCACCCGCGAGGCGACGAACTCTCCGCTGTCCGCGCGTGAGATGACGGTGCTGAACCTGCTCGGCGAAGGCCGCTCGAACCGCGAGATCGGCGCGGCGCTGACCCTCGCCGAGGCGACGGTGAAGATGCACGTGAAGTCGATCTGCTCGAAGCTGGGCGCCAGCAACCGTACACAGGCGGTGATCGTCGCACAGGACATGGGCCTGATCTGACAGCGTCGCATCCCACAGGGCCCTGTTGAGTGGCACCTGACTGCCGCGCCCTTGACTGGCCAGGCGCCATCCGGCGGAGACCCGATGCAGGCGCGGGCCTGATCCCCACTGCGCTCAGAAACGGGTCGCGATACTGATCCCGAAAGCCTGAGACCTGTCGCCCGGCTGCTGCTCCAACGGCTCGGCCAGGTAGAGCGACACCGGCGTCTGACCGACGTCGAAACTGACCGACAGGCCGATGCTGCTGCGCCGGTGGAAGCTGTCGTCGATACTGCCGCCCAGGGTGTTTTCCAGCCCCCAGGCCGCCCCCACATCAACGAAGACCCCGCCGCGCAGGCTGCGGCCGTTGAGGACATCGAACTCCCGTTGCAGCTCAAGCGAGGCCACGGCGAAGTTCGTGCCGCCCAGGGCCTCGCCGCCATCGCGCGGACCGATGCCACGCGGTGCGAACCCCCGGAAGCTGGCCGCACCGGGATGGAAGCGGTCGATGGCGCGGCTACTGCCGCCGCCGGTGCCCCAGACCCGTCCCGCGTCCAGCCCTGCCAGAAGCTGCAGCCTGTCCCCGAGGGACCAGCGGGCATCCAGGCTGATCCGGCTGTCCAGCAGCGCGTCATCCGTGCCGAGGTTCCAGGCATATTGCGCCAGCGCCACCGCATAGGCCGCCCCCAGAGCGGCCTCGCCACCCTCGTCCGCCGAACGCCATTGCAGGCTGGCGCGCAGGTAGGGCGCCTCGATCAGGTCGCTTTCCTCGGCCATCAGCAGAGGGCTGGCCGTCGCGGCCACGTCGTACATCCGGTAGGCGCGATAGCCCAGCCCCAGCTCGGCGCGCAGCTGTGGCGTCGGGGTCCAGGCCAGGTAAGGTTCCAAACGCAGGCTCTCTTCGGCAAAGCTCTGGTCGTCGTAGTCCGAGCGATGGCCCGCGAGGTCCAGCCCGAGGTCGA
Source organism: Oceanicola sp. S124 (assembly GCF_000220565.1). Classification (GTDB taxonomy): domain Bacteria; phylum Pseudomonadota; class Alphaproteobacteria; order Rhodobacterales; family Rhodobacteraceae; genus Pseudooceanicola. The sequence continues at coordinate 14,167 of NZ_AFPM01000306.1, read as the reverse complement.
GACTGTCGCCAAAGGCATCGGCGCGGTAGAGCACCCCCTCGAAGCGCGCCACCTCGTCATTGTAGCTGAGGCTGAGGGCGCCGTAGGTGCCGGGCAGCAGATTGTAGCGCTCGAACGACAGGCCCGCCATGCCGCCCGCCTCGGAATCCCAGCTCAGCGAGGCTTCGATGCGGCCCGGGCGGGTGTTCAGCTCGGTCACGTCGATGACCAGCACATCGCCTTCGCGGCGCAGCTCGACCCGTTCGAAAACACCGGTCAGCATCAGGCAGCTTTCGATGGCGCGCAACTCTTCGTCCCAGTAGTCGACGCCGGGCTGCACGCCACAGGTGGCCTGGATCTTGTCTTCGGCGATGAACTCGGCCCCGCGCACGTCGACGGCAACCGGCGCGGCGGCCTCCTGCGCCAGCGCGGGGGTGAGCGCGGGGCCGGCGAGGGCCGCCACCCCCACCCCCGCGCCGATCAGTCCAAGCGGGCCAGCCAGGGCGTGTCCGGCAGAACCGGCACGGGCAATCCGGGCTCTGCCATGCGGCAGCTTCGGCAGCAATTTCACGGTCGTCTTCCTTGTCATCGGCTGGGTCAGGGGCGGGGTCATGGGCGGGCCACCGGGGCAGATCCGGCGCGCCAGCCTGTCTTCCTTCAGTCCAGGATCGGGGTCACGGGCAACTCGGCACTAGCGCAGCTGTGCATTCAGCAGGGGCCTTGTCAGATAGCTGAGCACCGAGCGCTCACCGCTCTCGATATCCACCTGTGCCAGCATCCCGGGGCGGATGTAGTACTTCTCTCCGTAGCGCTCGAGGTAGCCTAGTTCGGTCCGCACCATCACCCGGTAGAAGTCCTGCGGGCCCTGGGCGGTGTCCTCTTCCACGGTATCCTCGGAAATCTGGGTGACGGTGCCGCGCAGATCGCCATAGGTCGAAAAGTCGTAGGCCGTGATCTTCACGCTGGCCGGCATGCCCGGTGCGATGAAGGCGACGTCGCGCGGCAGCACCTTGGTCTCAAGCATCAGCTGGTCGTCGGTCGGGGTGATCTGCATGATCGGCTCGCCCGGCTGCACGACCCCGCCCAGGGTGGTGATGTCGATATTGTTCACCCGCCCCTCGACCGGAGAGCGGATCTCGGTCCGCTGGAACTCGTCCTGCTTGCGCACCAGCTCCTGCTCCAGCGTGGCCAGCTTCGAGCGGCGCGCCGCGAGGTCCTTGTAGGCATCCTGCACATAGGCATTGCGGGTGTCGCTGATCTTGCCGTCCAGCTCGGCGCGCCGTTGCTGCAGTTGAAGGACGTCGATCTTGCTGACCGAACCGCCCTCGGCGAGGGGGCTGGTGATGTCGATCTGCGCCTGCACCGACTGCCGCTCTGCGTCCAGGGCCTGCAACGAGGCCTCAAGTTTCGTGCGCCGGGCCTCGAAAAGACGCAGCTCTCCGGCCTCGACCTCGGTCGGATCGGCACCGAAATCCAGCATGGGCTGTTCCAGCACCTCGGCCTCCAGCCGGGCAACCTCGGCACGCAGGGCCTCGATCTCGCCGCTGGTGGCGCGGAAGGCCGCCTCGGATCGGGTCGGGTCGAGGCGCGCCAGAAGCTGGCCCTCCTGAACCAGCTCGCCCTCCTGCACCGCGAGCGAGGACAGGATGCCGCCCTCGAGGCTCTGGATCGTCTGCATCCGGCGCAGGGGAACCACCCGGCCATCGCCCCGGGTGATCTCGTTCAGCTGGGCGAAATGGGCCCAGGCGACGGCGATCCCCATGCTGAGCACGATCAGCTGGATCGTCATCCGCGCCCGGCGCAGGGTCTGGCGCCGGTAGCTGCCATCAAGGTGGCTGGCGTGGGTGAAATCAGCCTGGGTCATTGCACGGCCTTCACCGGGTTCTTCTGCGCCGAGGTCGCCCGCGCCGAGTTCAGGATCTGCATCAGGTCGCCATCCCGGGCCACCTTGCCGTCCTTCAGCACCACTGCGCGATCAGTCAGGGCCAGCAGCTCTCGCTTGTGGGTCGAGATCACCGTCGTGCGCCCCTGCAGCCAGGTCTTCAGGTGCTTGATCACATGGGCTTCGGTCACATGGTCCAGCGCCGCCGTCGGCTCGTCCAGCAGGACGATGCGGGGGTCCTGCAACAGGATGCGAGCCATGCCGATGGATTGCCGCTGCCCCCCCGAGACATTGCCGTTGCCATGGATCACCAGGTCCAGCCCGCGCACGTGGCGGCGCACGAAGCTGCCCAGGCCGACCGCATCCAGCGCGGCCAGCAGCTCGTCATCGGAGTGCAGCCCGTGGTCTAGCAGCAGGTTGTCGCGCAGGGTGCCGTGGAACAGCGCCACGCTCTGCGGCAGGTAGCCGATCTGGCGACGGCGGTCGATCGGGTCGATCTGGTTCAGCGCCAGGTCATCCACCAGAACTGTGCCGCTCTGAGGATCGACAAGCCCCGCGAGGATGCGCAGAAGGCTTGTCTTGCCCGAGCCGTTGCCCCCGAGCAGCGCGATCCGCTCGCCCGCCTCGACCCGCATGTCCTTGATCTGCAGCACCGGCGGCGCATCCCGGTCATGGCGGAAGACCACATCATCCAGCACATAGCTGCCATCCATCGCGGCGGCGCGAACGAAATGCCGGCCTGCCGGGCGTTCCACGGGCAATTTCATGATCCGGTCCAGCCCCTCCATGGCGGCGCGGACTTGCTGCCAGCGCGCCAGCAGGTTGGCCACCTGCCCCATGGGCGACATGGTCCGGGTGGCCAGCAGCGTGCAGGCGATCAGCGACCCGACGGTCAGCTGTCCGGCGCTGATCAGGTAGACCCCGGCGATGATCACCCCCGCATAGGCCAGCCGCTGCACGGCGCTGACCAGCTGCGAGATGAAGGCCGTCAGGTTGCGTGTGCGCACGGCGGTATTGGCCATGGTCGCGCTGAGCTGCGCGTAGGAGCGCTCCAGCCGGCCTTCCGCACGGGATGCCTTGACCGTCTCGAGGTTCGAGATCGTCTCGAGCAGCAGCCCGTTCAGCGCGGCGGCCTCGCGGGTGTTCTCCTTCGAGGCGGCGGCCAGACGGCGTTGCAGCAGCAGGCCCGGCAGGACGGTCAGCACCACCCCGGCCAGCACCACCCAGGCGACGCTGCCACCGATGTACCAGATGACGCCGACGAAGATCAGCACGAAGGGCAGATCGCAGATCGCCGTCACCGTCCCCGAGGTGAAGAACTCGCGCACAGTGGCGAAGTCGCGCACCTGGCTGGCCATCACCCCGGTCGAGGCTGGTTGATGCGCCAGCCGCATGTGGGCGACCTTGGCAAACAGCTTGCCCGACAGCTTCAGGTCGAGATCACGGCCCGAGACATCCACCAGCGAGGCCCGCATCAGGCGCAGCGCGAATTCCAGCACGATGGCCAGGCCGACACCGCTGGCCAGGATCCACAGCGTATCGAAGGCGTTGTTGGGCACCACGCGGTCATAGACCTGCATCGAGAACAGCGCCGTCGCCACAGCCAGCAGGTTGGCCGCGAAAGAGGCCAGGACCACGTCGCGATAGATCCACCAGTTGTCCAGCACCGGACCCAGGATCCAGTGCCGCCGGTCGGGGCGATCCTCGGCCAGCCGCTTGGAGACGATGTCGATCGGCTTCGCCACAAGGATGGTGCCGTCATGCTGTGCTTCCAGCTCGGAGCGGTTCCAGACGCTGCGGCCGCCGCCCGCATCCGAGGGGCACACCCGGGCCTCTTCGGCGTCGAGGTCCTCCAGCACCACGAAGCGGCCGTTCTTCAGGAACAGCAGCACCGGCAGGCTACTCTCGGGCAGGTTGGCCAGCGGTTCGCGGCTGATGCGGCAGCTCATGTTGGCCCGCCGCAGCGCCAGCGGGACAAGATCGACGGGCAGGACACCGTCGCCGTCGCGCGGCAAGCCGTCCGTCAACTGCGCCGCGCTGGTGGACACCCCCTGCACCCGACACAGATCCACGAGCCCCTGCACGAGAAGATCGCGCTGACCGAACAGAACATCGTCTTTCATTGCCTACTCCCCCTCGAATGGCCCCAGGCCAGATCCGTCATTGTCCCGGTGCCGTGGCGACGATCAGCGCCCCCAGCACTCCCAGATCATGCGCGGCCTGGTATTCGGTCTTCTTGCGTTCCTCCCGGGTCTCGATCGCGTCTATCTGCGCATCATAGAGATCCCGCCCGGTGCTCAGCAGGTCGATCAGCTCGCGCCGACCAGCCGAGAACTGGTTCTCGTAGGTTTCCAGCACCTTCTGCGACTCGACCAGCTGCCGTTCCCGGCTGATCTCGCTGCGCTGAAGGATCGCCAGCTGATCGAGCGCGGTGGACACCGCGTTGGTCAGGTCACGCTCGGTCGCCAGCAGGGTGTTGCGCGCCGCTTCCGCCGCCATCACCGCCGACTGGATCTGGCGCTGCCCGAACCCGCTGGAGCTTAGGTTCACCCCCGCCGAAATGCTGACCGAGGTGCTGGAGCGGCCACCGTTGAGATCCTGTCGACCCTCCGCCTCAAGCTCGATCGTCGGCAGGCGGCGGGCCTTCGCAACCCGGATGCCTGCCTCGGCCTCGTCTGCCTCGGCGCGGGCACGAATGTAGTTCGGAGACAGGCGCACGGCCGTCATCACCCGTCCCGCATCCAGGTAGCGGGTGGCGAACGACAGTCCCGGAGGCGTAACGATCCCCGCCACGGGCTCGCCGACAAGGAAGGCGATCTGAGACATGGCCAGGCTGCGGTTGGCCTGGATCTGGGCCAGCTGATCCTCGGCCCGGGCGATTTCCAGCCGCGCCCGGGCGACCTCGCCATTGTCGCCGACGCCCGCGCGGGCCCGATCCTCGGCCTGGCCGGCAATGCGCCGGGCAAAGGCCATGTAATTTCCGGTCTGAGCCAGCTTCCGGTCAAGGCTTTCAATCTGAAGGAAATATTGCGCGACTTCGAGGGTGACCTCCTCGATCTCGAGCTTCAGTTCCGCCACCGACTGGGCCCGCACATGGGTTGCCTCTGCAATCTTGCCCCGCGTCAGGCCCCAGTCGTAAAGCAGTTGCGTGACCGTCAGCGTCAGATCTGACCCGTCGTTGTCACTGCTGCCGCTGCCGGACAGGCCGATACTTGGATACCAGGCCTCCTTCTCGGCCTCGATGTCGATCTCGCGCCCCAGGACCTGCTGACGCAGCGCGGTGACACCGGGATCGATCTGGGTGGCCCGCAGCACCGCCTGCTGCAGAGACATCTGCGCCTGCGCCGCCCCCCCCGCCGACAGCAGCGCTATACCGCAGAACGCGATCAGCTTCAGCCTGCAGGCGAGACCCGAGCCCGCGAAACCGGAGCGTTCGCCCGGCGCATCCACGACTTTCCGGCCAGTGCCAAAAACTAAAGTATGGACCCTGCCACGACCGTCAAACGCGCCCTCTTCAACCACCTTGGGGGTTTCTCCCCGCAACGCCCCACCGATTGGTCGCATTGCAATTCCCGAGGAGAAACTCAATTTATTCGATGACATTGCGCACACTCTATTCATCTGCCCAAGGCCCGACCCTTTATCCGCACAAGCGCAGTGCCCCGGTTCCGCAAGGCGGAATGGCAAAGCTCTCTTAAGATTTCAGAAGGCCGGAACGACGACCGTCGCCCGGGAAGATAGGGACTCCTTCAAACATCGCGGGAAGCATCCGCACGAATGCTCCAAACGACACAATCTCTCGACCATTCCAAGGGGTCGCCCCTGAGCGAAATCGCCTAACGCACTATGAAACCTGAGTGTTTCTCGATGACCTCAGGTTTCTCGGCAAGAACGCTCCCACCACCTCGGAACCAACAATTACCCACTTCCGGTAGAATCACCCACGGGGGCGCACCCGGACACTTATTAATCGAACAGTATCCGCTTCACTTCCTGGAAACGGAATCATTGCACTACTACCAATGAAAATGGCCGAATACGCATTTCAGCGCACCCTGCCGAAGGCAGCAATGACGAGGCAATTCGCGACGTTAACCGGCGGAAAAACCACAACAATTCCACCGGTCCTGCAACCACGCAGGGGTCGAATGACCCTGCGCCCTTTCCATGCCATTCCCGCGGCAGGCGAAGGCGATTGCATTGGCTCCACGAAATGAACCCGTACTATAGTTGTATCCCATTTCCATATTAGGCAGCAAGCCCGTAGTCGCTGTCTGCGGACAATGCACCACAACCCCTGGGAGAGGGACGCCCGTTACGCATCTGGCGAAAGTTACCGGTTCGAGCAATTGCCCCGATACATGCGGAGCCCCTCCGGGAAGAACGGCTTCAGATCGCCTCGTCTGCGTCGCCGCCCGGCAGCAAGCCGTCCAGCAGCGTGTCCGAGGTGTCACCGACAACACCGAAGAGCGTGCCGATCGCCTCCTCGATCGCGGTATCGCCCAGCAGGCCCTCGCCCTGATCCGGGGTCTCTTCCCCAAGCAGGGCCTCGAAGGCACCCGAGCCGCCGAGGATCTCTCCCCCGCCCTCGCCAAGCAGATCATTCAGCAGCGCATTCACATCCGGATCATGGTCCGACCCCTCTGCGCCGTTCAGCGTCTCGACGATGCCGCAGCTGATCAGGCTGCCCGTCAGCGAGCTGAGGTCATCGAGCCCGGCGAACATGTCCCCCAGCTCGTCCCCGCCCTCGCCCACGTCGATGCCGAAGACATCCACATCACCCAGCAGGCCATCCAGCAGATCGCCCCCGACCGGCAGGCCGTCATTCATCACGTCGGACACGAGACTGTCGAGGAAACTGTCGATGCCATCCCCGTCCACGTCCTCCAGCAGATCGATGTCCGGACCGTCCTCGGATAGACCACCGGTCAGCCCCCCCAGCAGGGAGCCGACAAGCCCGTCCTCGCCAAGAAGTCCGTCGCCGACAGAACCGAGATCCCCATCAGGACCAAGCACGCCCCCGACGAGTCCGTCGACCAACCCAGTTGCGCCACTCAGCCCGCCAACCACGGAACCAAGCAGGCCACCCTCACCGGCGACCCCGTCAAGCAACGAGTCGATCACCCCGCCGTCGCCGACCAACCCGTCCAGCAGGTCTTCGGTCAGCTCGACGATCAGGCTTTCCTCGCCATAGACCAGCCCCAGAAGTCCATTGTCTGCAACGATGATCTCGACCACGCTGCCAAGCGCGCTGTCGTAATCCAGCAAACCGTCTAGCAAACCGCCGTGCCCGAGCAGGCCATCGGCAATGCCGCCATCGCCCAGGATGCCCTCGACAACGCCCTGGACCGCCCCGCCTTCGCCCAACAGATCATCCAGCAGGTCATCGACCAGACCGCCGTCGCCCAGCAGATCGTCTACCAGGCCATCGTCTCCGACAAGCCCGCCGACAATGCCGGACAGCAGCCCGTCATCTTCATCGCCCGGGGCGCCGGGGGCGTCATCAGAGGTGCCGGCGCCGGCCTTCTCGACGGTCGTCTCGGCAGTCAGTCCCATCGAGGCATGCGCCAGCGGCACCGCTTCGAGACTGGTCACCGAGCCGCCGTAGCCAAGAATGAACCCGGCGGCTGCGTCGTCGCCTCCCTCAGCCTGGGCGTCACCAGCCTCGGGCTCGGCGCCGGCCTCGGTGCCCGCCTCCGTGCCATCGACGGCAACGACATCCACGGCCACATCACCCTGCGGCTCGACGGAGGGATCACCTTCGGAACGCGCCGGATCGCCCGTGACATCGTCCGGCTCAGGGGTGGCGGCAAAGGCGGAGAGGCCGTTCTGGGATCCGCTCTGCATGGCCAGTCCCATGCCGATGGCACTTGCAGCGGCCATCGACGAGGTGGAACCGGCGGAGCGCGCGCCCTCGCGAAGGTGCCGCGCCGAGCTGGACAGCTCTGGCGTCATGCCGGCGCTCTCGGCCTCCGACCGCGCCCCCACAGGCTCCTTCTTTCCCGACAACAGCTTCTCCAATGTCACAATTGCGCCCCCCGTTGGGCGCCCCGCCCGGGCCGCGCGCGACTCGCGCGCATCGGGTCAGGGGTATACCCCCTATAGTATGCACACCCACCCATCAGCGCAAGAGTCCATGCGCATCGCACCAAGTGTCCACGCAAAGCCTTATCAACAAAAGATTCACTCCCGCTGCAGGAGGCCTTCCGCAGGGTCTGGCCATCCGTCTGACATCTGTCCTTTAGTAGTGAGTCCAGGCGATACCGTCGCATCGCCTCGTCCAATATCCCCGTTCGGGAATCAGGGATCGGCGCCTCGGGATCTTGTTTGTCTGGCCAAAAACGGGGTCGATCAAGGCCGTTCGGGGCTCCGCCTGCGCGCGCCCATGCCGACACGATGCCATCCACTCCCCTCGAACAGGGGGCATTCTGCCTCAGGCTTCCAAGTGAACGCCGCCATCGCCGATTCAGCGGGCCTGCACCAAGCCACCCAGGGAGCGATTCGGGCCCGGAGGGGTTGAAAATGCGGAAACGTGCAGATCTGATTAATGCTTAAGTATTAAATCAAAACATACTTAAGTAATAACCATAAGTATTTAAATTTATCTTTCGGACATTTTATCCATTAGACCATCAACGAATTCCCAGATTATCAGCTAGAAAACATACTTTAGTTGTTGCCCGACTTTATCTCATGTGAGTACCTATCCATTAGAGATCGCCACTCATCCCCGGCCGATCCTGCCTTGAATTGTAAGCGTTTTTCCCGCGCATGCCACACCTGCGCGCACGGGGAAGTTTTATCTGGAGGACTTAGAATGTTTCCCGTTCATACCATCAAGAAGACCCTGGCCCGCTTCAAACGCGACGAAAGCGGCGCGACCGCCATCGAATACGGTCTCTTCGCAGCCCTGATCGGTGCGGTCATCGTGACGGTCGTCGCCTCCCTTGGCACAAACATCAACCTTGGCTTCACCTCAGTGAATGACAAGCTCGAAGAGGCCATCGGCACGGAAGTTGAAGAGCCGACGACCTGACAATGCACGTCAGTTCGATGAAGCGCCTGCTCCTGGTCATCGTGACGTCCCTTCTGGCGGCGCTCGCGGTGGCCTGGTTCAGCATCAGCACCAACGGAGCCCCGATAGAGGCCCGTGCGCAGGCGCCCGTAACGCCCTCGCCAGCCCCCGCGCCCGCGCCCGCGCCGACGGTCTCTGTCCTGACGGCGCGAAGCAGCCTGGCGAAGGGTGCGGCGATCCCGCCGGAGGCCCTGGGCCGGCTGACCCTCGCCGATGGCCAGCTGCAGGAGGGACTGTTGCAGGACACCCCCGCGAACCGCCAGGCCCTGCTGGCTCTCGCCGCGCCCCGCGACATCCCCGCGGGCACAACCTTCATCGCCGCCGATCTGCTGCCACCAGCGCCCGAGCCGGTGGCAGAGCCGCCCCGCCCCGTCGGCTACGCGGGCCTGCTGGGCACCGGCATGCGCGCGATCGCGGTGCCGGTCACCGCCGAAACCGCCGTGGCGGGGCTGATCTCCAGCGGAGACCGCGTCGACGTGATGATTTCCTACGACACCCGGGAGGGGCTGCGGGCCGTCCGCACGATCCTCAGCAACGTCAGGGTCATCGCCCGCGACCGGACGACCGGGAACACCTCGGATGGCACGGGAGTGCCCCGCACGATCACCCTGGAACTTGACCCTGAGGGCGCCAAGATCCTGGCCCTGGCGATGCAGACCGGCGACCTGATGCTGGTGCTCAGCGCCCCGGGCGGCGGCCCCCTGCCGCTGATCATCGAGGACGCCCCCATGCTGTCCTCTCGCCTTTCGGGCGGAGATGCCCCGCGCGCGGCGCCCGCCACGACCCGCGTCGAGGTCTTCCGCGGAAACGCGACGCAGCGCGTCCTCACCCTGCCGGATCCCACGGCCCCGCCCGCCTCTCAATAGCCCTGACCTGAAGAGATATCATGCTGCCCAGATTGACCTTCCCCCGCCTCCGGCCGCCGCTGCTGGCGCTCGCCACCGCAGCCGGGCTTGCCGATCCGGCGAGCCTCGCCGCCCAGACGGTGCTCGAGACCACGGGCCGCCCGATCACCATGTTTGCCGGTGAAGGCAAGCTGGTGCAGCTCGACACGCCGGCCAGCTCGGTCTTCCTGGCCGACCCGGAGACCGCTGACGTCGAGGTGAAATCGCCCACCCTGCTCTACCTCTATGGCAAGAGCATGGGGGAAACGACGCTCTTCGTCATCGACGATACCGACCAGGTGGCGCTGAGCAGCCTGCTTCGGGTGACGCTCAATGCCGAGGCGCTGAGCCGGGCCGCCCATGCCGCCGTGCGCCGCGGCAGCTTCAGCGTCACCGAGGTCGACGGCGCCATCCTGCTCTCGGGCATGGTCGAGACGATCGGCGATGCCCAGCAGATCGAGACGGTGGTGCGTGCCCTTGCCGGTCCCGGCGCGCCCATCGTCAACAGCCTGCACCTGTCAACTCCGCCGCAGGTCAACCTGCAGGTCCGCATCGCCGAGGTCTCGCGCACGGTGACCAATGATCTCAGCTCTGTCTGGGGCGAGGGGATCACCGGCGGCGCGGGCGTGGCGGGCGGCTTCGCCGTCGCTTCCGACTTCCAGATCGGCGACGCGCTGCTTGGCCTGTCGCTCGAGGCGCTGCAGACCCAGGGGCTGGTCACCATCCTGTCCGAGCCGAACCTGACCGCCCGGTCCGGCGATACCGCCAGTTTCCTTGCCGGCGGGCGCTTTCCCTACCAGACCTCGGGCGGCAGCAGCGACCGGGTGTCGGTGACCTTCGAACCCTTCGGCGTCGAGCTGGAATTCACCCCCGAGGTGATGCGGACCAACCAGATCAAGCTGAACGTCAACACCAAGATCCGCGAGCTGGACTTCTCGAACGGCAGCCAGACCGGCGCGCAGAACCTGCCTCTGATCCTCGAACGCAGTGCCGAGACCACCATCGAGGTGGGCAGCGGCCAGAGCTTCGCCATCGCCGGGCTGTTCTCGGCCTCGACCCAACAGGACATCGACAAGATCCCCGGTCTCGGCGACCTGCCCCTGCTGGGCGCGCTCTTCCGCTCGACCAGCTTCCAGCAGGGCAAGACAGAGCTGGTGATCATCGTCACCCCCTACATCGTCGCGCCCGGCGATCCGGCTAGCTTCAAGACCCCGGTTGACCGCTATGCCCCGGCCACGGCAACCGAGCAGATGCTGCTCGGCAAGTTTGAGGGCAGCCGGGGTGGCGACGGCAGCGCGGCGGTTTCGGTGCGCAGCATCAACGGCAAGGCGGGGCTTCTGTTGCAATGACCTCCTTCAGCACCCTTCTGCGCGGCCTCGCCCTTTGCCTGCCCCTGCTGATCGGGGCCTGCATGCGGCCCGAGCCGGACACCCCTACCGTCAGCCGCCTCTCGGCCCCCTATGTCGAGGCGCAGCACCAATACCGCTTCGCCTCCGGCTCGGCCGCGCTCGTCGGTGGCGAGAGGGCGCGCATCCACGGCTTTCTCACGGGCCTGGCGCTGCGCCCGGGCGACGTGGTGGTCGTCACCATCCCCGGCTCCGGCTCGGCCAGTGTGGATGCCGGGCGGCGCCAGACCATGCAGGCGGCCCTGGCCCTGGTGCCGGCCCGCATCCGCATCGCCCAGGACCAGAGCTTCGGCCCCCGCCCGAGCCCGCGCAGCCAGTACGGCATCCTGCGCGTGGCCCGCGCCCAGGGGATCCGTGTCGACTGCGACCCCGGCTTCGGGGACCTGGGCTGTGCCAATGCCACCAACCTGGCCGTCATGATCCACGAACCCGGAGATGTCCTGACCCCGCAGGTCACCGGCACCCGGACCGGGTTCTGACCCACGCCAAGGAGACAGCCGTGAACCGCCACGTTTCGCCCGCTCCGACCGCCGCCCCCCCGCTGAGGCTGGAGGCTTTCGTGCAGTCCGAAGAGGCCCGCGCCGCGCTGCAGCGCATCGGGCACCAGCTGGGCATCGTCCCGGCCACCGCCCCGCGAGAGGGCACGCTGTCGACGGCGGCGCGCATGGTGGGCATGGCCGACTTCGGTGACCTGTTGATCGCCGAACTGGCCGGGGACAGCGACGAGGCCGCCGCCCGCGCCGCGATCGCCCAGCTTGCCGCCGAGGGGGTCGGGGTGGTCGTGCTGGGCTGGCGCAACGACATCGCCACCTATCGCGGCTTCCTCGCGGCGGGGGCGCAGGACTATCTGGTGCTGCCGCTTGACGGCCCGTTCGAGATCCGCAGCGGGGCGCCCGAGCCGGCGCAACCCGTGGTCGCCGGGCCGCGCTCGCGCGCGGTGGCGGTCTGTGGCGTCAGCGGCGGCGTCGGTGCCAGCCTGCTGGCCGCCAACCTGGCCCTCGCCCTCGGCGCCGCCACCGAGGCAAGCGCCGCCCCCGGCGGCCCCTCCCCCGTAGCGCTGCTGGACGCCGACCTGCTGTTCGGCAGCCAGGCGGTGGATTTCGACGTGCCCCCGACCAGCGGGTTGCTGGATGCGCTGCTCGCGCCCGCCCGGGTCGACCGCACCTTCCTCGACACCACAATGGCCATGCCCTTCGAGGGGCTCTCGCTGTTTTCTGCCGAACTGGCCGACATCGACGCGCTGGACAGCCACCGCGCGGGGCTGGGGCACCTGGTCGGACGGTTGCGACAGGAGTTTCCCGCCGTCGTCATCGACCTGCCCCGCGCGCAATTGGCCGAGACACCCCGACTGGCTGACGGGGTCGACGACCTGGTGCTGGTGCTGGGCCCCGGCTTCGGCTCGGTCCGGGCCTTCGTGCGGCTGATGGACCGCCTCGGCGACGGCGGGACGGGGCCGCGGATCTGGCCCGTCCTCTCCCATACCCGCCGCGACGCCGGGCTGAAGCGCTCTGAGATCGCCGAGACGCTGGAGCGCGACATCGTGCTGGATCTGCCGCAATGCGGGGCCGAGCTGGCCCGTGCCCAGATCAAGGGCCAGCCACTGCAGCGGCTGGCGCCCCGCAGCGCCTATGCCCGCGCCGTCCGGACCCTGGCGCAGAAGATCGCCGCCCCCGAGACCGAGACCGGGACCAAAGGCCAGCACGGCGCCGCGTCGCGCGGCCGCAAGGCGAGGTCGACCCGATGAGCCCCGAGGCCGCCCCGGCGACAGTGTCAGGCAGCGCTCCCGCGCCGGACTTCGGCGCACTGCGTCGGGCGGTGGCTGCCCAGCTCGCCGAGATGCCCCAGCCGGTCACCGGGGCCGATGCCTACACGGTCAGTGCCGCCATCGACCGGGTCGCCGCCCAGCAGGGACGACCGATCCCGCCCGACCTCCAGCGCCGGCTGATGCAGGAGCTGACCCCGACGGCGCCCCGCAGCGCGCAACCGGCCGCCCTGCCCTCTGCCATGTCGCCCCCGGGTGCGCCGCCGATGACACCATCGACGGTGTCGGCCCGCGACATGCCGGTCAGCTTCACCCGGCGGCTCAATGCCCTCAGCCGCGAGATCCTTCCCGAGGCCATGGCGCTGCTGGATTTCCGCGCCCTCGCGGACCTGGACCCGCAGGCGCAGCGCAACACGATCCGCGACGCGGTGCTGGATGTCAGCAAGTCGCAGCGGCTGGACCTCAACGGCGCCGAAAGCGCCGAGCTGGTCGGCTACGTGATCGACGACATGATGGGCTTCGGACCGCTGGAACGGCTGCTGGCCGATGACGGCATTTCGGACATCATGGTGAACGGCCCTCGACAGGTCTACGTCGAGCGCGGCGGCAGGCTGAGCCTCACCGATATCTCGTTCCGTGACGACCAGCACGTGATCAACATCGCCACCCGCATCGTCTCGCTGGCCGGGCGGCGGGTGGACGAAAGCTCTCCGCTGGTCGATGCCCGCCTGCCCGACGGCAGCCGGATCAACGTGACCATCCCGCCGCTGGCGCTGGACGGGCCGACGATGACCATCCGCAAGTTCCCGAAGGACAACCTGGCGCTTGGCGACCTGGTCGAGCGCAACAGCCTGTCGCCGCGCATGGCCGACCTGCTGCGGGTGGCGGCCCGGCTGCGCCTCAACATCCTGATCTCGGGCGGCACCGGCTCGGGCAAGACCACCCTGCTCAACGCCATCTCGCGAGAGATCCCGGAAACCGAACGGATCGTCACCATCGAGGACGCCGCCGAGCTGCGTCTGCAACAGCCCCACGTGGTGCGGCTAGAGACCCGCCCGCCGACCATCGAGGGGCTGGGCGAAGTGACCATGCGGCACCTCTTCCGCAACGCGCTGCGGATGCGGCCGGACCGGATCATCATCGGCGAAGTGCGCTCGGACGAGGCGCTGGACCTGCTGC
>NZ_AFPM01000307.1 GCF_000220565.1 Oceanicola sp. S124 | reverse complement strand
CCAAGCGCGAGAGTCTACGCCGGCGTCCGTCCAGCGCGAGGGTGACGCCTTCGTCATTGCCGTCAATGACCGGGTGACCCGGGCCACCGCCGTCATCCCGGCGCTCGGCTTCTCGGATGCCTTCCTGAACGCCGGGCCCGTCGGCTCGGACGTGATCCGCCCCGGCGACACCCTGTCGCTGACCATCTGGGAAAACGTCGACGAGGGGCTGCTGGCCTCGGAAGGCGTCAACTACACCTCGCTGAGCGCAGTGCAGGTCGATGGCGCGGGCTTCATCTTCGTCCCCTACGCGGGCCGCATCCGCGCCGCGGGCAACTCGCCCGAGGCGATCCGGCGCATCATCACCGAGAAACTGGCCGACCAGACCCCTGACCCGCAGGTCGAGGTGGTGCGCGAGGCCGGTGACGGTGCCTCGGTCACGCTGATCGGCGCCATCGGCGGCAGCGGTGTCTACCCGATCGAGCGGCCGACACTGCGGCTCTCGGGGATGCTCGCAGCGGCGGGCGGGATCTCGGTGCCCCCGGAAAGCGCGCTGATCACGGTGGTGCGCGGCAACCAGCGCTCGACCATCTGGTTCCAGGATCTCTTCGATGATCCGCGCTACGACATCGCCCTGCGCAATGGCGACCGCATCCTGCTGGAAGAGGACACCCGCAGCTTCACCGTGCTGGGCGCGGCCGGCACCCAGAGCGTGATCGACTTCGAGAGTCAGACCCTGTCGGGCATCGAAGCCATCGCCCAGGCGGGCGGGCTGAAATCCAATGCCGCCGATCCGACCGGCGTCTTCGTCTTCCGTAACGAGGCCGAGGAAATCGCCGAGCAGGTGCTGGCGCGCTCGGACCTGACAGGGGCGCAACGCATGGTCTACGTGCTGGACCTGACCCAGCCGAACGGCATGTTCATGGCCCGGGACTTCCTGATCCGCGACGGCGACCTGATCTATGTCACCGAGGCGCCCTTCACCCAGTGGGACAAGACCATAGCGGCGCTCACCGGCTCTCTCAGCCGGGTCGATGCGCTTGGCTCTATCGGACAGTAGGCCCCGGATGCAGACCGACGCGACCCCGCAGCCAGGCACTTCCGGGCGCGCGACGGGAGAGCTGCAGCCGCTGCATTTCTACAACGCCGGCTTCCTGCGCCAGAAGCGCGTGCGACGCATTCTTGAACTGTCGGGCTATCGCCTGACCCCGCTGGGCAGCCCCGGCCCCGAGGGGCTGATCGGCGTCTGGGGGCATTCCCCCTACGCCAAGCGCGGCGAGGCCGTGGCCGAAAAGACCGGCGCCGCCCTGCTGCGGATCGAGGATGCCTTCCTGCGCTCGCTGCACCCGGGCCGGCTGGGGGAACCGCCCCTCGGCCTGACACTCGACAGCACAGGCTGCCACTTCGACGGCACCCGGCCCTCTGACCTCGAGCGGCTGCTGAAGACCCATCCTTTCGATGATGGCCACCTGCTGAACCGCGCCCGCGGCCTGCGCGCCCGGATGACCGAGGCGCATCTGTCGAAATACGCCGGCTGCGACCCCGCCCTTGCCCTGCCCGATCCCGGCTACGTGCTGGTCATCGACCAGCTGCGCGGCGATGCCTCGGTCCGGCTCGGCGGCGCGGATGCCAACAGTTTCAAGGAGATGCTCTACTGGGCACAGGAAGAGCATCCCGGCGCCAGGATCGTCATCAAGACCCACCCCGAGACCCGCGCGGGCAAGCGGAGCGGCTACTACGGCCCCGCCGATGTCGAGGCCGCCGCTCCGGGGCGCATCACCCTTCTGGACCGCCCGGTCAGCCCCTGGGCGCTGATGGAAGGCGCCGTGGCGGTCTATACGGTCAGCTCGCAGCTTGGCTTCGAGGCGATCCTCGCCGGCCACCGCCCCCGGGTTTCGGCCTGCCCTTCTATGCCGGCTGGAACCTCTCGGACGACCGTCACCCGCTCCCCCCCGGCCCCTCGCGCAGGGGCCGCAGCCTGACCCGCACCCAGCTGACCGCCGGGGCACTGCTGCTCTATCCCCGCTGGTACGACCCCTACGACGACCGGCTCTGCGACGCCGAGGAAGCCGCCGAGGCCCTGGCCGCCCGGGCACGGGCCTGGCGCGAGGACCGTTTCGGCTGGCGGGCGGACAATATCCGGCTGTGGAAGCGGCACCACTTCCAGAGCTTCTTCGGCACCGAGATGCCGGTGCGCTTCGGCCCCGGAGCAGGCCCGCAACGGCGCATGACCTGGGGCGCGGCAGAGGATGGCGCGATCGGGATCGAGGATGGTTTCCTGCGCTCTCGCGGGCTTGGCGCCGAGCTGGTGCCGCCGCTCTCGCTGGCGCTGGACGACCTGGGGATCTACTACGACCCGCGTCGGGAAAGCCGGCTGGAACGGCTGATCACCGCCCGTGCCACGCTGCGCCCGGACCAGCAGCTGAGGGTCGAGAAGCTGATCGCCGCAATCCGCCAGGCGGGGCTGTCGAAGTACAATCCCGGCGGCGGCGCGACGCTGCCCAAGCTGCGGCCCGGGCGGCGCGTCCTGGTGCCCGGCCAGGTCGAGGACGATGCCTCGATCCTCTGCGGCGCCGGGCCGATCAGCAGCAACCTCGAACTTCTGCAGGCCGTGCGTCGGGTCGAGCCCGATGCCGTCGTGCTCTACAAGCCCCACCCAGATGTGGCGCGCGGGCTGCGCCCCGGCCGGCTGGAGCCCGACGCCGCCCTCGCCTATGCCGATGCGGTGCTGGACGAGGCCGACCCGGCGGCCCTGCTCGACCAGGTGGACGCGGTCTGGACAATGACCTCTCTCATGGGGTTCGAAGCGCTGCTGCGTGGCGTCGAGGTGATCTGCACCGGGCTGCCCTTCTATGCCGGCTGGGGGCTGACGCGCGACCTGGATCACGTGCCGCGCCGGCGGGCCCGGATCAGCCTGGAAAGCCTGGTCCATGCGGCGCTGATCGACTACCCGCGCTACCTCGACCCGGTGACGATGCAGCCCTGCCCGGTGGAAGTGGCCGTGCGCCGCCTGCAACTGGCCGATCTGCCGGGCAGTGGTGCCGGGCTGCGGCTGCTGGCCAAGGCGCAGGGCGTTCTGGCCTCGCAACCGGGCCTGTGGCGGCGCGGCCGGGACTGATCCGGCTGCGGCCGCTCAGAAGGCGGGCCTTTCTTTCAGGCGGATGCGCGGGTCCAGCGCGACATGACGTCGGCCCCGATACGGCGGTCTTCCAGAAGTGCAAGACGCGGCGCTTCGGCCAGCTGACCGATGCCAAGCGCCCCGATCCCCGGCCGCCCTTCGGCCCCCAGCATCAGCCCAGCCGAGAAGATTACCAGCTCGTCCACGAGGTCGGCCCCCAGCAGGGTCGCAGCCAGGGCGCCACCGCCCTCGCAGAAGACCCGCGTCAGACCGGCCGCGCCAAGCTCTTGCAGAACCGAGGAAATATCAAGCTGCCGCCCGGAAAGCTCGCAAGAGAAAAGGCGCGCGCCAAGGCCTTCCCAGGCTTCGATCAGCGCCGGATCGGCATCGCTGCCATGGCAAATCCAGACCGGGATCTCCCTGGCGGTTCGGGCCAGCTGGCCCATCAGCGGCAGATCCAGGCGACGCGAGACGACGATGCGCACCGGCTGATGGTCCAGCCCCATGACCCGCACCGTCAGCGAGGGATCATCGGCGCGTGCCGTGCCCGCACCGACCATCACCGCATCATGGCGGGCCCGCAGGGCATGGACCTCGCGCCGGGCATCGGGGCCGGTGATCCATTTGCTTTCGCCCGTGGCGGTGGCAATCCGCCCGTCCAGCGACAGCGCCAGCTTCAGCGTGACAAAGGGGCGGCCCTGCGCCCGGTTGAGGAAGAAGCCCGACAGGTCCGAAAGCGCCTCATCGGCCATCAGCCCGGTCGAGACCTCGATCCCTGCCGCGCGCAGCATGGCGAAGCCCTGACCGCCGACCCTGGGGTCGATATCCTCGATCGGGCAGACCACCCGCGCAATCCCCGCAGCGATCAGCGCCTCGGCGCAGGGCGGGGTCTTGCCGTGATGGGCGCAGGGTTCGAGCGTCACATAGGCCGTGGCACCGCGCGCCGCGGCACCGGCCTGGGCCAGGGCGACCGCCTCGGCATGAGGCCGTCCACCGGGCTGCGTCCAGCCGCGACCGAGGATGCGCCCGTCGCGGACGATGACGCATCCGACCGCGGGGTTCGGCCAGCAGCGCCCCTGTCCGCGCCGCCCCAGCGACAGCGCCAGGGCCATGTAGCGGGCGTCTTCCTGGCGCCGCATCACTCGTCGCGTGGCAGGTTCGGGCGCAGTTCGCTGACGAATTTGTCGAAATCGTCAGCGGCCTGGAAGTTCTTGTAAACGCTGGCGAAACGCACGTAGGCCACGGTATCGATCCGGGCCAGCGCCTCCATCACGATCTCGCCGATGACCTTGGAGTGGATGTCGGTCTCGCCCATGCTTTCCAGCCGGCGCACTATCCCCGAGATCATCTGGTCGATGCGTTCCTGCTCGACCGGGCGTTTCTGCATCGAGATGCGGATCGAGCGTTCAAGCTTGTCGCGGTCGAAATCCTCGCGGCGGCCGGTGGACTTGATCACCACCAGGTCGCGCAGCTGGACCCGCTCGTAGGTGGTGAAGCGGCCGCCACAGGCCGGGCAGAACCGACGCCGCCGGATGGCCGCGTGATCCTCGGCCGGCCGGGAATCCTTTACCTGAGTGTCGACATTTCCGCAAAACGGACAGCGCATCGCCCTGGGCCCTCACTACTTGCCCCCCATTTTGGGGGACACCCCGGTTTTATCCACAGGTACTATAGGGGGTCCACTGAGGATTGGGTAGGGCCGTTTTCCGCTCACCAGATGTGCTGCGGAATTGCCACGAGCCCTAGTCCGGCGCCGGCTCCGGGCGGAAGAACCTGTGCTGCGCCCGCCCTGATTTCTTCGAGGCATAGAGCGCGGCATCGGCATCGGCCAGCAGCTGCTCGGGGCGTGGCTGGTCGTAGAAGGTCGACAGCGTGGTGCCCATGGAACAGGAGACCCGGCAGCGCGCGCCCTCGAAGCTGATCGGCACCTCAAGCCGCTGGATCAGCCGCAAGGCGATCTCTTCTATGCAGGAGCGTTTGGTCAGATTGTGAAAGAGCAGCACGAACTCGTCCCCGCCGATGCGCGCCACAGTGTCCCCGGCGCGGGTCTCATCGACCATGAGACGGGCGACATGCTGAAGCACATAGTCACCGGCCGCATGACCATGGGTGTCGTTGACCTGCTTGAACCAGTCGAGATCCAGGTGCATCAGGGCAAAGTCCTGCCCCGTGCGCACCAGCCGGGCCAGGACGTGATCCATGGCACGGCGGTTCTTCAGCCCGGTCAGCGTGTCGGTATAGGCCTGTTCCTCGGCGGCGATCTTGGCCCCCTGCAGGCGCAGGTTGAGGGTGCGCGATGCCTCCATCGCGGCGGTCTTGGCCTCGATCAGGTAGAGCATCTCGATGGTCAGGTCGGTGGGGGCGAAATCGCCCGAATGCAGCGTGTAGGTCTGGATCGCCTCGAGGATCGAGATGCCGAACGAGACGTTGACCAGTGCCCCCTGCCGCCCCTGCCCGTCGGGCGCCAGCGGCACCAGCACCGCCTTGAGCGGGGTACGCGGATCATCCCTGAGCCGCAGGTGCAGCTTGATCCCCGCCGAGGCCAGCAGCGCCGGCATCGAGGTCACCGCACGGGGGCGCGCCATCTCGAATATCTCGAGAAACCGCTGCCCCGCCAGCGGCAGGTTCGGGCGCAGCTTCTGCATGGTGGGCCCGGCATGGGTGACATGTCCGGTGTGATCCAGCACCAGATGCATCGGCGAAAGCGCATCCATCGAGGCCAGGGGCACGCCGGGCAGCATCTGCTCGGCGAGCGCGGCCAGGCCATGACCTGCCGTGCTCATCCCGTCCTGGCCCCGAGTTCAAAGGCGCGACCCTCGGCGAAGGCCGCTTCGACAAGGGTGACCTCGACGGTTTCGATCCGCTGGCGTTCGCCCAGGTGATCCAGGATGACCAGCGCGCCATAGTCGTCGGCCATGGCGCGCAGGATCCCGACCAGGACATGGCCGAAGCCGGGAAAGCCCGCGTTGCAGGTGATCGAGAAGCGCGACGCCGAATGCTGGCGCAGCTCCAGCTCGGGCAGTTCGAGATCAGAGACCGCCAGCCGCGTCCGGTCGGGCAGGTCATCGAGCGAATGCAGGAAGTCCTCGTAGGACAGGCCGGCGAAGCGCAGCAGGCGGCGCAGCCCCTCGTTGTTGGGGTGAGACACAAGGTAGGTACCGATATCCTCAAGCACCATCGCCCGGGTCTTCTTCAGCTTGTCGGCAGCCGCGTCCAGCACCCGCCCCGTGACCGCATCCTCGTAGACCAGCATCGCCTCGAACTCGACGAAGGGCAGATCCGCCGCCGCCGCCACGTCGAGCCAGAGCGCCTCCCCGTAGGTATCGCGGAGAAAACATTGAATCGACCTGTTGATCAAACCGTGCATGGCCTGCCGCCCGTCCTTGTTCCCGACAGCATGACCGCCGAGACTTAAGATAGGCTCAACAGCCGCCGACTTGCGATCAGGCCACGGGCGGCGATCCGCCCTCGCCCCGGCGCCGGATCACGAAGTCCTCGAGCGCCGCGCGACAGGCATCGGGCAGCGGCGGGTCGGCATGATCGGACAGGAGGCCCGTCCAGACCCCATGGGCGCGTTCGGCGGTCCAGGCCCCACCCGCCTTGCGGGCGGGTCTCTATACTGCGCCGGTCCGAAACGAAGGCCTGGTCGACCCGGGCCGGGTCACTGCCTGCGAACGAGGCCGTCGGGCACGGAGGCGCCGCACGAGCCGGACGCGCGCGTCGCCCCCCCGTCAGTGGCACCAGCGCAGCGGCCCCCGCAAGGGTGAAGGGCAACAGGACCAGCCCCTGCCCGCGCCGCGCCATCCGCATCAACTCGTCCAGCATCAGCGCCTCGTGTTTCGGCGGCGCGGAGGGATTGATGTTGCTGAACAGATGCGGGCGCGCGGCGAAGCTCTCTTGATCCCAGCCGCCGGCAAGGGGGCCCGTCTCCGTCGCCTCCTCGACCTGGCTGGCGCCCAGGGAATAGGCTTGTGGCACCTTGTCGGTCAGGGTCAGCACGTCGAAGAGCCCCTCAATGTGGCGCAGCGCAACCGGGATATCCAGGGGCCCGACCGGACAGCCCCCGATGAAATGGATGCAATTGGCGTGCTGCGACAGCCTCAGCAGGTTGACGCAACGGGCGCGTGTGCCCGGGATCTTGCGGCCCAGTTCCATGTCCCAGCAGCCAGGGGCAGAGGCACCCGTGCCGAAGAGGACATGACGCCCGCCGACCGGCAGGTCGCGCGCCAGGTTCCATGCATGCAACGTCCGTTCGTCCGGCACAGGGCAGAGCACCTCGGCGACGAAGTCGCGCCCCGTGCGCGCGACAGCTCCATCGGCCGGGCACCCGGCCCCGGCGAGCACCGCGCGCGCCTCGGCCCGCCGCCCCTCTCGGATCCCGGTTGCCAGAAGGGCCCCGGAGGGATGAGGTCCCGGCCATGAGCTGCCTCTTGCGCTCTCGGCAGATCAAGAGCGGCCCGGATCGGACTTTCCCCGCCACGCGCAACATTGGGGGTCGTTTTCCGCCGGGCCCGCAGATGCAGGCCGCTCATGCAGACTGATCGGGCGCCCCGGGGATGTCGGGCCCAGTCAGGCCTGCCCCGCCAGCCACTCGGGCAGATGGCTGATATCGGGCAGGATCACATGCGCATGAGGCGCCAGCTCTGCCGCCGGGGCCATCCCGGTCAGCACGCCGATGCAGATCATCCCGGCCGCCCGCCCCGCCATCAGGTCATGCGTGCTGTCCCCCACCATCGCCACCCGCGAGGGATCCAGCCCCGAGGCCCGCGCGAAGGCCAGCAGCGGATCGGGATCGGGCTTGGCGCCATGGCCGCTGTCGAACCCCGCCACGAACGAAAGGTAGGGCGCGATTCCGGCCGCCCCGACCTGATGCCTGGCCGAGACCTCGGCATCATTGGTCATCACGCCCAGCACGTAGCCCTGCCCCTGCAAGGCCGCCATCAGGCCGGGCAGATCGGTGACCGGCTCAAGTGGCGCCTTGGCGGCCTCTTCAGTCAGGTAGTGTTCCAGGGCTTCGAGACTGCGCCCGGGCAGGTGCGTCAGCAGCAACTCGGCGACCTCGCGATTGGTCTCGGCGATGACCGGGCTGTCGGCACGGAAGCTCCCGGCGTCGAGATCGAATCTGAGGGCACGCGCGAGGGCTTGCAGAAGCCCGGCGTCGCCCTGGGCCAGACCTTCCAGAACGCCCTTTCCCCAGGCATTCCAAGTGCCCCCGAAATCAAAGAGCGTTCCATCCTTGTCGAAGAGAAGTCCCTTTAGCATCTGGATATTTTCGCTCCGCTGACAGCAACACGGAAATGAAGCTGCGTCAGGGCCGAGCAGGTTGCAAGAGGCGGGCGAACCAGTTTGCAAACTTTTGCAAAACTGTGGTTGCAAATTTGTTCCGGCGGCGCACAAACCAGCCTGTCCTTGCCGCCCCCCTCCCTGTCGCACGGGATCCCTCCAGACCTCCCGAAAGCTTGACTTTCGGGCCTGCCTCGGTCTGATGGCCCCATGACCGGCGATATCCCCCCGTACAGACTTCATGACTCCCTCGGCTACTGGCTTTCGGTGACCGCGCGGCTTCAGGAACGTCGTCTGGATGAGAAACTGCGCGAAATCGGCCTGACCCGGATCACCTGGTGCATCCTGCTGGGCCTTGCCAACGAGGGGCTGACCCAACCTTCCGAGCTGGCCGAATTCGTCGGCATCGACCGTACCGCCACCTCGCGCGCGCTGCGCCAGCTGGAACAGGCCGGACTGCTGTCGCGCAGCTCCGGCACCGGCGATCGGCGCACCCGGCAGATCAGCCTGACCGCCGAGGGCCGCGAGGCGGTGCGCCTCGGCACACCCTATGCACGCGCCAATGGACAAGTCATGGCCGACCGTCTGTCCGAGGGCGAGGACGTGCTGCTGCGCCAGCTCCTGCGCAAGCTGACCGAAGGTGAAGAGACCCAGCTGAGCCATCTCTAGGCCAGCCTGCTGCCCCCTGGTCACAGGCCAGGCAGCCGTCCGTGCAACAGGTCAGACCTTGCAAACCATGATGATGCTGCCGTGCGAGCCCTGAACCGGGTGCGGCCCTGGTGCCGCGCACTCAGGTCCAATGCACCTGTTCGCCGCCGGGCAGCATCTGCCGCGCCTGGAAGGGCAGCTCGAACGGCAGGCCAGTGTCACGACAGAATGCCATGACCCAGGCGTCGTCCATCAGCAGGAAATCCAGCACCGAGCCCAGAAAATGAGGGTCCTCGGCCGAAGCGCGCAGGTCTTCCGCGGCCAGCCCCGTCGCCCCCATGAAGACCGGCAGCAGATCCTCGTTGCCCGCCAGCCAGCCAAGGCACGCAAGGGCAATCTCTTCCGCGCGGGCGGGGGAAAGACGTTTCACGCAAAGACCTCCTGGAATTGGGCAAGGGTTTCTTAACCAATTTCACCAATTGATGCTGCACGCAATATCGCCGCTGCGCCGCCCTCATGGCACATCCGGCCCGCAGGAGCTTCGGAAAAGATGCCCGGACGAATCCTTATCGTCGATGACAACGTGACCCGCCGGATCACGCTGGCGGCGCGCCTGTCGGGCGCTTTCTACGAGATCCAGGTCGCCGGCACCGCGCTCGAGGCGCTCGAGTTGCTGGAGCACTGGCGCCCCGGTATGATCCTGATCGCGGACGAACTGCAATGCATGCCTGCCGGGCGTTTCCTGCGCCGCCTGCGCGCCGATAGTCGCAGCGCCGAGATAACGTTGCTGGTGGTCACCGCGCCGGGCGCCCACATGGGCCGGGCGGGCCTGCTGAGCGCCGGTGCGGACGACGTGATCTCGCGCAGTGAACCGCAGGAAGTCTTTCGCGCCCGGATGCGGGCCCAGGAACGCGCCCGC
Source organism: Oceanicola sp. S124 (assembly GCF_000220565.1). Classification (GTDB taxonomy): domain Bacteria; phylum Pseudomonadota; class Alphaproteobacteria; order Rhodobacterales; family Rhodobacteraceae; genus Pseudooceanicola. The sequence goes on along the minus strand of NZ_AFPM01000307.1, from coordinate 3,242 downwards.
GATGTGGTCAACACCCTGCGCCTGCGCGGACATGAGTTGCGCCCCGGGCCTGGCCGAACCGATGGGCCGTTTCCAGGGCGTCTCCCGCGTCAGTTTCATTGCCCCCGACGCGGCGAGCTCGCGGGGGTGGCGCCGCGCCTTCGAGGGCCTTCCGGGCTTCAGGATGGAGTTCACCGATACCGCCGAGCTGCGCGAGGGCGCCGGCCGCGCCGCCCCGCCGGCCCGCCCTGATCGCGCCGGGCTGATCGTGCTGGGCCTTGCCCACGACAACGAAAGCCGTGGCCTGCGCCTGCTGGCGGAAATGGCCAACCGCTCTGACCGGATGGAGCAGGAGATCCTGGTCTTCGCCCCTGGTGCTGCGCCTCGCGTACAGGCCCAGGCCTACGAGATCGGCGCCGGCGCGGTGATGCCCGGCCCCTTCGACGCCGCCGAGATCGCCGCCCGGATGCGCCTGCTTCAGGTCCGGCTGACCCGCCGCCGCGCGCTGCGCCGGGCCCTGTCGGAAAGCCTGCGCGCCTCGGTGACGGACCCGCTGACCGGGCTGCATAATCGCCGCTTCGCCCTGCCCCGCCTGGCCCAGATCTCACGCGCGGCGGTGATGCGGGGCGAGGGTTTCGCGGTGATGGTCGCCGACCTGGATCACTTCAAGGAGGTCAACGACCGCCACGGTCACGCGGCGGGCGACCTCGTGCTGCAGGCCGTGGCGCAGGAGATGCGGCGCAACCTGCGCACAGAGGACGTATTGGCCCGGATCGGGGGCGAGGAGTTCCTGGCGATCCTGCCCGGCATCCGCGCCGAGATGGCCCATGCCATTGCCCGGCGCATCTGCGCGCGCATCCGCGAAGCACCGGTCGCCCTGCCCGATCTGCCCCGGGGCCTGCCCCTGACCATCTCGGTCGGGCTGACCATCGGCGGCGCCGGGCTGCGCAGCCCCGAAGAGTTGCTGGCCGACGCCGACCGGGCGCTCTACGCGGCCAAGCGGGCGGGGAGAGACCAGGTCCACTGCCACCCCGTCGCGCCCCCGGCCCAGGCCGAAACCAGACGCCTCGGCGTAGGCGGATAGCTCCGGGCAAGGGTCCGATCCTCGAGGGACGCGCTGAGCGGCCGCCCGGCCTTGCGTTACCTTGCGCGCTGCGCCTGACGGTTTCGGGGCGCCGGCGCCTCGGCCAAGGCGCCTTGCAGGGCGATGTCGGTGCAGGGCGCCGCAACCGGACAATGGCTGCATCCAGTCCCGACGCTTGAGGTCAGCTCACTGCGGCGCTCTCTCAGGGGGCTGCGACGCAGGGAGCGCCAATGGCGACGGCAGCCGGGGAACATCCCCCACAGCCGTGCCCGCTCTGCGATCCCGTCCGCGATCCCGGGGCACGGGCGTCGCGCCCCGAGACGGTTCCGGGGCGCTGGTGACCCCGGCCCCCTAGGCACCTCCGCGCCTGCAGCCTGCCCCGGGGGCCTGATGGCACCTGCCGGATCAGTTGCGCGGCGGCTTGCCGCTTTCGCGCTGCAACCCTTCCTCGAGACGATCGGCGAAGGCCATGCGCTCATCCTGGCTCATCAGCAGGATACGCGACATCAGGGCCTTCTGGCCGGCCTGCTGAAAGCGCATCGCCGTATCGCGCTGCAGGGCAAAGACCTGAGCCAGGTCCTCGGGCTGGAAGGGCTCGGCGCGCAGCGCGGCCAGGACACGGGCATATTCCTCGCGCCGGTTCGGCCGCCCCTCCCCCTGGGCGCGCATCTCACGGAAGATCTCGCGGCCGATGGCGCGGCGGTCAGGCTCGGACAGGGCGAAGGTAAGCGCGCCAGCCACCTGATCCGGGCGCGGCGGCCCCTTGAAGGGCGTGCGGCTGAGCAGTCCGATCACCAGTCCGACCACCGCGAGGTTCAGCGCCAGCGAAGCAAAGAGCAAGATCCGCAGCCCGGTGCCAAGCCGCGCCCGCGGAGCGGGTTCCGGGGGTTCGGATCCGGAGGGCGTGCCGCCCCGTCCGGCGGCAAGGTTCTCGTCCGGGGCCTTCTCGTCGCTCATCTCTCAGCCCTCGCTCTGCAGGAAGTCATAGGCGGTGGCACTGTCCACCAGGTAGGGGTTGCTGCTGACGGTCGTGCCGAAAATTCCGTCAAGCGAGGTCTCGAGCGCCGCCGGCGGCATCACACCCAGCCAGAGCCCGGCAATCGCCACGGCGCCCAGACCGGCCAGGGCCGGGCCACCGCCAAGCGCCCGCGAGAGCTGCGCCCAGAAGCCGCCGCCCATGCCGAAGCCGCCCAGCCCGCCGCCGAGCAGCATCTCGCCGCCCAGCCCCGCGCCCGCCGGCACGAGGCCCGCATGGGCATTGCGCGCCGCCGCGCCCGCCCGCGCCGCCTCGCGGAGCCGCTGCGCCTCGGCCGCGCGCTCGTCCAGCAGCCGGTCAGCATCGCCGAGGATCCGTGCCGTGAGCCCGAGCGGCAGGCCAAGGCCGGCCTCGTCTGCTGCCCCGCCGGCCTGGTCGCCCCAGCCGGAGCGATCCGCGTCGCGCGCCTCGCTGAATAGAGACTCCAGCGCGGCATCGGTCAGCATGTCCTTTCCGTTGCGATCAACCATCGTGATACCCCAGTTCCTCACGCCGATCCGCCAGAAGGCGACCCAGCATCCGCTTGCCCCGGGCGGTCAGGCTTTCCACCGCCTCGGTGCTGATCTCAAGGATCTCGGCAATCTCAGGATTGCCCAGTCCTTCCATGTGACGCAAGACCACCGCCTGACGCTGCCGGTCCGGCAGCTGGTCGAGCGCCCATTGCAGGGCGTCCATGCGGGCCTGTGTCTGCAGTCTTTCCTCGACCGGCGCCGCAGGGTCCGCGGGCTCGGCCACATCCTCGATGTCGGCACCGCCCCGGCGCTTGCGCAGCCGGTCGGTGCAGAGATTGGCCGTCACCCGGTAGAGCCAGGTGGTGACCTTCGCCTCGCCCTGCCGCCAGTCCGGCGCGATGCGCCAGAGCCGCAGCATCGCCTCTTGTGTCACGTCCTCGGCCTCGGCCCGATCACCAAGCATGCGCGCGGCCTGGCCAAAGACCCGGGGCGCAAGGCGCGCGGTCAGCAGGCGCGAGGCCTCACCGTCCCCGTTGGCATAGAGCACGAGAAGCGCATCGTCCGGTATGGCGTCTGGATCGTCGAAGGCCATCTGCTGCATGCCTGCCGGGCTAACCGTTTCCGCGTGGCCTGTCCACGCTCTGCCGTCTGATACATCCCGGGCAGGCCTCGCGGCCCCACGGGCGGATTT
>NZ_AFPM01000308.1 GCF_000220565.1 Oceanicola sp. S124 | reverse complement strand
CACTGCTCGTCTCCTCGGCCTATGGCTGGCCGTTCTCTCTGCCGCGATGGTCCAGGTTGGCCCGGATCCGCCGCCAAGTCGCCTCTTTCCCGCGAGGTTACAGGAGCTTGGCTGCAAAAGCCAGTCTCTCGGGCCTCGGCCATACGTCGGTGTCACGTCACCGCCCGCAACTGTTGCCGCGGCGCCGCGGTGCCCGATCGCAGGGCGTCGTAGGGATCGTCCTCGGCCAGCATCATGTCGACCACCTGGCGCAGCAGCTGGCGGCGCGAGCGCGCAGCGTAGAAGCCCCCGGCGACCTGGCTGGTTTCCAGCAGGAAGCGCCGGTAGTCCTTGTAGGCCGCGCCATCGGGGCGGCGGGCGCCGGCGAAGAACTCGGGCAGGGGCTGGTCCGAGACGAACTCGGGCTTGTCGTAGACCGCCTTGCCGAATGTTTTCAAGGGGATGCCCCGGTAGAGCACCTGCTGGGCGGCGGTTGAATTCACCGTGACGGCCGAGCGCGCATCGGCCAGAAGCTGGGCCAGCTTGCCGCCGCGCACCCAGTGGATGCGCCCCTCAAGGCCCAGCTCGCGCGCCAGCCGGGCGAGTTCACGCCGGATCGGCACCCGGCCGTCCTCCAGCGGATGCGCCTTGAAGACCAGGTGATGGTGGCGCGGCGCGCCCTCGGCGAAGCCCCGCATCACCACGCCCAGGAAGTCTTCCATCGAGGCGAAGGGGGAGTGGTCGCGGAACGAGGCGTCATGCGCCAGTTGCAGCAGGACCACGTGGTAGGGGAAGCCGCCCCGCCGGATCCGCCGCGAGGCCAGCCAGCGCGTCACCGTGGTGACCGGCATGCTTACGAGGCGACGCAGGTAGAGCTGGAATTCCCGCGCCACGCCGATGCTGCGATGCGGGCGGAAGTTGCGATAGCCGCGATTGGCGCACATCACCAGCCAGTGGTAGAGCGCGCCGTAGAAGACATGTTCGCGCATGTCGCCCCAACGGGCCGGGGGCAGGGGGGCATCCATGTCCGACAGCGCCAGCGCGGCGCGCATTTCGGCCAGGTCCATCTGCATCAGGCGCGAGTGGCCGTTGGCCCCGCCGCGTTCGTAGGTGATCCAGTAGGGGCGCAGGTAGCCTTCCTCGAAGACATGCACCCGCAGGCCGCGGGCGCTGGCAAGCGCGACGGCCTCGGCATGGATCGGGCGGGTATCGCCGTAGAGCACCAGGTCGGTGACGGTCTTTTCCTCCAGCAGCGCGTCCAGGCGGGCGGGCCAGTCCGCGGGGGCGTCGCGGTAGGGCAGGAAGCTGGCGCGCTCGGGCCAGAAGGCGGCATCGCCGGCGTTGAAGCCGACGCGCCAGCAGGTGGCGCCCGCCAGCCGCAGGGCGCGGGCCAGCTGGTGGAAGAAAGGTCCATGCGGTCCCTGCAGGAACAGGAAGACCCGTGTCTCTGGCGCCATGTGTTGCATCCGTCCCGTCCGGGTGTCCCGACCCGGTGTCTCTCGCATATTGCGGAGATATGGCTAGCCCGTCAAACCGGCGGAAATGGGGCCCTGCCGCGGCGCAGGGCGGGCAGGGCCGCCTGCCGTCTTGCACCGGCCCGCGCAGCGCGCTACGCCGGGGCAACGTCACCGCCACGGCAAGGAGGGTGCGCATGTTCACCGGCATCATCACCGACATGGGCGAGGTCAGGTCGCTTCAGCACCGCGGCGACCTGCTGGCGCGCATCGGCTGTCACTACGACATGGCGGACGTCGACCTCGGTGCCTCGATCGCCTGCGACGGCGTCTGTCTGACCGTCATCGCGACCGGCGCCGACTGGTTCGATGTCGAGATCAGCGCCGAGACCCTGTCGAAGACCAACCTCGACACCTGGGCCGAGGGCCGCACCGTCAACCTGGAGCGCGCCCTGAAGGTCGGGGACGAGCTGGGCGGGCATATCGTCTCGGGCCATGTCGATGGCGTGGCCGAGCTGGTCTCGTTGCAGGACGAGGGCGACAGCACCCGCATGACCTTCCGCGCCCCCGAGGCGCTCGCGAAGTTCATCGCGCCCAAGGGCTCGATCGCGCTGAACGGCACCTCGCTGACGGTGAACGAGGTCGAGGGTGCGGCCTTCGGCGTCAACGTGATCCCGCATACCAAGTCCGTCACCACCTGGGTCCGTGTCGCCGAGGGCGACCGCATCAACCTGGAAGTCGACACCATGGCCCGCTACGTGGCCCGCCTGCAGGAATTCGCTTGAGCGAGGGAGGCGCCGAAGGGGGCAGGCCCTGGGCCGGCATCGGCCACAACCAGGGCCCCTCGATGGATGCCGGGCGACAGTTCCGCATCCATGCCTGGACACGTGCGCAGGCCAGCCACCGCGAGGCCCGCATCCCCGTCGCCATCCACCGGATGCGCATCGCCCGCGCGAAGGAACTGGGCCTGTCCTATGCCGATTACTGCCGTATCCGTGCCACCTCGGGGCGTGATGTGGCCGGGTTCCTGATTTCCTCGAACGCCCTCGGGGTACATTCCAACGCGGCCCCCGTGGCGCCCCGGATCTCTGAAAAGCTTCTGTCGCTGCGCCATGTGCTGCGCATCGGGCTGGCACAGCCGCCGCTGGATCCGCGCCTGCTGCTGGAACGCGTCGCAGGCCTGGACCTGGCCTTTCCTGCGCCACCGCTGCTCGGCAGTTTCCCCGAGATCCGCGCCGCCCTGGCCCGCGCCCAGGGTCGTCTGCCCGCCGCCGGGCTTGTGGCGATCACCGCCCTTGGACTGGAGCAGGAATGGCTTGCCGCCGGCGGCCTTGGCGGCGCGCTGCCCGCCGAGGCGCTCTTTGCCTGAGTGGTGCGGGGCTGCGCCGTGACCGCGGATGGAGCCTCGCATCGTGCATTTTCGCACAGGCCTCCACAGCCTTCGCCGCTGCGTTTTACTGGCCTTTCCCCTGCGCCTGCGATATGGCCGCAAAAAACATCAGGAGTGAGTGATGAGCGATAGCGCCGCCTATGAAGCCAAGGGCCCGGTCGAGCAGAGCTGGTCCGATGCGATCTCCTCCATCGAGGAGATCATCGAGGACGCCCGCAACGGCCGCATGTTCATCCTCGTCGATCACGAGGACCGCGAGAACGAGGGCGACCTGGTGATCCCGGCGCAGATGGCGACCCCCGAGGCAATCAACTTCATGGCCACCCACGGGCGCGGCCTGATCTGCCTGTCGCTGACCGGCGACCGTGTCGACCAGTTGGGCCTGCCGCTGATGTCGTCGCAGAACTCGTCGCGTCACGAGACCAACTTCACCGTCTCCATCGAGGCCCGCGAGGGTGTGTCGACCGGCATTTCCGCCCATGACCGGGCCCGCACCGTGGCCGTGGCCATCGACGCGGGCAAGGGCGCGCAGGACATCGCCACCCCCGGCCACGTCTTCCCGCTGCGGGCCCGCGAGGGCGGCGTGCTGGTGCGTGCCGGCCATACCGAAGCGGCTGTCGACGTCTCGCGGCTGGCCGGCCTCAACCCCTCGGGCGTGATCTGCGAGATCATGAACGAGGACGGCACCATGGCCCGTCTGCCCGAGCTGATCGCCTTCGCCCAGCACCACAACCTGAAGATCGGCACGATCTCGGACCTGATCGCCTACCGCCGCCGCAACGACAACCTCGTGCGGGTCGAGAAGGAAGAGACCGTCCAGACCGAGTTCGGCGGCGAATGGGCCTTGAAGATCTACGTCGATGAAACCCAGGGCGCCGAGCATATCGTCATGATCAAGGGCGATATCACGGGCGAGGAACCCGTGCTGGTGCGGATGCACGCGCTGGATCCGCTGCGCGACGTGGCCGGTGTCTGCTCGGCCGGGCGCGCGAACGAGTTCCGCGATGCCATGCGGCTGATCGCCGAAGAGGGGCGCGGCGTGGTCGTGCTGCTGCGTGACCTGCACATGAAGCTGGTCAGCGGAGAGGAGGTCTCGCCGCAGACCCTGCGCCAGTATGGCCTGGGCGCGCAGATCCTGACCACGCTCGGCCTGTCCAAGCTGGTGCTGCTGACCAACTCGCCGCAGCCCAACGTGGTGGGTCTGGATGCCTACGGGCTGGAAATCACCGGCACCCGCCGGATCGCGGAATAGGAGGGGGCCATGGCCGGTTCCGAACAGCACTACACCCTGCCGCGCGGCAGTTTCACCAAGCCTGCCAAGGTTTTGATCGTTGTCGCGCCCTATTACAAGGACATCGCCGACCAGCTGATCGAAGGCGCCCGTGCCGAGATCGAAGCCTGGGGGGCGACCCATGAGCTGATCGAGGTGCCCGGTGCGCTCGAGGTGCCGACCGCCATCGCCATGGCCGGACGCATGGGCGATTACGACGCCTATGTCGCCCTCGGCTGCGTCATTCGCGGCGAGACGACCCATTACGACACGGTCTGCAATGACAGTTCGCGCGGGATCACCCTGCTGGGCCTGCAGGGGCTCTGCATCGGCAATGGCATCCTGACCGTCGAGAACCGCGACCAGGCCCTGGCCCGTGCCCGCGTGGCCGAGCAGAACAAGGGGGGCGGCGCTGCCGCTGCGGCCTTGCATCTTGTCGCGCTTTCGCGCAAATGGGGCGCTTCGAAAAGCGGCGTGGGATTCCTGCCCGCCACAGACGAGGCCAGCCTCTCCGGCAAGGCCTGACTGCCAGCAGAAAAGACGCCCGAAATGAGTGACGAGACCCCGACCCCTGCCGCGCCCCTTTCGGGCAACCAGAAGCGCAAGATGCGCTCTGCCTCGCGTCTCTACGCGGTGCAGGCGCTCTACCAGCTTGAGCTGGGCGGGCAATCCGTCGACCGGGTCATCGTCGAGTTCGAGGACCACCGCTTCGGCGCCTCCTACGAAGAGGGCGAGTTCCAGGAAGGCGACGTCGAGCTGTTCCGCAAGACGCTGCGTGACGCGGTCAACTGGCAGGCCAAGATCGACCAGATGACCGACCGGGCGCTGGTGGCGAAATGGCCGCTGGGTCGCATCGACACCACCCTGCGGGCGCTCTTCCGCGCCGCCGGGGCCGAGCTGGTCGAGGGCGAGGCGCCGCCGAAGGTGGTGATCGTCGAATATGTCGACGTGGCCAAGGCCTTCTTCCCCGAGGGCAAGGAATCCAAGTTCGTCAACGCCGTGCTGGACCACATGGCGCGCGAGGCCAAGCCCGAGGCCTTCTGACCTCTAACCGATTGCATTCACGATGAAATCCACGCGCTGGCCGAGGCTTGCGCGGGGTATCTCCACCACCTCGTGGTCGAGGGCGGGATAGAGCTGCGCAAGCCTTTCATGCTCTGCAATCGCCTCGGCCAGCCCATGCGGGCGGGTGGCGTCAGTGACGTGGATCTGCGGCCAGGGCGGTGTCAGAAAGACCCTCTCCGCGTAGCAGCGCCGCGCCAGCAGCGGATCCGTTGCGGCCTTTTCGGGCGCGCCTCGGGCCTGCCAGCGCGCGGCAACCGCATCGACCAGCCCGCGATCGAAGAAGACCGGGCCGGGCAGGGCGCGGGCAAGGTCCAGATCCTCCAGCGCGAGGGTGATGGCGGCCTCGGCGAAAGCGGCCAGGTCGTTCCAGGGCAGGCGGGGGCTGTCCGGGTCGCGCTCTGCCTCGACGATCCGCCGACCCGGTTCCGGCACAACCTGCGCGCCCCGTTGGCGCAGCGCCTCCAGCAGGGTCGACTTTCCGCCGCCGGAGCAGCCTGAAATGACGTGGAAATTTCGCATGGTCTCGCAGTCCTCGCCCGCGACAACGGGTCTTCTGGCCGGCAGCGGGTGAGTCGGGGTATCCTCGGGCCATTCACGGAGGTTCCCATGCCCAAGCTTGTCCGTCTCTACATCACCCAATGCCTGATCGGTTTCGGGATTTCCGCGGTGTTCACCGCGGGTCTGATCTATTTCGATGTCATGGGATTGCAGCGGCTCGTCCTCGGCTCGTCCGACGGGCTGCTTGGCGCCCTCCTGATCTTCTTCTCGAACGGGATCGTCTTTGCCGGGGTGCAGTTCGCCATCTCGGTGATGCGCCTGCAGGAGGACGACAGGCCGCACGGCGGCACCCGCCTGCCGTTGCTGGCCCAGCCTGTCCGCGTCGAAGCGCGGGTGAAGAAGGGCTGACAAGCCATTCATCTTGCCGGGCAAATTCGGGGAAGTGGCGGGCCCGCACGCAACCGTTTGGTTGACGCATTCCCGAGGACCTGATGATCAGGTGGGCGCCAGGTAACCGGACCACGGCCCAGACAGAGCCAGCTCCCTCGGATTTGCTTAAGGCCACCGGAATGTAACCGTTCACGAGAAGGGCAGCACCCGCCGATCCCTCACCTAGGCGCTTGCATGGGACTCGGCAAGGGGATCGCGTGCAATTTGCCTGATTTAGCCGGCCTCGGTCAGCAGGGCGAAATCGGTCAGCTCGTCCCGGGTCAGCAGGTAGATCTCGTCCGGCGGGGTCATCAGGGCGGGGCCCATCAGGCGCGGGTCGACGCCCATTTCGTCGAGGTAACGCATGACAAGCCCCTGGCCGCGCTGGATATCCGACACGGCGGTGAAGGCGGGCAGCAGGGTGTTTTCGCCGAAATAATGCTGGTGGACGCCGATCTTTGCGCCCTCGTCGGCGCTGCGGGTCACGCCCGCCGCCAGCAGGTAGGGGCAGGCCGAAAGGCAGATGGCGCCGTCCTCCATGTCCGTCGCCAGGCCCGCCGCGCGCAGGGCCCGTCCCAGCTCCAGCGCGTCCTGGACCGAGCCGCCGGGACTGTCGAGGAAGACCACTCCCGGCCGCGCCTCGCCTTCGCGCGATCCGATCTGGCGGGCGATGCGGGCGCCGTCGCCCGGCGCGATGCCGCCCGACAGGTGCCAGGCGCCGTCGCGTTCGGTCAGCACCAGCCGCTCGGGCATGGGGCCCGAGGGGGCGACACCGGGCCCGGCGGGGCGGGTCGGCTCGAAGCGGCGGGTCTGGTCGCCGGGCGCGGTCGGCTGGTCGAAGCCCGGCGCATCGGCGCCCCGGCGCGGCCAGACAAAGCCCTCTCCCAGGTCACCGAGGAACAGCAGCAGCGCCAGCAAAACCTGGAAGCCCAGCACCCCCGTCAGGGCGCGGCGCAGGGTAATCCCTTCGGACGGCTCAGACATCCGGCGCCCCCTCGCGCGTGGCGCTGACCCGGCCCTCGGCCAGGGCCTCGTCGACGTCGCGCGCCGCCGCCAGTGCGGCCCGCAGTTCCGAGACCGTCATCCGGTCTTCGATCGGCACCGCCTCGCGGCCCGAGCGGATGGCGCCTTGGGTCACCGCGAGGATCAGCACCATGACTGCCGGCAGCAGGTCGATGGCGATGGCGCCGGCCCAGGAGGGCACGAAGTTGCCGGCGTAGCGGATCACCGCATCAGCGGGCGAAAGGGGGGTATAGGTGATCTCGGCCGGGGCGGGCAGGGCGATGACCTGGGCGGCGGCGCTCTCCAGCGTGGTGGCGCGCTGCGCCAGCACGTCGAGCACCGAGGCGATGGTCGTGCCCTGCGCGAGGCGCGAGGTCTCGCTGCCGCCGTCCAGTTCCGGCAGCACCACCGAGGCCGTCAGGTCCTGCGCCGCGCGTTCCACCAGCGGCGCCACCGAGAGCTGGCGCAGCCGCGCGATCAGCCCGGCAAGCTGCACGGCTTCCTCGGAGAACTCTACCGCGCGGGTTTCGACGGGGCCGGGCTCTACCGTCAGGGCGCGCATCCGGCTGAGGATCGCGTTGCCCTCGGTGAAGGCCGCATCGACCAGCGGCGACTGGGCGGCGATCTGCTGTTCCAGCGCCGAAAGCTCTTCGGACTTCTGGCGCAGCACGCGGAAGACCGCGCCGCGACCGGCCAGCCCCGAGAGCCCGCCCGAGGCTTCCTGTTCCGACAGATCGGCGAAGCTCTGCTGAACCCGCGCCACGTCGCGTTGCAGTCCCTGGGCGGCCAGGGCGTTCTCGTTGGCGCGCTCCAGCGCCGCCTGGTAGTCCTGCACGGTCTCGGCCAGGTGCTGCTCTACCGCCGCGCCGCCCGCCAGCGCGGCGGCGTTCAGCCAGGAGGACATGGCGACGATGGCCAGCGATCCCAGCCCCATGGCGGCCAGCAGCCCGGCGCGTGACCGGGCCGAGCGCATGGCCGGGAAAAGCCGCATCAGGTAGGACCAGAAGACGAAGATCCCGGTCGAGACGGCGACGGAATAGGCGATGGCGGCAAAGGCCTGCATGGCGCCGTCGCCATCCAGCAGCGATTGCACGCCAAGGTAGGTATAGATCCCCGAGGCCACCGCCAGCACGCCGAGGGCCGCGCCGGTGAAGGTGTCGAGGATGCCGAGGTGCCCCTCGAGCTCGTGCACCATGCGGGCGCGGGGATCGGGCTGAGCTGGCCTGCTGTGTTCGACCTTGTCGCGATCATCGGTTCTGTCGTTCACGTGAGTCCCGCCCCTTCTGGCCTGCGCATCCGGGGAACATAGGCGTCCCCCCGCCGGGGACCAAAGGGGGTTGCGCATGTTCATGGAATGTTCAGAATGAACCCATGCCCGTGACCCCGCTTGCCCCAGAACCTCTTGCCCCCCAGCCCGGCCAGCTGATCGCCCGGGGCGTCTGCCGCCTGCTGCTGTCGCATGGCTTCACCCCGCTCGAGGAATTCGTGCCCGAGCGCGGCAAGCGCGTCGATGTCATTGGCCTGGGGCCGAAAGGCGAAATCTGGGTGGTCGAGTGCAAGAGCTCTCGTGCCGACTTCATGTCGGATGGCAAGTGGCAGGGCTACCTGGACTGGTGCGACCGCTTCTTCTGGGCCGTCGATCAGGACTTCCCGGTCGAGCTGCTGCCCGAGGAGAGTGGCCTCATCATCGCCGACGCCTATGGCGGCGAGGTGGTGCGGATGCCGGCGGAAAGCAAGCTGGCCGGCGCCCGGCGCAAGTCGATGACGCAGAAGTTCGCCCGCGATGCGGCACGGCGCCTGCAGGCGCTGCGCGATCCCCGGGTCTGAGGCCGCTCAGCGGCGCTTCTTGCCGCCCGCCTGAGAGGCTGCCGCTGCGGCGGCGCGGATTTCCTCGGCGATTTCCAGCGCCTCGTCGGGTTCGAAATCCATCGGGATCTCGGTGCCGCCAGCCTCGATGAAGAGACGCACCATGCCCGCGTCGGTGGGGCCGATCTGCAGGTTCGCCTCGATGTCGCGTTCAGTATCGATACCCATGGAGCCCTCCGGAAATGACTGCGGATCGTTACCCCGGGGGCGGGGCGATTGGCAAGAGGTGCCGGGGGGCAGGGCAGGGCGCTTTGCGGCGGAAATGAGACCTCAGGGGCATAATCACGGGGCTGCGCCACAATTTTGCCGTATTTTCGCTGGATAAGAGTCTAAACGCGATACGCAGAGCCTGCCGGGCCTTCCCTCGGTTCCGCCAGTCTCGGAAGATCCAGCCCGGACCGTCCGGGCCTTGTCCCAGACGCCACCTTCGGATGCTCTCCCGAAGGTGGCGTTTCCCTTTTCGGGGGACCGAACAGCGGGGTCGATTTTGTGCGATTGGCCCCTTGCATTCGCCCGCCCCTCTGGGTAGATGAGCCTCCACGTGCCGCCTTAGCTCAGTTGGTTAGAGCGCTGGATTGTGGATCCAGAGGTCCCCCGTTCAAGCCGGGGAGGCGGTACCACTCCCCCCATGATCTCTACTTCTTTGTCGTCGGGTCCCCTTCGCCGTGGTGGTATTGCCTCGTCCGGGGCCTGCCGCCCACGAACGCGCCAAGGGCCGCTCGTTCGCAGCACGCTCCCAGGCAGCCCGGCAGGGGCGCAACGCACTCTCCTGTCACGCCGGAGGCGGGCGGTTCCGCCATTTGCGTCCAGGCCCATCCTCTTTCCGAGCGCAAAACGGTCCCTGTCGACAGGGGGTCGCGCAGACGCGATGGCGCGCAGCGGGCGGCGACCCTCTCAGGCTGTCAGGACAGTCTGGCATCCGGCAGGCTTGGTGGCTGACCGATGACCCTGCAGATGCTCGGCGAGCAGTGCGGCGCAGCCGAGTGGCTGTCCGCGTAGGCGGCGCTGCGAGCGGTGGTGTTGCGGGCCGAGGGCGCAGTTTCTGCTCCGACGGTGATCTGGGTTGGATGAAGGAGCAGGCCGCGTAGGATCGGCAGGGCAAGCTTGACGGGGCGTTGACGCTGGCGCTGGTGCTTGGGTCCTGGAATGCGCTGCCGCAGCCGCCCTGGCGGACTGCTGGGAAGCCGAGGAAGTCATGCCGGGAATCGCGGCCTTCTGCGACCGACGGCAGCTGCCCTGGAGGGGCGCGGCGAGGGGCGGCGCGACGGGGCGGCCCGTGGCAGTGGGCAACGGCTCGGCGACGGCGCTCAGGATTTCAGGACCGCCACGGCCTGCTCTGCCGCCTGGATCTTGGATGTCGCATCGGGGCGCCGCTGGATGGCAAGGATAAACAGCAGGTCCGCCATGGCAAGCTGCGCATCGCGGCTGGCGATGGCCGACGAGCGGACCTTGTCCTCGTCCGCGACCAGGAACAGCTGGATATCGGCCAGGCCCGACAGGCGGTTCGGATGCATCCCGGTCAGGCTGATCAGCGTCGCCCCGCGCGCCTTCGCGGCCTCGGCGATCTGCACCGTCTCGATGCTGGCCCCGGAATAGGACAGGGCCAGGATCACGTCGCCCTCGCGCAGGGTCGAGGTATTGGCGATCTGGATGTGGCTGTCGGCGTCGAAGAGCACGAAGCACCCCAGCTTCTGCAGCTTGTAGGTGAAGTCCCGCGCCACGAGGCTCGAGGCGCCGACCCCGACAAGCTGCACCCGCCGCGCCGTGAGGATGGCATCGAGGGCGCGGCGCAGGGCGGGCTCTCCGTTGACCTGGATCGACTGCTGGATCGCATTCATCTTGGACCCGATCAGCTTCTGGATCGTGCTCTGATAGCTGTCGGAGCTTTCGATGGTGCCATGCACCATGTCCGAGGGCGTGGGCCAGCTTTGCGCCGTGGCCTGGCTGACGGCGATCTTGAAGTCCTGGTAGCCGCGATATCCCAGCTTCTGGCACAGCTTCACCACCCCGGACTGGCTGCGCCCGGTGGCCTTGGCCAGCCCGGCCGAAGACAGCTGCACCACCTTCTCGGGGCTGGCCAGAACGTATTCCGCGATCTCGCGCTCCCCGGCGGTGAAACCGGGAAGCTGGGCTTTGAGGACGGTGAGGACCGACATCCTGATCTCCTTCCAGCCCGGTTCGCGGGCAGTGCACGGGGTGGCCGGACAGAGCCGTCCGGGGCGGGGCGGCGGCCCCGGCAACCTGTCGCAGGGCGCAGGATAGCCGGGCAAACCGCCGAATTCACGACGTTTTTCCGGTGCGGTGCGGGTGATTGCCGGGCCCGACGGTGACCGGGGATCTGCTCAGCTTCGCCGGAAGGAATAAAATATGCAAAGCATAGTTTGACATGGGGAATAAAAAATTCCAGCTTGTGAGAAAGCAGGTCGAGGACGCCGGGTGAATCAGTGACCACCAGAATTGATACCGATGCCGTTGCCGCGCTGCGGGGTCTCGTCTCCGAGGGGCGCAACCCCCGCACGCAGCAGATCGACCGCCTGCCGGTCGCCGAGATGCTGGCCCTGATCAATTCCGAGGACGCCCATGTGGCTGCCGCCGTGCAGACCGAACTGCCCGCCATCGCCCAGACCGTGACCCACGTCGAGGCCGCCTTCCGCGACGGCGGGCGGCTGGTCTACATCGGGGCAGGGACCTCGGGGCGGCTCGGGGTGCTGGACGCCTCGGAATGCCCGCCGACCTTCTCGGTCGATCCTGGCATGGTGGTGGGCATCATCGCCGGGGGGGACATCGCCCTGCGCGACGCGGTCGAAGGCGCCGAGGATGACCGGGCACAGGGCGCCGAAGACCTGCGCGCCATATCCCTGACCGACCGGGATGTCGTTGTCGGCATCGCCGTCAGCGGCAAGACGCCCTACGTGCTGGGCGCGCTCGATTACGCGCGGGATCTCGGCGCGGTGACCGTGGCGCTGACCTGCAACCCGGGGTCCGCGATCACCCGCCACGCCGAGATCGCCATCGCGCCCATGGTCGGCCCCGAGGTGCTGACCGGCTCGACCCGGCTGAAGTCGGGGACCGCGCAGAAGATGGTGCTGAACATGATCAGCACCGGCGCGATGATCCGCATCGGCAAGACCTACGAGAACCTGATGGTCGACCTGAGGGTCTCGAACCTGAAGCTGCGCACGCGGGCCGTCGGCATCCTGTGCGAAACCACCGGCATCGCCCCCGAAGAGGCGGACCGGCTGCTGGAACAGGCAGGCAATGACGTCAAGCTTGCCCTCTTCATGCAGATGACCGGGCTTGACCCGGAAACCTCGGCGGCCCGCTTGCGGGCCTCGGGCGGAGTGCTGAGGCAGGCCATCGACGGGACGACAAGGACAGACGGGCAGCCCGCCAAAGACGGGCACCCCAAGACAGACGCTGAATAACCGGGCCGCGAGAGGCGCCCGGACACCCAACCTGGAGTTCGACATGAAACACTTTTCCAAGCCGCTGACCGCCATGGGCCTGGCCCTTGCGCTCTCCGCCGGGGCGCTGAGCCCGGCGATGGCCGAGACGCTGAAGGTCGCCTGGTCGCAGGATGCCACCGGCCTCGATCCGCACAAGCAGACCGCCTTCTCGTCGATCCGCTTCCTTGAGCTGATGTACGAGCCGCTGGTGCGCCTGGATGCCGATGCCGCCATCGCCCCGGCGCTGGCCACCGACTGGGCCTTCAACGACGAGGCGACGGAACTGACCCTGCATCTGCAGGCCGATGCCACCTTCCATGATGGCACGCCCGTCACCTCGGCCGACGTCAAGGCCACCTTCGAGCGGATCCTCGACGAGGAAACCGGCGCCTCGGCCCGGGCCAACTACACCTCGATCACCGAGATCGTGACGCCGGACGACAAGACCGTGGTCTTCAAGCTGGACGGCCCGAACGTGCCCTTCCTGACCGCGCTGGCGACGCTGAATGCCGCCATCGTCCCGGCCTCGGCCATCGAGGCGGGCACCCTAGGCACTGAGGTCGTCGGCTCGGGCCCGTTCAAGTTCGAAAGCTGGACGCCGAATTCCGGCGCCAAGCTGGTTGCCAATGACGGTTGGGCGGGCGGTGAGGTGGCCATCGACGGCCTCGACATCTCGGTGCTGCCGGATGAGACAGCGATCCTTGCCGCGCTGCGCTCCGGCCAGGTCGATTTCGCGCTGATCAACGATCCCTTCGTCGCCACGCTGATCCCCCAGACCCCGGGCCTGAAGCTGGAGAAGGCGCCGGTGCTGTCCTATCACGTGCTGCAGCTGAACGCCGAGCGCGACGCGATGACCGAGCTGAAGGTGCGTCAGGCGATCTCCTGCGCGCTCGACCGCCAGGACATCCTGGACACCGCCCTGCTGGGCGAGGGCGCGGTGACCGGCCCGATGACCATGGCCGCCTACGGCAATGAAGTCAGCGACCTGTTCTGCTACGAGCAGGATCTGGACAAGGCCAGGGCGCTGATGTCCGAGGCAGGCTTCGCCGACGGTTTCTCGGCCGAGATCATGGCCGCCACCGGCGAGCCGCCGACCGCCGCCTCGGAAGCGCAGGTGATCCAGTCGCAGCTGGCCGAGATCGGCATCGACCTGAAGATCCAGTTGCTCGAACTGAACGTCTACGTCGACCGCTGGCTGGCCGGTGACTTCGACATGGCGGTGGCGCTGAACGGCGGCAAGCCCGATCCCTTCACCATGTACAACCGCTACTGGATGAAGGAGGCCACCTTCCAGAAGGTCGCCCATTACATCGACGACGACCTGGACCGCCTGATGACCGAGGGCCGCGTCACCACCGACCCCGAAGCGCGCAAGGAGATCTTCGCCGAGCTGGAAAACAAGCTGGTCGAGGCCTCGCCCTGGGTCTGGCTCTACACTGGCTTCTCCTATGCCGCCGCGCAGGAGGACGTGAACGGTTTCGTCGCCACCCCCACGGGATCGCTCTTTGCGCTCTCTGACGTGACCATCGACAGGTAAGCAGACGGGAGACCGGGACAGATGCCCTATCCGCTCAAGCGCCTGCTGGCGTTTCCCCTGGTGATGTTCGGCGTCTCGGTCTTCGTCTTCATAGCGATCAGGCTGGTGCCGGGTGACGCGATCACCGCGATGCTCGGCACCGAATCCGGCCTGCTGACCCCGGCGCAGCGCGAGGCGCTGACAGCCTATTTCGGGCTCGATCAGAACATCTTCGTGCAGTTCTGGCGCTGGCTGTCGGGGGTGGTGCAGGGGGACTTCGGGATCTCGACCACCTACGGCCAGCCGGTGCTGCGGGTGATCTTCGACCACTTCTCGCTGACGCTGGAACTGGCAGTGCTGTCGATGCTGCTGTCGCTGGTGATCGGCCTGCCCGCCGGGATCTACGCCGCCACCCACAAGGACCGTCCCGGCGACCTTGCCGTCCGTGTCGTCGCCATGCTGGGCCAGTCGACGCCGGGCTTCGTGGTCGGCCTGCTGCTGATCTTCTCGCTGTCGGTCTTCTTCGGCGTGCTGCCGCAGATGGGCAGCTTCGTGCCCTTCTGGCAGGATCCGCTGGGCAACCTGTCGCAGATGATCCTGCCCGCGCTGACCCTCGGCACGGCCTTCGCCGCCGCCGTCATACGGGTCTCGCGTTCGGCCATGCTGGACATCCTCTCCGAGGACTACGTCCGCACCGCGCGCTCGAAGGGGCTGTCGCGGCGCCGGGTGATCTGGCGCCATGCGCTGCCCAATGCGCTGATCCCGCTGGTCACCCTGTCGGGCGTCGAGTTCGGCTACCTGCTGGGCGGTGCCGTGCTGGTCGAGCAGATCTTCGCCCTGCCGGGGCTGGGCCGCGTCGTTCTGGATGCGATCCAGCAGCGCGATTACGCGCTGGTGCAGGGCACGATCCTGTTCATCGCCTTCAACTTCATGGTCGTGAACCTGCTGGTGGATCTCGCCTATGCCGCGCTCGACCCCCGTATCCGTTTCGAGACCAAGTGATGTCCCTCTTTCGTGATCTTCTTCGCCACCCCTCGGGCCGGATCGGCCTGATCATCGTCCTGGTCTTCCTGCTGGCCGCCATTGCGGGCAAGGCGGGGCTGTCGCCCTTCGATCCGCTGGCCCAGGACCGGCTGGCGCGCCTGCAGGCGCCCTCGGCCAGCCATCTCTTCGGCACCGACATGTTCGGGCGCGACGTGCTGTCCCGGCTGATGGTCGGCGTGGCGCAGAGCTTCATCGTCTCGTTCTTCTCGGTCGCCGTGGCGACGCTGGCGGGCACCGTTCTGGGCCTGACCGCCGCCTGGTACGGAGGCCTCTGGGACGGCATCGTGATGCGGCTGATGGATGTGCTGCTGGCCTTCCCGGCCATCCTGCTGGCGCTGCTGATCATCGCCATCATGGGGCCCTCGGGCTGGACCTCGATCCTGGCCATCGCCATCGTCTACACGCCGATCTTCACGCGCGTCGTGCGCGGCCCGGCGCTGTCGCTGAAGCGGCGCGATTTCGTCGATGCGGCGCGCAGCTTCGGCTCGTCCCGGCGCTACATCATGTCCCGCCACCTGGCGCTGAACCTCGTCGCCCCGCTGACCGTGCAGATCACCCTGGCGCTGGCCTGGGCGCTGATCACCGAGGCGGGGCTGTCCTTCCTCGGCCTCGGCACCCAGCCGCCACAGGCCTCGCTGGGCCTGATGCTGGCCGATGCCCGCAACCTGATGGAGATGGCCCCCTGGCTGCTGCTGGTGCCCGCCGTGGCGCTCAGCTTCGCCGTGCTGGGCTTCAACCTGCTGGGCGATGCGCTGCGCGACCTTCTCGACCCCAAGACCCGGAGGGCCCTGGCATGAGCAGCCTGCTATCCGTCCGCGACCTCAAGGTGGGCTTCGGCCCCCGACCCGAAAGCAACGAGGTCGTCCACGGCGTCAGCTTCGACCTCGCCCCGGGCGAGACCCTGGCCATCGTCGGCGAAAGCGGCTCGGGCAAATCCGTGACCTCGATGGCGGTGAACCGGCTGATCGACTTCGGCGGCGGGCGCATCACCTCGGGCAGCACCGCCTTCACCCGCGCCGATGGCAGCACAATCGACCTGGCCCGCGCCGAAGAGCGCCAGCTGGAAGGCATCCGGGGCCGCGAGATCGGCATGATCTTCCAGGAGCCGATGACCTCGCTGAACCCGGTGCTGAGCATCGGCACCCAGATCGAAGAGGTCTTCCGCATCCAGTTCGCCATGTCGGGCGCAGAGGCGAAGACGGCCGCCCGCGAGGCGCTGGAGAGGGTGCGCATCCCCGATGCCGCCCGCCGCCTGACCTATGCGCCGCACCAGCTGTCGGGGGGTATGCTGCAACGGGTGATGATCGCCATCGCCCTGGCTTCGAACCCGCGCCTGCTGATCGCGGACGAGCCGACGACGGCGCTGGACGTGACCATTCAGGCGCAGATCATGGGCCTCTTGTCCGAGATGAAGCGCGAGACCGGCACCGGAATGATCTTCATCACCCATGACATCGGCCTCGTCGCCGGTTTCGCTGATCGCGTCATGGTCATGCAGCAGGGCGAGGTGGTCGAGCAGGGGATGCTGGACGCGGTTCTGGACAACCCGCAGCATGATTATACGAAGCACCTGCTGAACGCGGTGCCGCATTTCTCGGACGGGCGCTCGGTGCGCCATGACATGCAGCGCGACGAAGGCAGCCGCAAGGTGCTGGAGGTCGAGGACCTGACGGTCCGCTTTCCGGTCCGCGCGGGCCTGCTGAAGCGGCAGACCGGCAATGTCCATGCGGTCGAGGGCGTGGGCTTCGACCTGATGCAGGGCGAGACCCTGGGCATCGTCGGCGAAAGCGGGTCCGGCAAGTCGACCACGGCGCGGGCGATCCTGGACCTGGTACGCCCGACCAAGGGCCGCATCCGGGCCGAGGGTCTGGCCGGGGCCGTGTCGGACAAGCCGGTGCAGATGGTGTTCCAGAACCCCAACGCCTCGCTCAATCCCCGGCTGACGGTGAAGCAGCTGCTGGCCGAACCGCTGATCGCCGTGCGCCGCCGCATCGACGCCGAGGCGGTGTCGCGGATGGAGATGCTGCTGGATCGCGTCGGCCTGCCCGCCGACAGCCTGGCGCGCTATCCGCATGAGTTCTCGGGCGGTCAGCGCCAGCGGCTGTGCATCGCCCGCGCGCTGATGCTGAACCCCTCGATCCTGGTGCTGGACGAGGCGGTCTCGGCGCTGGACGTCTCGGTGCAGGCCAAGGTGCTGGACCTGCTGATCGACCTGCAGAACGAATTCGGCCTGGCCTATCTGTTCGTGACTCACGACATGGCGGTGGTCGAGCGCATCGCGCATCGCATCGCCGTGGTCTACGCCGGTCAGATCGTCGAGATCGGACCCACCTCCGAGGTGCTGGCCAATCCGCGCCACGACTACACGCGCCAGCTGATCAAGGCCGTGCCCTCGCTCGACCGGCGCCACAGTGACTATGGCATCGACCTGACCGAGATCCCCTCGCTGGTCCGTCCCATGGGCTGGGAACCCGACGCGCCGCGCTATGAGAGCGCGGGTGAAGGTCACCTCGTGCGGGCAGGGGCCTGAGATGGGGTTCGCGCGCGCCACCACCGTCATTGCCGCGCATCTGCAACGCACCCCCATCCCCGGCGCCGTGCTGGGGCAGGTGCTGGCCGATGGCAGCCGCCGCACCTGGTCCTGCGGCCAGCGCGAGACCGGCGACGACGCGCCGGGGATGGAGACCGACACCTGGTTCGACCTTGCTTCGCTGACCAAGGTGATCTTCACCACCGAGCGCATCCTGGCCCATGCCGCCGCCGGCCGCATCGACCTGGACGCGCCGCTGATCTCGGTGATCCCGGACCTGCACCAGTATCACGCGGGCTCGTGGCAGCGGCAGGTGACCTTCCGCGACTGCCTCGGCCACCGCACCGCCTATCCGGCGGTCGAACCGATCTACACCTACGGCAGTGACCCCGCGACGCTGCGCGCCTTCGTGCTGCAACGGAACTGGCAGCCGGGGCCGCAGGTCTATTCCGACATCAACTTCATCCTGCTGGGCATCGCGCTGGAGCGGCTGGAGGGGCGCACGATCCACCAGATGGAGCTAGCGCCGGGTCTCTCCTTCGCGCCGCCCGCCGATCAGACCGCCCCGACCGAGGCCTGTTCCTGGCGTGGCCGGGTGATGCGCGGCGAGGTGCATGACGAGAACTGCTACGCACTGCAGGGCTCGGGCCACGCGGGGCTGTTCGGGACCATTGACGGGGTGCTGGATTTCGCGTCCGGCCTGCTGGATCGCCACGCGGCGCAGGACGGCCATTGCGCGCTGCTGCTGACCCCGCTGCGCGACACCCGCGGTCATGGCTGGGAGCTGGCGCATGAGGGCTGGCACGGCGGCTCGGCTGCCTCGGCCCGGACCATCGGCCATACCGGCTTTACCGGCACCGGGCTCTGGCTGGACCTGGACCGGGGCTGCGGCTGGAGCCTGTTGACCAACCGCGTGCACCCGTCGCGCCATGTTGAAACCGAGATCCTCGACCTGCGGCGCGCCGTCGGCGAGGCGATACTGGAGGACTGACCATGGACCCGATCTGGGCTGTCGGCCTGATGACCGGCACCGTGCTGGACGGCAATATCGACGTGGCCCTGCTGCGCACCGATGGCGAGACCATCGCCGAGTTCGGCGCCTATGACCTCGTGCCCTACCCGGCAGAGATCAACGTGATCCTGGCCGAGGCACTGGCCCAGGCGCGGGCCTGGAACTTCGAGGGACCGGAGCCTGCGATCTTCGCCGAGGCCGAGGCGCTGCTGACCCGCGCGCAGTCAGAGGCCGTGCGGCAGGTGGTCGAGGGCGCGGGGCTGTCGATGGGCGACATCGGCGTGGTCGGCTTCCACGGCCAGACCGTGCTGCACCGCGCGCCGACACCGGCCCGTCTTGGCGCCACCCGCCAGCTGGGCGACGGGGCGCTGATGGCACAGATCCTCGGCTGCGACGTGGGCTATGACTTCCGCAGTGCCGACATGGCGGCAGGCGGGCAGGGGGCGCCGCTCTCGGCGATCTACCACAAGGCGCTGCTGGAGACGGCGGGCGCGCCCAGGGGCACGGCTGTGCTGAACCTCGGCGGCGTGGCCAATGTCACCTGGCGGGGCGAGGATGGCAGCATTGCCGCCTTCGACACCGGCCCGGCCAATGCGCCGATCAACGATTTCGTCCGCGCCCGGGGCCGGGGCGAGATGGATGTCGACGGCGCGCTGGCGCTGGCGGGCACAGTCGACGAGGCGCTGCTGGCCGAGCGGCTGACCATGGACTACATGACGCGCCCCTATCCGAAATCGCTGGATCGGTTCGACTTCGGCCATGACTGGTGCGCCGGGCTTTCGACCGAGGACGGGGCGGCGACCCTCACCGCCTTCTCGGCGGCGGCGGTCGGCTGCGCGCTGGACCTGCTGCCGACCCGGCCGGACCGGCTGATCGTCTGCGGCGGCGGGCGGCGCAATCCGGCGCTGATGGCGGCGCTGAACGCCCGCGCGGGCGTCGTTGCGGAACCGGCCGAGGTGATGGGCTGGCGTGGCGATGCGGTCGAGGCCGAGTGCTTTGCCCTGCTGGCCGTGCGCAGCCTGCGCGGCCTGCCGATCAGCTTCCCCACCTCCACCGGCGTGCCGGCGCCGATGACCGGCGGCAGGATCGCCCGGGCATGAGCCTCCGCTGGCAGCTGACCGATACGCCGGACGCGGCGGTGGCCGAGCTGGGGCGCCAGCTTGCCGCCTACATTGACGCCACGGTCGGCCCCTCGGTGCGGACCCCGCTGGCGATCACGGTGCATCAGGACGGCGACCTCGTTGCCGGGCTAAACGGCATGACCGCCTGGGGCTGGCTTTACGTGCAGTGGCTTTGGGTCGCGGAAAGCCAGCGCGGTCAGGGCCTTGCCGGGGCATTGCTGGCGCGGGCCGAGGACGAGGCCCGTTCCCGTGGCTGCACCGGTGCCCATATCGACACCTTCAACCCGCAGGCCCGCGCGCGGTACGAGGCCGCCGGCTATGCCCTCTGCGGAGAGATCCCGGATTTCGTCGCCGGGCGCAGCCGCTGCTTCCTGTCCAAGCGCTTCTGAACGCGCGCCTTGTGCGCCAGGTGCAACCGCGTCGCCCTGCCGGGCGCGCGGCACTGGCCTGCCCGGAGAGCCTGACCGCCCCACTGCTGCCCGTGCCTCATGCCCGGCGTATCCCGGCCGCGCAGCCGTCTGGCGGCGCGTGCGCAGGGTGCGCACAGGGCGTTGGAAATCAGGGCGTCTGGTGATACATGCACTTGCATAATAATTCCGACTAAATTACTCGTACTTCCCGAAGCCAAGCCCCGAGCGGCCCAGCCAGATCGACTGAATGACAGAAGCTGGGGACAGTCATGACACCTTCCGCCGAACGGGCTACGCACGGCGCGCCACGCACTGGGCGCCGGGCCGCGCATCACCTTGCCACCTGCAGCGCGCTGGCGCTGATCGCCCTTCCGGGGCAGGGCGCTCTGGGGCAGGAGGCAACAGCGGTCTTCACGCTGGACCCGATCACCGTCGAGCAGCGCGACGAGCTGGGCAGTGAGGCCGACCGCGCCACCTCGATGTATGTCTCCGAGCGCGAGCTGGAACAGGCCCGGACCGGCGACCTCAAGGATGTCTTCTCGGGGATCGCCTCGGTCTCGGTCGGCGGCGCGCTGCCGCTGACCCAGAAGATCTACGTCAACGGTGTCGACATGCTGAACCTCGGGGTGACCCTTGACGGAACGGCGCAGAACAACCGCGCCTTCCACCATGTCTCGGCCAATGCCATCGACCCGGGGCTGCTGAAGCAGGTGCGCGCGGATGCCACCGTCTCGCCCGCCGATGCGGGGCCCTATGCGCTGGCCGGTTCGGTGGTCTTCGAGACCGTCGACGCTGCCGATATCCTCGACACCGGCGCAAACTTCGGCGGCAACCTGCGCCTGTCCTATTCCGACAACGGCGAAACCCTGCAAACCGGCCTGACCCTGGCCGGCCGCGAGGGCGGCTTCGAATGGCTGCTCTACGGCAAGCTGGCGGATGGCGAGGATTACACCTCGGGGGGCGGCGATCGGATGCACGGCACCCGCGCGGCGCTGGAAAGCTACCTTGCCAAGGTCGCCTACGAGGCCGGCGGGCACCGGCTGGAGGTCTCGGCGCAGCGCCTGCAGGACAATGCCCTGCGACAGGAGCGTGCCAACTTCGGCGGCTTCCGTGGCGTGAGCGATGCGCTGATCCCCTATGACACCACCCGCTCGAGCTATGCGCTCAGCTACGAGCAGCCCGATGCCATCGGGCTCTGGGATCCCCGGCTGCACATCGGCTTCTCGGAAAGCCTGATCGACAAGCCCGAGCCCTACGACAGCAACGGCACATCGAACACCCTGTCGATGACCGCCGAGAACACCTTCCACCTCGGGGCCGAGGACACGGTGACCGCCGGCGTCGATTTCCAGCGCAAGCGCGGCCATTACTTCAGCGAGGACGCGACCTATCCCGCCGACGATACCGAAAGCTCGCGCAACCTCGGGGTCTTCGCCCAGGCCCGGTTGCGGCCCACCGAGGCGCTCAAGGTCTCGTTCGGGGCCCGCTTCGACCGGCAGGACTTCACCGGGGTCAACGGTTTCGAGAAGACCTTCCAGGGTGTGTCGGGCAATGCCTCGCTGACCTATGCGGTGACCGAGGCGCTGGCCCTGCGCGGCGGCGTTTCCTCGGTCTTCGGTGGCCTGGTGATCGAGGACAACTACCTCTACGAGGGCCTGCGCGCCCCCGGCAGCTATGACGCGCTGGACGCGGTGCGGGCGGACAATGCCACCCTCGGCTTTGACTGGACGCAGGGGGCCCTGACCCTCTCGGGCGAGGTCTTCGTGACTAGGATGGACAATGCGCGCTCGTCCACTTCGACCTTCGATTTCGAGAGCCGGGGCTTCAACCTCGGCGCGACCTACGGCTGGGGCAGCGGCTTTGCCCGCGCCACCCTGGCCCATAGCGAGGTCAGGGTCGACGGCACCATCGCGGGCAGCTGGGATGCGCAGGACTTCGGCACCCCGATCGGCACGGTCATGGCCTTCGAGATCGAGCAGGAGACCCGGATCAGCGGGCTGACGCTGGGCGGTGGCCTCGACATCGCGCTGGACGAGGAGGCCCCGGATCCGACCTCGCGCGATTACGAGGGCTACACCGTGGTCAATCTCTGGGCCGAATACGTTCCGCCCAGCCTGTCCAACCTGACCCTGCGCGCCGAGGTCAGCAACCTCTTCGACGTGGAATACGCCGACCGTGCGACCTATGGCGCCGAGTACGACACCATCACCACGCTGAAGGAGCCGGGCCGGACGATCTCGCTGGTCGCGGTGACGCGCTTCTGATGGCGGCGGGGCAGGCGACTGTCCCTGCTTCGCGCCGCCGTCCCCCCGGGGGCGGCGGCTTGTGCCGTTCCGGGGAGAGGGCTGCCCGGAACGGCCTTTCCTTGTCCGGGTCTGGCCTTTCCGGGTCTGGCCTTTCCGGGTCTGGCAGGTCAGGGATAGAGGCGGATCAGCTGGCGGGCGACGTCATAGGCCTCGTCCACTGTCAGGCGGCTGCCGATCTCTTCCGCGATGATCTCGCTGTAGGCCTCCCAGATCGTCTGGTGCATCCCCAGGCCGGTCTCGGTCAGGCGCAGGCGCTTGCTGCGCCCGGGGCCGGGGCTGGCCTCGCTGCGGATCCAGCCCTGGGCCTCGATCCGGGCGGCGTGGCGCGACAGGGCATATTGCGCGGTGAACAGCTTCTGCTCGAGGTCGGCCATCAGCATGCCCGCCGGCCCGGCGCGTTCCAGTTCCAGCAGGATCTCGTACCACAGCGGATCCCCGATGCCGTGCTGGCGCAGGCGGCGGGCGATCCGCGCCCCGAGGCTGCGCTGGATCCGCAGCAGGTTGAACCAGACCCGGTTGGCCCCCATCCGGGGGTCGGTATCCCCGGCGAAGGGATCATGCTGCCTGTCGGGGGTATCTGCCATGGTCGGGGGTCCCGCTCGTTCCGTGCCCTCCCACTACCGCTTCACCAGCCTCAACACCATAGGGCCGACACCTCGGGGACGCCCCCGGGTCGGCCCCTCACAACAGGAGTACCACATGACCAGGATTGCCACCCTCGCCCTCTCGGCGTTTCTCGGCCTGAGCACGGCCGCCGCCGCGGAGACCGTCACCGTCCAGACCTATCCCGGCCCGGCCAAGGTCGAGACCGGCCCGGCCAGCACCATCGTCTACGACCTTGCGGCGCTGGATACGCTGGATGCCCTGGGCGTCGCCGGGCTGACCTCGATCAGCAACACCTACCTTGACTACCTTGCAGGCTACGCCGGTGATGCCGGCTCGCTGTTCGAACCCGACTTCGAGGCGGTCAACGCGGCCGAGCCCGACCTGGTGATCGTCGGCGGGCGCTCGCAGCCGCACCTGCAGGACATGGCCCGCATCGCGCCTGCCATCGACATGACGATCTGGGGCGCCGATGTCATCGAACAGGGGCTGGCCCGGCTTGAGGCCTACGGGCAGATCTGGGGCATGGAGACCAAGGCCGCCGCGCTGAAGGCCGAGGTCGAGCAGGCCATCGCCGCCACCCGTGCCGCCGCCGAGGGCAAGGGCAGCGCGCTGATCCTGCTGACCAACGGCCCGAAGATCTCGGTCTATGGCAGCGGATCGCGGTTCGGCTGGCTGCATGACCTGACCGGCCTGACGGAAGCGGCGGGAGAGCTGAAGGCCGAGACCCATGGCGAGGCGGTCTCGTTCGAATATGTTCGCGACCTGGACCCGGACTGGCTGCTGGTCATCGACCGTGTCGCGGCCATCGGTGGCGAAGGCGAGAACGCCCGCGCGACGCTCGACAATGCGCTGATCCGCGAGACGAAGGCCTGGCGCGCCGGTCAGGTGGTCTTCCTCGATGCGGGGCCGATCTACATCGCCGGGGGCGGGGTGCAATCGACGCTGATGACGCTGGAAACCCTGCGCGCAGGTCTTGAAGGGCAGGGCAGCTGAGCGGCGATGTCCCGTGTGGAAAAGCTCCGTCCGGCGTGCGCCGGGCGGAGCATGGCCCCGTTGTCAGACCCAGTTTCAGGCCCCAGTGTCAGTCCCCGGCCCAGAGCCTGCGGTAGAGCGCGGCCAGCGCCTCGTCGTCCGCCAGTCGCAGGTTGTTGCCCGGGGTGCCCGAGGCCAGCGCCTGGCGCGCCATCTCGGGGATGGCGGCGGTGAAGGCGGCCTCGGGGATGCCGCGCTCGGCCAGGGTAGGCACGCCAAGGCGCGCATTCAGCCCCTTCAGCGCCTGTACCAGGGCGGCGGCATCCTCGCCGAGACCCATGGCGGCGGCGGCACGGGCATAGGCCTCGGGCGCGGTCTCGGCGGACCATTCGGTCACCAGCGGCATCAGCATCGCGTTGGACATCCCGTGGGGCACATGGAAGGCGGCGCCGATCGGGCGGCTCATGCCGTGGATCAGCGCGGTCGAGGTATGCGACACGGCCATCCCGGCAAGGCAGGCGCCCAGCAACATGTCTTCGCGGGCGGCGCGGTTGCCCGGCTCCTGCGCGGCGACCTCGAGGCTGGCGCCGATCAGCCCCATGGCCTCAGCCGCCAGCCCGTCGGAATAGGGCGTGGCGTTGCGGTTCACCAGCGCCTCCAGCGCATGGGAAAGCGCGTCCAGCCCGCTGTCCACCGTGACCCGGTAGGGACAGCTCAGCGTCAGATCGACGTCCAGCAGCGCCACTGAGGGCAGCAGGGCCGAGCCGAGCAGCAGCAGCTTTTCGTGGGTCGCGGCATCGGTGATCACCGCGGCGCGGGTCACTTCCGATCCGGTGCCGGCCGTGGTCGGGATGCAGATCAGCGGCAGGCTGGGCAGGTCGACGATCCGCGGCACCGAGAAGTCGCGCAACCGACCCGGCTGGCGGCAGAGCAGGGCGACGACCTTGGCGACGTCCATGGCACTGCCGCCACCGATGGCGACCAGCCCGTCCGCGCCGATCTCCTGCGCCAGGGCCAGGGCGGCCAGCGCTTCGGCATCGGTGGGGTCGGGCGAGAAGGCCGAGAAGGTCCCGGGCGTCATGCCCTCTGCGATCAACGCGTCCAGTGCCGCATCGGCGAGGCCCAGTTGCAGCACCATCGGATCGACCACGACCAGCGGGTTCGAGACCCCCAGCCCGGCGGCGACGGGGCCGGTCTGGCCGCTGATGCCGGGGGCCATGCGGATGTCGGGAGGTGTCAGGATCCGCAGCATCTCAATGCGCCAGGATCTTGGACAGGAAGTCGACGGCACGCTGGCTCTTCGGAGAGGCGAAGAAGGCGTCCTTGGGGGAATCCTCGACAACCTCGCCGCCATCCATGAAGACCACCCGGTCGGCAACCTTGCGGGCAAAGCCCATCTCGTGGGTCACCACCATCATGGTCATGCCCTCCTTCGCCAGTTCGACCATCACGTCGAGCACCTCGTTGATCATCTCGGGGTCCAGCGCCGAGGTTGGCTCGTCGAAGAGCAGGGCAATCGGGTCCATCGCCAGGGCGCGGGCGATAGCGATGCGCTGCTGCTGGCCGCCCGAAAGCTGGATCGGGTACTTGTGCGCGTGGCCCGACATGCCGACCCGCTCCAGCAGGGCAGCGGTCTTGGCCTCGGCCTCGGCCTGGCTGCGGCCCAGCACCCGGGTCTGGCCGATGCAGATGTTTTCCGTCACCGTCATGTGCGGGAACAGGTCGAAGTGCTGGAACACCATCCCCACATGAGAGCGCAGCTT
The DNA here is from genome assembly GCF_000220565.1 of Oceanicola sp. S124. Taxonomy (GTDB): domain Bacteria; phylum Pseudomonadota; class Alphaproteobacteria; order Rhodobacterales; family Rhodobacteraceae; genus Pseudooceanicola. The sequence continues at coordinate 6,634 of NZ_AFPM01000308.1, read as the reverse complement.
GGGCAGGTCGGTCCGGCCGCCGGTCACCTCCATGTCCTTGACGGTGATCCGGCCACCCTGCACCGGCTCCAGTCCGTTGACGCATTTGATCAACGTCGACTTGCCCGAGCCGGAGGGGCCGCAGATCACCACGACCTCACCGGGCGAGACGGTCAGCGAACAGGACTTGAGGACCTGGAAGTTGCTGCCGTACCACTTGTCGACATCTTCGAGAACGATCATCGGTTGCATGGTCTCTCTCTCCTCAGCGTTGCGTGGCCGTATCGGCCTTGATGTCGTACCCCCGGCCGAAGTGCCGCTCGATCCGGCGCTGGATCAGGTCCCAGACCGTGGTCATCACGAGGTAGTAGAGCGCGGCGACGACGAAGAGTTCGAGCACCATGAACTTTTCCTGGATCAGCACCTGGGTGCGGCGCAGCAGCTCTTCCATCGAGATCACCGAGGCGATCGAGGTGGTCTTCAGGCAGCCGTTCACCGAGTTGCCGAGCGGCGGAATGATGATGCGCGCCGCCTGCGGGGCGATGATGTAGCGCATCTTCTGGATCTCGGTCATGCCAATCGCGCGGGCGGCATTGGTCTGGCCCTTGGGCACGGAGCTGATGCCGGCGCGGATGATCTCGGAGAGATAGGCCGCCTCGTTGATCACCAGGCCGATCAGCGTCGATTCCAGCACCGAGAACTTGATGCCGAGCTGCGGCAGGCCGGTGTAGATGATGATCAGCTGCACCAGCAGCGGCGTGCCGCGGATCAGCCAGGTGTAGAAGTAGGCGATGCTGCTGAGGACGCGGAAGGGGCTCATCCGCATCAGCGCCACGACGCAGCCCGCGACGAGGCCAAGGCTCATCGCCGCGATGGTGAGGCCCAGCGTCACGGCGGCGCCTTCCAGCATGTAGGTGTTGGTCAGGTAGTCGAAGAACCCGTCCCAGTTCCAGCCTTTCACGTTCGTCTCCTCATGACGGTGCGCGGTGTCGCGCGGGCAGGGGGTGGGGGCGCGGTGGATCCGCGCCCCCCAGTATCGGCCCGAGTATCGGCCCGAGTGTCGGGAACAGTCGCCGGGGGGCGGCAGATCAGAGGCCGGGGCCCTTCAGCTGGATTGCGCCGTCATCGGCCTGGCTGACGCCGTAGCTTTCCATGAGGGCAGGCAGCCAGCCGTCGGCGTTCATCTCCTGCATGACCTTGGTCACCGGCTCGGCGATCTCGGTGCTGCCGAAGGAGAGCGAGCCGGGCGTGGCGTATAGCCCGCCGATCGCATGGTCGAATTCGCCGGTTTCCTTGTAGAGCTTGGCCACCGGGTCGATCGAGACCGCGGCCTCGACCTGACCGGCGCGCAGGGCCTGGTAGACGGTCGCGTAGTTGTCGAACAGCGCGATGTCGATCGGCTCCATGCCCTTGGCCTCGAACTCGGCGTTCAGCTCGCGCATCTTGCGTTCGGCATAGCCGCCGATGTCGGTGCTGACGCGCTTGCCGGAAAGGTCCTCGATGCCCTGGATCGAGCTGTCGCCGGGGGTGGTCGAGATCGAGATGGCGAGGTTCTCGTAGGGGATCATGTACATGATCTCGAGCCGCTCGGGGGTGACGAAGAGGCCGGCATCGATCAGGTCCCAGCGACCGCCCTGCAAGCCGGGCACCATGGTGGCATACTCGGTCGAGATGAAGTCGGCCTCGAGGCAGAGGCGCTTGGCGATCTCGGCGCCCAGTTCGATGCGCAGGCCCTTCAGGGTGCCTTCGGAATCGGCATAGGCCATCGGCGGCAGGGTCGGGCTGACCGCCATGGTCAGCTTGCCCGGCTCGGTCAGCAACGCATCGTCGATGGTGGTGGTGCACTCCTGCGCCTGCGCGGCGGTTGCCAGCGCGGTCGAGGCCAGAAGGGCGAAGGCAAGGGTGCGGGGAGTTCTGTTCATGATCATTTCCTGTTGGTTTGAAGCTGGTTCTTGTTCTTCTTGGGAACTCTGTTCGTCGGGAGGGGATGATGTTTCTTCGGGGTAAACTCCTTTTCCATGGAGGCAGATTTGTCGGGAAAGCTCAACGCATCACGAAGGGATCCGGGATCGGGGCATCGCTGGTGCGCAGCCAGACCGTCTTGATCTTCGTGTAATCCAGCGCCGCGGCCAGCCCGCCTTCGCGGCCATGCCCGGAAAGGCCGTGGCCGCCGAAGGGAGCCATCGGGCTGACGGCGCGGTAGGTGTTCACCCAGACCACCCCGGCACGGATACCGCGGATCATCCGGTGCGCCCGGGTCAGGTCGCGGGTGAAGACGCCCGAGGCCAGCCCATAGGCGGTGTCATTGGCCAGCGCCAGCGCCTCGGCCTCGGTGTCGAAGCCCTGCACCGACAGCACCGGGGCGAAGAATTCCTCGCGCAGGCAGGGGGCTGCGGGGGCGTCGGTGCAATCGAGGATGGTCGGAGGGAAATAGAACCCCGCCCCGGCGATGGCCTCCCCGCCGGTCACCAGCCGCGCGCCTTCCGCAACCGAGCGGGCGCAGAGCGCCTCGGCCCGGTCACGCTGGCGCAGGGTGCAGAGCGGGCCCATCTCGGTGCCCATCTCGGCCGGGCTGCCGATGCTGATGCGGCCCGCCTTCTCGCGCAGCCGGTCGAGGAACTCGGCGCGGATCCGGTTCTGCACCAGCAGCCGAGAGCCAGCGACACAGCTTTGCCCGGTGGCGGCGAAGATGCCGGAAATCTGGGCATTCACCGCCGAGTCGATGTCGGCATCCTCGAAGACGAGGAAGGGCGACTTGCCGCCCAGCTCCAGCGAGGTCGAGGCAAGATTCTCGGCCGAATTGCGCAGGATCTGCCGCCCGGCCTCGGGGCCGCCGGTGAAGGCGACATGGTCGATGTCGGGATGGCTGGTCAGCACGGCACCACAGTCGGGTCCGAAGCCGGTCAGGATGTTCAGCACCCCGGGCGGGAAGCCCGCCTGATCGAAGATCCGGGCGAATTCCAGCATCGGCGCGGGGCCGTCCTCGGAGGCCTTGAGCACCATGGTGCAGCCCGCCGCCAGCGCCGGGCCGATCTTCACCGCCGAGAGGAACAGTTGCGAGTTCCAGGGCACCACCGCCGCCACCACGCCAAGCGGCTCGCGGCGCAGCCAGACCTCCATGTCGGGCTTGTCGATGGACAGATGCGCCCCCTCGATCTTGTCCGCCAGCCCGGCGTAGTAGCGGTAGTATTCGGCCACATAGGCGATCTGGGCACTTGTCTCGCGGATGATCTTGCCGGTGTCGCGGGTCTCCAGTTCAGCCAGTCGGGGGGCGTTCTGTTCGATCAGATCCGCAAGGCGCAGCAGCAGCTTGCCGCGCTGTCCCGCGCTCAGCCCGGACCATTCGGCACCTTGGAAAGCGCGGCGGGCGGCGGCGACGGCCGCGTTGACCTCGGCGGCGCGGGCCTCGGGCATCCGTGCCCAGGGCTGTCCGGTCGCCGGGTCGAGGCTGTCGAAACTGGCGCCCGCATCGCGGAAGCTGCCGTCAATGTAGAGCTGGAAGGTGGGCAGGGGGCTCATGAGGCGACCTCGACGGTGCTGGGGGTCTCCATCCAGTCGATCAGCGCCTGGCTGACGCGGTCCGGGGCGGTCAGGTTCACCATGTGGCGGTGCCCCTCGATGACCAGCGCGCGCCCCTCGGGGGCGGCATCGGCCATGGCGCGCGCCATGGCGGGGGTCGAATTCGGATCCTGGTCGCCGGTCAGTGCCAGCAGCGGGCAGCGGATCGCGGCGAAGCGGTCGGCATAGATGTCGTCGCCGCGCGAGAAGGCGCCATAGGCGGTGGCATAGCCCCGGGGCGAGACCTCGGCCAGCCAGCCCGCGACGCTTTCGCGGGCGGCAAGGTGGTCGCGGTCTTCGCCGAACCAGCGCAGCAGCGGGGCGGCGGCATCGACATCCCCGGCATGCAGTTCGGCAGCGCGGGCCTCGACGGCGGCGCGGGCCTCGGGGCTGCGCCGGAAGACGCCGTTCAGGAGGGCCACGCGGGCGACCTTCTCGGGGTGGGTGACGGTATAGCCGCCGGCGATCAGGGCACCCATCGAATGGCCCGCCAGGCTGACCGGTCCAAGATCCAGCGCGCCAAGCGCACGGTCCAGCCAGGCAACGAAGTCGGGCAGCTCGGCGCCGGCGGGCAGGGGGCTGCTGCCGCCATGGCCGGGCATGTCCAGTGCCAGCACGCGGCAGCGCCGCGACAGGGCGGGAAACTGCGGTGCCCAGGCGGCGGACTGCATGCCGACGCCATGGATCAGCACCAGCGGCGCGCCAGAGCCCTCGTCCCGGTAGGACAGGACGGCGCCGTCCTCAGACAGAGGCAGGGTTTTCAAGGTCATGCCCGAGTTCCTTCAGATCCTGGTAACGGTCGCCGATACGGTGATGCGGGCGGCCCCCGACGGAGGCGCCAAGGGCCACGACGATCTCGTCCGGGGCCGGGGCATCCGCGACCGAGAGCTGGATGGTCAGGTAGTGGCTGCGGCGCCCGCCGTCGTTCTTGTCCATCAGCGGGATCTGCAAAGAGGCATTGGCCGGGCCGCGGGTGTTGGTGAAGGCCAGGTAGGACTTGGCCCCGACCGCCTCGCGGTAGTGATTGCCGAAGCGCAGGGTGTGGATCAGGCCTGAGGCGTGCTCGACTTCGCCGTTGACGCCGACGATGGCTGCCTTGCCGTAGCCTTCCACCTTGTCGCCGCCCCCGGCGGCCTCAAGCACCATCCCGGTGAGCAGGGCGCCCAGGCCGGGCGCGCAGTCCAGGATGGCGGGGCGCAGATCCTCGACAAAGCCCTGACCCGCCCAGGGGTTCCGGATCACGGCCAGGGCCGCGATCATCTTCAGCGGCACGGGCGCCACCTTGCCGCCTTCGATCCATGTCGTTTCGACATGCAGCAGGGTCTTTCGGATTTCAGCAGGCATTCACGGCTCCCATCGGTGTCGAATCGTCTCACTGTAGGATGGAATACCGTAATACAATCGTACAAACAATCTTGTTGAGCCGATCAGAGGCTGATATCCAGATCGCATGTCAGATATTGGGCTCAGCAAAATCGAACAGCAGCCGACAACGCTGCGGGATGTCGTCCTCGAGAGGCTTCGGGATGCGATCATCGACGGTGTCTTCAAGCCGGGGGACCGGCTTGTGGAAAGGGTGCTCTGCGAACAGCTGGGCGTGTCGCGGACGGTGGTGCGGGAAACCCTGCGCTACCTGGATGCCGAGGGGCTGGTCACCCATGTGCCCAATCGCGGCCCCATCGTGTCGGAGATGAGCTGGGAGGACGCCCAGCAGATCTACGACATCCGCCTCAAGCTCGAGACCGCGGCGGCCATGGCCTGCGCGCGCAACATGACGCCCGAACTGGCGGACCGGCTGACCGCCGCGCTGGCCACCCTGCAGCACGCCGGGCAGGAGCAGGCGCCGGGGGCGCTGTTCAAGGCCGCGACGCGGTTCTACGGGCTGATCTTCGAGGGCGCGCGGCACAATATCGCCTGGGAGATCGTGCAGCGCCTGAACGGGCGCATCTCGCGGCTGCGGATCCTGACCCTGACCAGCGACAACCGAGAGTTGCCGGGCCCTCAGCACATGCAGGCCATCTGCACGGCGATCATTGCTCAGGATCCCCAGGCTGCCCTCGCGGCAGTGGAAGAGCACCTGCGCGAGGCGAAGTCCATCGCGCACCGGCTGCTGACCGCGCCCGAGCCTGTCTGAAAGGCCGTGTCACGTCCCCTGCCGCGGGTGGGGGATGTTCTTGACTGAAATGCTCGGGTAATTTACGTCGAAGGGCGAGACCTGCGCCTGCCGCAGCCCTGTTGCGATGCCCTGGCGCGGTGCCGGGCGGCTGTCTGCGGTGGTGGCTTCCGCGGGTCCGCAACTTCGGAGGACTCCCATGAAGCTTACGCCCCGCGCCCTGTTCGTCACCGGCGCCCTGCTGGTCTCGGGACCGGCCCTTGCCGATCAGACCATTGCCCATGCCATGGGTGAGACCACCGTGCCGGCGGCCCCGGAACGGGTGGTTACCCTGACCAACGAGACCACCGAGGCCGCCCTTGCGGTCGGGGTCAGCCCGGTCGGGGCACCCGCCTCGTGGTATGGCGAACCCTGGTATCCCCACCTCGGCGACCGGCTGGCGGGGGCGCAGGTGCTGGGCACCGAGCTGGCGGTGAACCTCGAGTCCGTGGCGGTGCTTGCGCCCGACCTGATCATCGGCAGCCGCAAGCGCGACGAAGAGATCTATCCGCAGCTTTCGGCCATTGCTCCCAGCGTGATGATCGAGGGGATCGGCGACTGGAAGGAGAACTTCCGCTTCGTGACCGGCGCGCTTGGCCGCGCCGAGGCAGGGGAGGCGGCCCTGGCGTCCTATGAAACCCGCGTGGCGGCCCTGCGCGAGGCGCTCGGCGAACGGACCGCAGAAAGCGTCTCGGTGGTGCGCTTCGTGCCGGGGCAGACCTATCTCTACCAGGCGGGCAGCTTCCTGGGCCATGTGCTGGCCGATGTCGGCTTTGCCCGCCCTGCGCCGCAAGATGGTCCGGGGCTGTCCGTGGCGGTCGGCGCCGAGAGCATCCCGGACATGGATGCGGACCAGCTGATCTGGCTGACCTATGACTCCGGCGACGGCAAGGGGGACGCCATGGCCGAGGACATTCTGGCCGATCCGCTCTGGGCGCAGCTCTC
>NZ_AFPM01000309.1 GCF_000220565.1 Oceanicola sp. S124 | reverse complement strand
TTCCAGGTGCCGGTGCCCGCAGCAGGCGTAGGGTGGGAGACATCCCACCTTGCGACGGCAGCAGATTGAAGCGGCGGCTCCCAGGGGCCGCCGTTTTCCGTTTGGCCCCTCTGGACCTTTGTCGCGGCCGGGCTATCCTCCGGCCATGACCGCACCTGTCCATTTCGCCTATGCCCTCTCCGGCCCGCTGCGCGGCCAGCGCCTCCAGGGGCAGGCCATCCCCGATTCGCTCCGCGAGGAGACCCTGGCCTGGGCGCATCTGGATGCGGCCCACTCGGGCACCCGCGACTGGGTGGCCGGGCGGCTGTCCTATCTCGACGAGACGGTGATCGAGGCGCTGACCCAGCCCGAGACCCGGCCCCGCGCGACGCCGGTCGGCGACGGGCTGCTGCTGAACTTCCGTGCCCTGAACCTGAACCCGAATCGCGACCGCGAGGACATGATCGGCGTGCGTATCTGGGCCGATGGCCAGCGCATCATCACCCTGTCGCGCCAGCGTGTCGCCGTGCTGGACGAGATCGCCCGCGAGATCGAGCACGGCGACGGCCCCTCGACGGCGGGCGAGTTCATCTCGCGGCTGGCCGACGGGCTGACCGACATGCTGCAACCCTTTGTCACCGAACTGGACGGCGAGGTCGACGCGATGGAGCCCCGGGTGATCCAGGATCCTGACCCCGGACTGCGCCGCCGCATCGTCGCCCTGCGCCTGTCGGTGGTCGAGCTGCGCCGTCACCTGCCGCCGCAGCGCGAGGCGATGATGCGGCTGGCGCGGCTGGAGCATCCCCTGCTGCACCCGCGCGACCTGCGCGAGATCCAGGAGGCCGCCGAGCGTCTGATCCGCATGGCCGAGAACGTGGACGAGCTGCGCGACAACCTCGGCGTCCTGCGCGACGAGCTGACCGGTGCCGTCAGCGAGCGGCTGAACCGGCACATGTACACCCTGTCGATTCTCTCGGCGGTCTTCCTGCCGCTGACGTTCTTCACCGGGCTCTTCGGCATCAATGTCGGCGGAATCCCCGGGGCGGACGGTCCCTATGCCTTCTGGGTCTTCTCCGGTGTGATGGGGCTGATCTTCCTCGGGCAGGGCTGGGTGCTGCGGCGATTGCACTGGATGTAGCGGCCCGCTGGCGCATTTCCCCGCGAATACCGCCGAATGGTCCGCGCATCGCCGCAATTCCGGGATTCTCTGTTACCATCGCCCGGCCAGCAGGAGCCCGTGCCATGTCGCATCCCTACACGTCCCTTCCCCCCCGCGCCTTCTGGAGGACCGGGGTGGCCGAGCTGAACCCCCTGCAGATCTCGGGCCTCTGGCAGCCGAAGCTGGCGGTGACGCCGGGACAGCCGATCATCACCGCCGGCTCGTGCTTCGCCCAGCACATCGGGCGGGCCCTGGCAGCGCGGGGCTACCAGTGGTTCGACGCCGAACCGGCGCCCGCCTGGCTGTTCGAGGATGCGGGAGAGTTCAACTACGGCATCTTCTCGTTCCGTACCGGGAACATCTACACGGCCCGCGCCCTGCTGCAGTGGCTGCGCATGGCCTATGGCGAGATGGAGCTGCCCGAGGATTGGTGGCACGCCGAGGGCCGGGTCTACGACCCCCTGCGCCCGGCCATTGAGCCGCGCGGCTTCGAGAGCGTCGAAGAGGCCCGCGCCTCGCGCGGCGCGACCCTCGTGGCGATCCGCCGCGCGGTCGAGACGGCGGGGATCTTCGTCTTTACCCTCGGGTTGACCGAAAGCTGGGCCGACGCCGCGACCGGGCTTGAATACGCGCTCTGCCCCGGAACCCTGGCCGGGCAATTCGACCCCGATCGCCATGTCTTCCGCAACCACCGCCATGCGGCCATCCTTGCCGACATGGAGGCCGTTCTGGCCCTGCTGGCGGCGAAGGCCCCCGATCTGAAGGTCCTGCTGACGGTCAGCCCGGTGCCGCTGACCGCGACGGCCACGGGCGAACATGTCCTGACCGCCACCAGCCGCTCGAAGTCGGTGCTGCGCGCCGTGGCGGCCGAGCTGGTCGAGGATCACGCCCATGTCGACTACTTCCCCAGCTACGAGATCATCACCCATCCCGTCTTCCGGGGCATGTTCTACGCCCCGAACCAGCGCCAGGTGGTGCCCGAGGGCGTCGAGGTGGTGATGCGGCACTTCTTCGCCGACCAGGAGGCCGCCTTCGGGCCGCCCAAATTTCCGAAGGCCCGGAAAGGGCAGGGCGGGCGGGCCCGCGCCTCGGCCGAGGTGAAATGCGAGGAGGAGATGCTGAATGCCTTCGCCCGCTGAACAACAGCCCATGGCGGCGCCGCTGCCCTCGCTCTGCATCTTCGGGGACAGCCATATCGCCTCGGTCAGGCAGGCCCTGGATGCGGGGCTGCTGCCCTATGTGAGCGATCACCTCGAGTTCTGGGGTGCCTATGGTCCGGCCTTCCGGCAGTTCGAGTACCAGGACAATACGGTCCTGCCCCGCAAGGACGCTGAAGAGATGGTGGCGATGATCAACGGCCATGGCCGCCTCGCTTTGCGCGGAGATGCCTTCTCGGCCTACCTGTTCTACGGCGCCAGGCTGCGGATTGCGGACTTCCTGCCGCCTATGCTGGCGACCCTGCGCCAGGGCGGGCACCTCTCGGCGGCGGTGCGTCAGCGGGTGGTTCGGCGTTTCCTGGAAGGGCGCAAGAGCTACCGCATCGCGCAGCAGTTCGCCCGTGCCAATCCCGGCGTCTCGGTCACCTTTGCCCCGGCGCCACTGCTGACCCTGGGGGTCGGCGTTCCCGAAAAGACCTGGCCCGAGGCCGAAGGCGCGACGGCGGATGAGCGCGCCGAGGCGCTGGGGTGGCTGGATGCCGAGGCGGGACTGGATGGAATCACCCTGTTGCACCAGCCGGAAGAGACCATCGTGCAGGGCTGCTGGACCGACCCGCACTTCGCCGCAACCGGCCCCGGCAGCGAGGACGATCCGGTGCATAAGAGCCCCGCATTCGCCGCCCTCATGCTGTCGCGCTACCGGGCCCTGCTGGCCGGTTAGGGCGCGCCGCCTGTGCTTTGGCTGCTGCCCCGTTGGAACGGGCCGGATAGGGCGGGCCGCCCGGTGTCGACGACCGCCCTGAGCCTTGCCGCAGCGAAAACCCCGGGGCCTGCCGCGTTTTTCCCCGATGCCGTCAGATCGCCCCTTGATCCCCTCGGCGGCCTGCATTAGACGACAGCGACGGACTAGGGGTATAGCTCAGCTGGTAGAGCGACGGTCTCCAAAACCGTAGGTCGCGGGTTCGAACCCTGCTGCCCCTGCCAAGTCCGACATTCCCACCAGATATGCCCCCCGCCACCCCGGCAGATCGCGCCTGCGGGCGCTGCGCGCCTTTGCACCTTGAACAGCGGGCCGCTTTTCCGTATCTGCACCGGATGACGCCCGGCGCATCGCGCGGGGCCCACGTTTCGACCGCTGAGGAGCCCGCAATGGCCAACCCGCTGCAATTCATCCAGCAGACCCGTGCCGAGATCGGCAAGGTCGCATGGCCCACGCGCCGCGAAGTGCTGCTGACCACGGTGATGGTCTTTGTCATGGCGGCGATCACCTCGGTGTTCTTCGCCCTGGTCGACCTGCTGATCCGCTCGGGGCTGACCGGCCTGCTGAGCTTCTTCGGCTGAACATCTGCGCAGGCAGCGGGGCGGAACGTCCCGGCAGGCTTGCGCTTTTCGGCGTCACGCTGTAACCCACGGCCCATTCCCAGGTCTGGCGCGCGGCGATTCGAGTCTCGCGCCGATTTTCTATTCGGAAGGGCCAACTGCCGGACAGCCGGTGCGGCCCGGGGAAAATGAATGAATTTCGGCCCCTGGGGCCGGCGATGGAAGGGTCGTTGCGACATGGCAAAGCGGTGGTACTCGGTCTCGGTCCTCTCGAACTTCGAGAAGAAGATCGCCGAGCAGATCCGGCAGAGCGTCGAGGAAAAGGGGCTTGAGGACCAGATCGACGAGGTTCTCGTTCCGACCGAAGAGGTGATCGAGGTGCGCCGCGGCAAGAAGGTCTCGACCGAGCGCCGTTTCATGCCCGGCTACGTGCTGGTGCACATGGAGATGTCCGACGAGGGCTATCACCTGGTCAACTCGATCAACCGGGTCACCGGCTTCCTTGGCCCTCAGGGCCGTCCGATGCCGATGCGCGATGCCGAGGTGAACCAGATCCTGAACCGCGTCCAGGAGGGCGAGGAAGCCCCGCGGACCCTGATCTCCTTCGAGATCGGCGAGCGGGTGAAGGTCAACGACGGGCCGTTCGAAGATTTCGACGGCATGATCGAAGAGGTCGACGAGGACAATCAGCGCCTCAAGGTCTCGGTTTCGATCTTCGGCCGGGAGACCCCGGTCGAGCTGGAATTCACGCAGGTCACCAAGCAAGGCTGACCTGCGCGACGGCGGGGTGACCCGCCTGCGGGGTAACACCCGTTCATACGTGGGAGGCGAGGCGGTCGCGGCCGTCGGACCTGACCACGCGCAACGGACCCGGAGGGCGCGCCCCGAGGGTCAGGCGTAGGGTGGATGCAATCCACCACTCCTGCGCGATGAACAAGGAGAAGGCCAATGGCCAAGAAACTCGTCGGCAGCCTCAAGCTGCAAGTCAAGGCCGGGCAGGCAAACCCGTCCCCGCCCGTCGGCCCCGCACTGGGTCAGCGCGGCATCAACATCATGGAATTCTGCAAGGCGTTCAACGCCAAGACGCAGGACATGGAGCCGGGTGCGCCCTGCCCGACCGTGATCACCTACTACCAGGACAAGTCCTTCACGATGGAAATCAAGACGCCCCCCGCGTCTTATTACCTGAAGAAGGCCGCCAAGCTGTCCTCCGGTTCGCAGACCCCCGGCAAGGCCGTGGCCGGTCACGTGACCGTCGCCCAGGTGAAAGAGATCGCCGAAGCGAAGATGCGGGATCTGAACGCCAACGACATCGAAGGCGCCATGCAGATCATCCTGGGCTCCGCCCGCTCCATGGGCATCGAGGTGAAGTAAGATGGCAAAGTTCGGTAAACGTACCCGCGCCGCTCGCGAAGCCTTCGCCGGCAAGGAAGACATCACTGTCGAGGAAGCCGTTGCCCTGATCAAGGCCAACGCCAGCGCCAAGTTCGACGAAACCGTCGAGATCGCGATGAACCTGGGCGTCGATCCGCGTCACGCCGACCAGATGGTCCGTGGCGTCGTCGGTCTGCCGAACGGCACCGGCAAGGACGTTCGCGTCGCCGTTTTCGCCCGTGGCGCCAAGGCTGACGAAGCCAAGGCCGCCGGTGCGGACATCGTCGGCGCCGAAGACCTGATGGAAACCATCCAGGGCGGCACCATCGAGTTCGACCGCTGCATCGCGACCCCGGACATGATGCCCGTCGTCGGCCGTCTGGGCAAGATCCTGGGCCCGCGCAACCTGATGCCGAACCCCAAGGTCGGCACCGTGACCATGGACGTGAAAGCGGCCGTGGAAGCTGCCAAGGGCGGCGAAGTGCAGTTCAAGGCCGAGAAGGCCGGTGTGGTGCACGCAGGCGTCGGCAAGGCCTCCTTCGAGGATGCCAAGCTGGTCGAGAACATCCGTGCCTTCGTCGACGCGGTCTCCAAGGCCAAGCCGGCCGGTGCCAAGGGCGCCTACATGAAGAAGGTCTCGCTGTCCTCCTCCATGGGCCCGGGCGTCTCGGTCTCGATCGAGAGCGCAACTGGAAACTGAATCACTTCCGATTGACTAAACCTGAGGGCGGCTCCGCATGGAGTCGCCCTTTTCTTATGCAAGTGCAGAAAATTTCAAGCTGCCATGCGGCATAACTTTGCCGAGCCGGGGCCGAAAGCGATGCCAATCTGTCATAGTTTCAAGGCTTCGGAGGCGTATTGTTAAGAATTTGGTTGCCTGCATCCGGCTCACAGGATTCACTCTAAGGCAACGATGGACGAAGGCATCGGTTTCGGCACCATTCATTTGAAGGACTCATCAGCCAATGTGGAATGATTTGAAAAAATTCGGCCTCGTTGCTGCGGCCAGCGCCACGGTGCTCGGAGCTTTCGCTTCGGGGAGCCTCGCCAAGGACAGCGCGAATGTCACAATGTTCGGAGCGGACTCCGCGTTCATCCTGCCGCATGGCGGGGTCTTCGCGGCCGGAACGCTGTCGGACCCGCGTGGTGGTATCGCGGGCAACGACATGGACGGCGACCTGTCGTTCGGGGCGGGCTTCGGCAACCCCATCGACGCGATCGGCTTCGAGGTCGACCTGAACATCACCGGCACCGATCCGCTGTTTGACTCGGGCAACCTGACACTGAAGGCCGCCCGTGCGCTTCTGGTCTCGGACAACAACGTGATCTTCGGGTCCGCGGCGGTATCGAACGTTGCGCCCTGGGGAGATGCGAAACTGGGTGACACGACCTGGAACGTGACCGTCTCCGGCCTGACCCAGTTCGAAGGTCCCTCGCTGGTGCATCCGGTGATGTGGACGGTCGGCTATGGCTCTGACGCCGTGCTCAGCACCCCGGGCAGCTCCTTGACCGAGGAAGGCCTCTTTGCCGGCGTCGGCGTCGGCCTGACCAAATACGTCGGTCTGTCCGTCTCGGGCACCGAGAACCAGCTGAACGCCGGCCTCGGCTTCAAGGTGCCAGGTCTCGATGGCGTGAGCATCACCTATGGTGTCAACGACATCACCGACAACATGGAACGCAAGCAGCAGATGCTGACCATCAGCTACAGCAAGCTGAACGTCTTCGGAGGATTCTGATCATGAACACCACGATGAAGGCCGCGGCTACGGCCGTCCTGACTTTCGCCCTCGCGGCGCCCGCCCTTGCCGGCGGCAATCCGCAACCCAATGCGACCGGCGGCTCGGCGGGTTCCAAGGCGGCGTCCAGCAGTGTCGCAAGCGCAGCGGCGTCCGCTGGCAGCAATGTCCCCGGTACCGTTAGCCTCGGAGCGGGTATCGTCGCCATCTACAGTGGTTCCAGCTCTGTCACGCTTGTCGGTGGCGCAGACCCCGCCTCCTGATCGCGACGCATCGCTCAGGTGAGATGAGAAATGGCAGGCGCCGGTCCGCAAGGGCCGGCGTTTTGCCTTTCGGGCCTCAGGACGGCGAATTGCCGATGTCGGCGCAGCTGTGCTCCAGCTCGGATGTCGGGTGGCGCGCGGCCTTCAGGGCGGTGGCGAGGTCTGCGCCCTCGACCGTCACGCGGGTCAGCTCCTCCAGCCCGTAGGTCGTGACCAGGGCGGTGCCCTTCATCACGTCCCGCGACAGGGCGAGGATCGACAGGTAATCAAGATGGTTGCCCAGCATCCCCGAGCCGTCGGCGTCGCCGCCCTCGGCGTTTTCCATGCAGGCTTCGACCGAGACCGACAGGAAAGAGCGGCAGACCGTGGGGCGGTCGTCGTAGATCCGGCACATGCGTGTGTCGGGATCCAGCGCGGCGCAGGCATGGGTGTTCCAGGCCCGTCCATCGGGCTGCCCGGCGAGTGGCGAGAGCGCGGCATGAACCCGGCGTGCCTCGGCTTCGGTGATCAGCCCGCCATCGCCTTCCAGCAGGATGCAGCAGAAGGCGCAGCCCGAGGTGCAGGCGGCATTGCGCAGCTCGTCGGGCTGGCTGGCGCGGATCTGCTCTCCGGTCATCGCGGCCAGCTTGCGCGCCGCCTCGCCCGAGGCCAGTTCGGCGCGCACCGTGGTGAAGCTCTGGCCCTGGCTCTCGGCGGTGGTCAGCCAGGCATCGAGGATCCGGCGGCCCCGCTCTTCCAGCCCTCTGGGCATGCCGCGCGCCCGTGCCCGTCCAAGCCGGGCCCGCAGACCGGAGATGTCGGTGGGGCGACCCGAGCGGCCGGGTTTGATCTTGCTCATCTGGCTGTCTGTCCCTGTCAGGATCTGGCTTTGGTCAGGCGTGAAGGCCCCGAGTATAGAGGCCCCGGACCCGAGGTCCAGCAGCCTCGCGGTGCCCCTTGGCGGCGCGCGCATTTTACCCTTCACATCCCGGCGCAAAACGCCTAGAAGCCGCCCCAGTCAGGGCAGCCGGGATTCGGTCGCCCCGACGATTCGTCCGAGACGGTGGGTGAGGGGGATATGCCTCTCATAATTCCTGCCCGAGACGGGAAAGAACCAGATTTCTTCGGGCCCCGCGCAAGCGGCTCCCCGGGGTGACCTTGGACGGACCCGTTGCGGACCCGCTTGCCGGGACGTAAGTGCCGGCAGAACTGAGCCGGAGGGTCACACCTCCCTGATTGGAGTGAAACTGTGGATAGAGCCCAGAAAGAGAAAGTGGTCGAGGAACTCGGCCAGATCTTCGAAAGCTCTGGCGTTGTGGTGGTTGCCCACTACACCGGTCTCACGGTTGCTGAGATGCAGTCGCTGCGCGCAAAGGCCCGTCAGGTCGATGCCAGCGTCCGCGTCGCCAAGAACAGGCTCGCCAAGATCGCCCTGGAAGGCAAGCCCTGCGCAAGCATGGCCGAATTCCTGTCGGGCATGACCGTTCTGACCTATTCCGCGGACCCCGTCGCAGCAGCGAAGGTGGCCGAGGACTTCGCCAAGGAGAACAAGAAGTTCGAAATCCTTGGCGGTGCAATGGGTGAGACGGCCCTGGACCGTGCCGGTGTCGAAGCCGTGTCGAAAATGCCGTCCCGCGAGGAGCTCATCGCTTCCATCGTCGGCTGCATTGGCGCACCCGCTTCCAACATCGCCGGTGCAATTGGCGCGCCTGCTTCCAACATCGCCTCCATCCTCACCACGATCGAAGAGCGTGGCGAGGCGGCGTAAGCAACATGAGAACCGGCGTAGGGTCGCAAGCCCGCACGTTGGAACACATCTAGAGATACGGAAAGAAGTCAAATGGCTGATCTGAAGAAACTGGCAGAAGAGATCGTGGGTCTGACCCTGCTCGAAGCACAAGAACTGAAAACCATCCTGAAGGATGAGTACGGCATCGAGCCCGCAGCTGGCGGCGCAGTGATGGTTGCCGGCCCCGCAGGCGGCGACGCCGGCGCAGCCGAAGAAGAGAAGACCGAGTTCGACGTTATCCTGAAGTCGGCCGGCGCTTCCAAGATCAACGTGATCAAGGAAGTCCGCGGCATCACCGGCCTGGGCCTGAAAGAAGCCAAGGAACTGGTCGAAGCTGGCGGCAAGGCTGTCAAAGAAGGCGTGTCCAAGGACGAAGCCGAAGAGATCAAGGGCAAGCTGGAAGCAGCTGGCGCCGAGGTCGAAGTCAAGTAATTGGCTTTCGGTCCGCGCTTGCGGATCGGTACAGGAGCGGGCGTCCCCTCGGGGCGCCCGTTTCCTTTTGGGCGCGTCCTGCTGCGGAGCAGGGCGGCGTGTCAGTTAAATTTTCATGCTTTTCAGGGCGGGCCATTGCGTCACGGCGCAAGTTGTCCTATCTGCAAGGTTCCGCTGGGCCCGTGCGATTCGGGCCTGGCCGTTGTTGCATTCCCGAGAGGTGTTCCCGACCCCATCCCGTAAGTCTTTCCCAGGAAGCGGCCGGAGTGGAGCGGGGTGTCCCCTCTCAGTCACCGGAGCCGACCGGGCCGGGATGCGTCAGGACCGTCAAGCGAGAAGCGCAGGGGTGCACCGGAGGGTGCGCGGACCGGAACTAGGTGGCTGGGTGCGGTGTCTCCGCGTCCGGCTTCAGCTGTCTGGAAGCTCATCTTGGCAAGGGCTTTGCGAAGCCCTTCCCAAGGCGAGGTTCGCAGGATCGGGAGGCCACCATTGGGCAGGTGGCCAGGCATTGATCCGAACCCCCTGTTTCGAAAGGGCGTGGCACCGGGAGGCCCCGACGGTGCCTGCGTCCGAATGAGAAACGAAAGGTGACGTCCGTCATGGCTCAGACCTATCTTGGTCAGAAACGTCTTCGCAAATACTACGGCAAGATTCGCGAAGTCCTGGAGATGCCGAACCTCATCGAGGTTCAGAAAAGCTCCTACGAACTGTTCCTGAAATCCGGTGACCAACCCGATCCCGCCGATGGCGAAGGCATCAAGGGCGTCTTCCAGTCGGTCTTCCCGATCAAGGATTTCAACGAGACCGCGGTGCTCGAGTTCGTCAAGTACGAGCTGGAGAAGCCGAAGTACGACGTCGAAGAGTGCATGCAGCGCGACATGACCTACAGCGCGCCGCTGAAGGTCACCCTGCGCCTGATCGTCTTCGATATCGACGAGGACACCGGGGCCAAGTCGGTCAAGGACATCAAGGAACAGGACGTCTTCATGGGCGACATGCCCCTGATGACCCCGAACGGCACCTTCATCGTCAACGGCACCGAGCGTGTCATCGTGTCCCAGATGCACCGCTCGCCCGGCGTCTTCTTCGACCACGACAAGGGCAAGACCCACAGCTCGGGCAAGCTGCTGTTCGCCTGCCGCATCATTCCCTACCGTGGCTCCTGGCTGGACTTCGAGTTCGACGCCAAGGACATCGTGTTCGCCCGGATCGACCGTCGCCGCAAGCTGCCGGTGACCACCCTGCTCTATGCCCTCGGCCTGGATCAGGAAGCGATCATGGACGCCTACTACAACACGGTGGATTACACCTACCGTCGTGGCCAGGGCTGGGTGACCAAGTTCTTCCCCGAGCGTGTGCGCGGCACCCGTCCGACCTACGACCTGGTCGACGCGGATTCCGGCGAGATCATCGCCGAAGCCGGCAAGAAGGTCACGCCCCGCGCCGTGAAGAAGCTGATCGACGAAGGCACCGTGTCCAGCCTGCTGGTGCCCTTCGACCGCATCGTCGGCAAGTACGTGGCCCGCGACCTCATCAACGAGGACAACGGCGCCATCTACGTGGAAGCCGGTGACGAGCTGACCGTCGAATACGACAAGGACGGCGAGATGATCGGCGGCACCCTGAAGGAGCTGCTGGACGCCGGGTTCACCGAGATCCCCGTGCTGGACATCGACAACATCAACGTCGGTCCCTACATGCGCAACACCATGGCGGCGGACAAGAACATGGGCCGCGACACCGCGCTCATGGACATCTACCGCGTCATGCGCCCGGGTGAGCCGCCGACCGTCGACGCCGCCTCGGCCCTGTTCGACACCCTGTTCTTCGACAGCGAGCGCTACGACCTCTCGGCCGTGGGTCGCGTGAAGATGAACATGCGTCTGGCACTGGAAAAGCCCGACACCCAGCGGACCCTGGACCGTGACGACATCGTCAAGTGCATCAAGGCCCTCGTGGACCTGCGCGACGGCCGTGGCGACATCGATGACATCGACCACCTCGGCAACCGTCGTGTGCGGTCCGTCGGCGAGCTGATGGAAAACCAGTACCGCGTCGGCCTGCTCCGCATGGAGCGCGCGATCAAGGAACGCATGTCCAGCGTCGAGATCGACACGGTGATGCCGCAGGACCTGATCAACGCCAAGCCGGCCGCGGCTGCCGTGCGCGAGTTCTTCGGCTCGTCGCAGCTGTCGCAGTTCATGGACCAGACCAACCCGCTGTCCGAAGTGACGCACAAGCGTCGTCTCTCGGCGCTTGGACCGGGCGGTCTGACCCGCGAACGTGCCGGCTTCGAAGTGCGCGACGTTCACGCCACGCACTATGGCCGGATGTGCCCCATCGAAACGCCGGAAGGTCCGAACATCGGCCTGATCAACTCGCTGGCCACCTATGCCCGCGTGAACAAGTACGGCTTCATCGAGACCCCCTACCGCACCGTGCGCGACAAGCAGGTCACCGACGAGGTGCACTACATGTCCGCAACGGAAGAGCAGCGTCACGTGGTGGCCCAGGCCAACGCATCGCTGGACGAAGAGGGCCGTTTCACCAACGAGATGGTCAACACCCGTCAGGCCGGTGAATACACGCTGACCCCGACCGAGAATGTCGACCTGATCGACGTCTCGCCGAAGCAGCTGGTCTCGGTCGGTGCCTCGCTGATCCCCTACCTGGAAAACGACGACGCCAACCGCGCCCTGATGGGGGCGAACATGCAGCGTCAGGCGGTTCCGCTGCTGCGTGCCGAGGCCCCCGTGGTCGGCACCGGGATCGAGGGCAAGGTTGCCATCGACTCCGGCGCGGCCATCCAGGCCAAGCGGGCCGGCATCATCGACCAGGTCGATGCGCAGCGTATCGTGATCCGGGCCACCGAGGATCTGGAGCTGGGCGACGCGGGCGTCGACATCTACCGGATGCGCAAGTTCCAGCGCTCGAACCAGAACACCGCCATCAACCAGCGTCCGCTGGTCAAGGTGGGTGACAAGGTTGCCAAGGGCGAAGTGATCGCCGACGGCCCGTCCACCGACATGGGGGAACTGGCGCTCGGCAAGAACATCGTCGTCGCCTTCATGCCCTGGAACGGCTACAACTACGAGGACTCGATCCTGATCTCCGAGCGCATCGCGCGTGACGACGTCTTCACCTCGATCCACATCGAGGAATTCGAAGTCGCCGCCCGTGACACCAAGCTCGGGCCGGAAGAGATCACCCGTGATATCCCCAACGTCGGCGAGGAAGCCCTGCGCAACCTCGACGAGGCGGGTATCGTCTACATCGGTGCCGATGTGGAACCGGGCGACATCCTGGTCGGCAAGATCACTCCGAAGGGCGAAAGCCCGATGACCCCGGAAGAGAAGCTGCTGCGCGCCATCTTCGGCGAGAAGGCTTCCGACGTGCGCGACACCTCGCTGCGCGTGAAGCCGGGCGATTACGGGACCGTCGTGGAAGTCCGCGTCTTCAACCGTCACGGCGTCGAGAAGGACGAACGTGCGCTGCAGATCGAGCGTGAGGAAGTCGAACGCCTGTCGCGGGACCGCGACGACGAACTGGCGATCCTCGACCGCAACATCTACGCGCGTCTCAAGGACATGATCCTCGGCAAGACCGCGGTGAAGGGTCCGAAGGGCGTCAAGGCCGGCTCCGAGATCACCGAGGACCTGCTGTCGCAGCTCTCGCGTGGTCAGTGGTGGCAGCTGGCGCTGGAAGACGACAAGGAAGCCCAGATCGTCGAGGCCCTGAACGAGCAGTACGAGGTGCAGAAGCGCGCCCTGGATGCCCGTTTCGAGGACAAGGTCGAGAAGGTGCGCCGTGGCGACGACCTGCCGCCGGGGGTCATGAAGATGGTCAAGGTCTTCATCGCGGTGAAGCGCAAGCTGCAGCCGGGCGACAAGATGGCCGGCCGTCACGGCAACAAGGGTGTTGTCTCGCGCGTGGTGCCGATGGAAGACATGCCGTTCCTGGCAGACGGTACCCCCGTCGACTTCTGTCTGAACCCGCTCGGCGTGCCGTCGCGGATGAACGTCGGTCAGATCCTTGAAACCCACACCGGCTGGGCCTGCCGTGCCCTCGGCCTGAAGGTGGACGAGGCGCTGCAGGAATACCGCCGCAGCGGTGACTTGACCCCGGTGCGCGAGGCGATGCGCCTGGCCTATGGCGACGATGTCTACGAAGAAGGCATCGAAGGCATGGACGAGGCGCAGCTGGTCGAAGCCGCAGGCAACGTGACCGGCGGTGTGCCGATCGCGACCCCGGTCTTCGACGGTGCCAAGGAAGCCGACATCAACGAGCGCCTGCAGCGCGCGGGCTTCGACGAGAGCGGCCAGTCCGTGCTCTTCGACGGCCGCACCGGCGAGCAGTTCTCGCGCAAGGTGACCGTTGGCTTCAAGTACCTGCTGAAGCTGCACCACCTGGTCGACGACAAGATCCACGCCCGTTCCACCGGCCCGTACTCGCTGGTCACCCAGCAGCCGCTCGGTGGTAAGGCGCAGTTCGGCGGTCAGCGTTTCGGGGAGATGGAGGTCTGGGCCCTGGAAGCCTATGGCGCCGCCTACACCCTGCAGGAAATGCTGACGGTGAAGTCGGACGACGTGGCCGGCCGGACCAAGGTCTACGAAAGCATCGTCAAGGGCGAGGACAACTACGAAGCGGGCGTTCCCGAGAGCTTCAACGTTCTGGTGAAAGAAGTCCGCGGCCTCGGCCTGAACATGGAACTCCTGGATGCGGAGGACGAGGAATAAGCGGATCCGCATGGTGGATTTCATCCACCCTACGCCAGCTGCGTAGGGTGGGTTTCAACCCACCATCCTCCGCCGCTCTTCTCTCCAATGCTCCCTCTATGAGGAAAAAGACATGAACCAGGAACTGACGAACAATCCGTTCAACCCGCTCACGCCGCCGAAGGCCTTCGACGAGATCAAGGTCTCGCTGGCCTCGCCGGAGCGGATCCTTTCGTGGTCCTACGGCGAGATCAAGAAGCCGGAAACCATCAACTACCGGACCTACAAGCCCGAGCGCGACGGCCTGTTCTGTGCCCGTATCTTCGGGCCGATCAAGGACTACGAGTGCCTCTGCGGCAAGTACAAGCGGATGAAGTATCGCGGCGTCGTCTGCGAGAAGTGCGGCGTGGAAGTCACGCTGCAGAAGGTCCGCCGCGAGCGCATGGGCCACATCGAGCTGGCCGCGCCGGTCGCGCATATCTGGTTCCTCAAGTCGCTGCCCTCGCGCATCGGCCTGATGCTGGACATGACCCTGCGTGACCTGGAACGCGTGCTCTACTTCGAGAACTACGTCGTCATCGAGCCCGGTCTGACCGACCTGCAGTATGGCCAGATGATGACCGAAGAAGAGTACATGGACGCCCAGGATACCTACGGCATGGACGCCTTCACGGCGAACATCGGTGCCGAGGCCATCCGCGACATGCTGGCCCAGATCGACCTGGAATCCGAAGCCGAGACCCTGCGCGCCGATCTGGCCGAGGCCACCGGCGAGCTGAAGCCCAAGAAGATCATCAAGCGCCTGAAGGTCGTGGAGTCCTTCCTCGAGTCGGGCAACCGTCCCGAGTGGATGATCATGACCGTGATCCCGGTCATTCCGCCGGAACTGCGCCCGCTGGTGCCGCTGGATGGTGGCCGCTTCGCGACCTCCGACCTGAACGACCTCTACCGCCGCGTGATCAACCGGAACAACCGTCTGAAACGTCTGATCGACCTGCGTGCGCCCGACATCATCGTGCGTAACGAGAAGCGTATGCTGCAGGAATCCGTCGACGCCCTGTTCGACAACGGCCGTCGTGGCCGCGTCATCACCGGTGCCAACAAGCGCCCGCTGAAGTCGCTGTCGGACATGCTGAAGGGCAAGCACGGCCGCTTCCGTCAGAACCTTCTGGGCAAGCGCGTCGACTTCTCCGGCCGTTCGGTCATCGTGACCGGCCCGGAACTGAAGCTGCACCAGTGTGGCCTGCCGAAGAAGATGGCGCTCGAACTGTTCAAGCCCTTCATCTACTCGCGCCTCGAGGCCAAGGGTCTGTCGAGCACCGTGAAGCAGGCGAAGAAGCTGGTCGAGAAAGAACGCCCCGAGGTCTGGGACATCCTCGACGAGGTCATCCGCGAGCACCCGGTTCTGCTGAACCGTGCGCCCACGCTGCACCGTCTGGGCATCCAGGCCTTCGAACCCACGCTGATCGAAGGCAAGGCGATCCAGCTGCACCCGCTCGTCTGCTCGGCGTTCAACGCCGACTTCGACGGTGACCAGATGGCCGTCCACGTGCCGCTCTCGCTGGAAGCCCAGCTGGAAGCGCGCGTGCTGATGATGTCGACGAACAACGTCCTGTCGCCCGCCAACGGCGCACCGATCATCGTTCCGTCGCAGGACATGATCCTTGGCCTCTACTACACCACGATTGCCCGCGAGGGCATGAAGGGCGAAGGCATGGTCTTCTCGTCCATCGACGAGGTCCAGTACGCGCTGGACACCGGCGAGGTGCATCTGCACGCCAAGATCACGGCGCGCATCATGCAGATCGACGAGGAAGGCAACGAGGTCTACAAGCGCTTCGAAACGACCCCCGGCCGGGTGCGCCTCGGCGCGCTGCTGCCCGCCAACGCCAAGGCGCCGTTCGAGCTGGTCAACCAGCTGCTGCGGAAGAAGGACGTGCAGCGGGTCATCGACACCGTCTACCGCTACTGCGGTCAGAAGGAATCGGTCATCTTCTGTGACCAGATCATGTCGATGGGCTTCAAGGAGGCCTTCAAGGCAGGCATCTCGTTCGGCAAGGCCGACATGGTGATCCCCGACAACAAGTGGGAGATCGTCGACGAGACGCGCGAGCAGGTGAAGGACTTCGAACAGCAGTACATGGACGGCCTGATCACCCAGGGCGAAAAGTACAACAAGGTCGTGGACGCCTGGTCGAAGTGCAACGACAAGGTCACCGAGGCCATGATGTCGACCATCT
This sequence comes from Oceanicola sp. S124, assembly GCF_000220565.1. Lineage (GTDB taxonomy): Bacteria > Pseudomonadota > Alphaproteobacteria > Rhodobacterales > Rhodobacteraceae > Pseudooceanicola. Next base: position 4,577 of record NZ_AFPM01000309.1, on the reverse strand, counting down.
CGGCCGTGAAGCGCGACGAGAACGGTGCCGAGGGCGAGATCAACTCGGTCTACATGATGGCCCACTCCGGTGCGCGTGGCTCGGTCACCCAGATGAAACAGCTGGGCGGGATGCGCGGCCTGATGGCGAAGCCGAACGGCGACATCATCGAGACCCCGATCATCTCGAACTTCAAGGAAGGCCTGACCGTGCTCGAGTACTTCAACTCGACCCACGGCGCCCGTAAGGGTCTGTCGGATACCGCCCTGAAGACGGCGAACTCGGGTTACCTGACCCGTCGTCTGGTCGACGTGGCCCAGGACTGCATCGTGCGCGAGCCCGATTGCGGCACCGACCGCGCGATCACCGTCGGCAACGCGGTCAACGACGGCGAGATCGTCGCCACCATCGGCGAGCGCATCCTGGGCCGTGTGGCTGCGGATGACGTGCTGCGCCCCGGCACCGACGAGATCCTCGTCAAGCAGGGCCAGCTGATCGACGAACGCATGGCCGACACCATCGAGGAAGCGAACGTGCAGTCGATGCGCATCCGCTCTCCGCTGACCTGCGAGGCCGATGACGGCGTCTGCGCGGCCTGCTACGGCCGTGACCTGGCGCGCGGTACGAAGGTCAACATCGGCGAAGCGGTCGGCATCATCGCTGCCCAGTCGATCGGTGAACCGGGTACCCAGCTGACGATGCGGACCTTCCACATCGGCGGCGTTGCCCAGGGTGGCCAGCAGTCCTTCCTCGAGGCCTCTGCGGATGGCGTCGTGGCCTTCGAGCACACGCAGGTTCTGGATAACGCCAACGGCGAGACCCTCGTCATGGGCCGGAACATGAAGCTGCGCATCCTCGACGAGCACGGCGAGGAACGCTCCAGCCACAAGCTGGGCTACGGCACCAAGCTGTTCGTCAAGGAAGGCCAGCAGGTCGCCCGCGGCGACAAGCTGTTCGAGTGGGACCCCTACACCCTGCCGATCATCGCCGAGAAGGCCGGTAAGGCCCGTCTGACCGACCTGATCACGGGTATCTCCGTGCGGGACGAGACCGACGATGCCACCGGCATGACCCAGAAGATCGTGACCGACTGGCGTACCGCGCCGAAAGGCAACGAGCTGAAGCCCGAGATCTTCGTCGTCGACGAGGATGGCGAGCCGGTCCGCAACGAAGCGGGCAACCCGGTCAGCTACCCGATGTCCGTCGACGCGATCCTCTCGGTCGAAGACGGTCAGGAGGTCAAGGCAGGTGACGTCGTCGCCCGTATCCCGCGCGAAGGTGCGAAGACGAAGGACATCACCGGCGGTCTGCCGCGTGTGGCCGAACTCTTCGAGGCGCGTCGTCCGAAGGACCACGCCATCATCGCCGAGATCGACGGCTACGTCCGCTTCGGTCGCGACTACAAGAACAAGCGCCGCATCACCATCGAGCCGGCGGATGAAAGCCTGGAGCCCGTGGAATACATGGTGCCCAAGGGCAAGCACATCCCCGTCACGGAAGGCGACTTCGTTCAGAAGGGCGACTACATCATGGACGGCAACCCGGCGCCGCATGACATCCTTGCCATCATGGGTGTCGAAGCGCTGGCGAACTACATGATCGACGAGGTGCAGGACGTCTATCGACTGCAGGGCGTGAAGATCAACGACAAGCACGTCGAGGTCATCGTTCGCCAGATGCTGCAGAAGTGGGAGATCCTGGACTCCGGCCAGACCACCCTGCTGAAGGGCGAACATGTCGACAAGGTCGAGTTCGACGAGGCCAATGCGAAAGCCGAAGCCAAGGGCCTGCGCCCCGCTTCGGGCCAGCCGATCCTTCTCGGGATCACCAAGGCCTCGCTGCAGACCCGTTCGTTCATCTCGGCAGCCTCCTTCCAGGAGACCACCCGCGTGCTTACCGAGGCTTCGGTCCAGGGCAAGCGCGACAAGCTGGTCGGCCTGAAGGAGAACGTGATCGTGGGTCGCCTGATCCCGGCCGGGACGGGTGGCGCGACGCAGCGCGTGCGCAGCATCGCCGGGTCCCGCGACAACGTCGTGCTGGAAGCCCGCCGCGAAGAGGCCGAACAGGCCGCGGCCCTGGCCGCGCCCGTGGTCGAAGCGGACGCCGATCTGGTCGAGACGCCGGAAGGCGATCTCTGATCACGACGGCTTCGGCCGTCCCTGGACAGACCTGGCGAAGGCCCCCCTTGTGGGGGCCTTTTGCATGCCGTGCCGGCCGAGATTGCTTTTCGCGCCGCCCCGGGCCATTGGAGGACAAACGATCCGGGGATTCCGATGACCGACAACTTCAAGGCCGCGCTGCTGATGATGGGCTCGCTGGCGCTGCTCTCGTTCAACGACACGGCGATCAAGCTGGTCGCGGCGACGATCCCGCTGGCCCAGGTGATCGTGCTGCGCAATGCCGTCACCTCGACCGCGCTGGCCTTCGTGCTGGCCCGTACCCGGGGCGCCTTCAAGATCGCCCGGCGGGACTGGACCCTGATCTTCCTGCGCGGCGTCGGCGAGGCGGGGGCGGCCTATTTCTACCTCGAGGCGCTGGTCCACATGCCCTTCGCCAACCTCGTGGCGATCCTGCAGTCGGCGCCCTTCGTGGTCACCCTGGCCGCCGCGCTCTTCCTTGGCGAAAGCGTCGGCTGGCGGCGGATCTCGGCGATCCTCGTCGGTTTCGTCGGCGTGCTGCTGATCCTGCGGCCAGGCACCGACGGCTTCGACATCTATTCGATCTACGTCCTGATCTCGGTGCTGTTCATCACGCTGAGGGATCTGACCACCCGGCGTCTGTCGCCCGAGGTCTCGTCCATGTCGGTCACCTTCATCACCTCGACCATGGTCATGCTGACCTACATGGTGATCGGCCTCGGCACACCCTGGGTGCCGATGCCCGGCTGGACGATCTGGCTGACCCTGGCGGCAGCGGCGCTGGTGCTGACCTCCTATGTCTCGATCATCCGGGCGATGCGGATCGGAGAGATCTCCTTCGTCTCGCCCTTCCGCTATACCTCGCTGCTCTTCGCGCTGGTCCTCGGACTGGTGGTCTTCGGAGAGTGGCCCGAGCCGCTGACCCTGGTCGGCGCCGCGATCGTCGTGGCTTCGGGGCTGTTCATGCTCTACCGTGAGCACAAGCTGGGCGTGACGCCCGACACGCCCGAGGAACTGCCGGAGGTCTCGACGCGACCATGAGCCATATCCAGATGCTGGGCCTGTGCCGCTTCTCCTACCCGACGGGCGGCGACGGGTTCGAGGGGGCAGGGGGGGGCCTCGCGGCGAATGTCGCGCGGCTTTATGACCCGGCCCGGCTGGCGCGGCGTTTCTGGTTCTTCGAGGAGATCTGCCTGCCGACCCTCGCGGCGCAGAGCGACCCTGACTTCACCCTGCTGTTGCTGCACGGAGAGGCCCTGCCGGAGCCCTGGCTGTCGCGTCTGCAGCGCGCCATCGCGCCGCTGCCGCAGATCCGCGCCCTGGCCCTGCCCGAGGGGCGTCCCCATGCCGAGACCTGCCGCGAGGCGATGCGCGCCGCCCGGGATCCCGAGGCCCGCGTGGTCGGTGAGTTCACCCTGGATGATGATGACGGCCTCGCGCCGGACTTCATCGCCGAGGCGCGGGCCCAGTTCGCGCCCCTCCGGCCGCTGTGGAAGCTGCGCAAGCGCGCGGCTCTGGATTTCAACGGAGGCATGGTGGTGCAGGCCGGGGCAGGGGGGATCGCGTTGACGCCGGTGCAGGCGGACTTCTGGGCGCCGGGGCTGGTGGTCTTCTTCGCGCCGCGCTCGACCCGCTCGATCCAGGACTACAACCACCGCAGGCTGTGGTCGCGGATGCCCGCGCTGACCCTGCCCGAGCCAGTGATGTTCCTGCGGGGCAGCCATGACAGCAACGACAGCCGGCTGGAGCGCCGCCTGCCGGGCCTTCAACGTGGTGGCGCAGAGGCGGAAAGCCCGGACGCACTGCTGCAGTCCCGCTTCGGCCTCGACGCCGCGGCGCTGCGCCGAAGCTGGGCCACCCTGATCGGAAGCTGACCCCGCGCCGGGGGCGCCGGGCACTTTGTCCATCCGGGGGGGGAATACTCCCGAGGGGGCAGCCGTCCGGCCGAGGGAGCAGGGCCCCCTCCCGAAAGCCCAGCTCAGCAAGGCCGCGGGCCCCCGAAGCGCAGGCTCTGACGCTTCACCCAATGTTGACAACCCCCCCGACTCCCCCTATACGCGCCAGCAATCAGGCGAGGGGGCCGCCCCTTTGCCTTCCAGATTAACGTGGTCAAGATCCGGGAGAGATCCCCGATCCTCTGGAAAACCCACCGCGTCGATCCCCGTGTACGTGGGGTCGGATGCGGTTTTTTACGTTGCGCGCACATCGCCCCTGACCAGGGCCGAGCGCCCGACGAGAGGCCGGGGCCGATCCCCGGGAAAGCATTTCCGCCTCGGCGGAAAAAGATCACCCGGTCCCGGCGGACGCGTCGAGGATCACGTAAACAACCGCATGGGGCACGGTCCTTCATGCAACACATGTGTTAGAGATGGGAAAATAACCCTATGCCTACGATCCAGCAGCTGATCCGCAAGCCGCGGCAGCCGAAAGTGAACGCGTCGAAGTCCAGCACCTGGAACA
>NZ_AFPM01000310.1 GCF_000220565.1 Oceanicola sp. S124 | reverse complement strand
GCATGTCCTCGATCCATCACCCCGCCACGCCCGCGGCCCGGTCTGGGAGATCCACGCCGAGGACGTTGCCGACCTTGGCGACCTGCTGGCCACGGGGCACTTGCCGGGTCTGCGCACGGTCTCGGTCAGCGGCGATGCGCTTGGCGAAAGCCGCCTGCTGCGCTGCCAGCCGGGCGCCAACCTGCGCGGCCTCTGCCAGGGCGCCACGGTGCCGGGCTGGCATCAGGTGCTTTCCGGCTCGGCGCTGGACGGGGCCGAGGCGACATGGCTGGGCCTGCGCGACCGGCAGGTGACGGTGCAGGATGCGCATCGCACCCGGTCCCGCGATCACTGGTTCACCCGGGCGCTGAGCCGCGCCGCGCGGCCCCTGCCGATCATCCCGACGGCGGCGCTGGACCAGGCCCTCGGATCGCTGCTGCCGGCCATGGCGCTGGTGCGCGCGCTCTCCTCTGGCGATGACGAGACCTTCACCCGCCTCGGGGGCCTCTCGCTGCTGGAAGAGGACCTGGCCCTGGCCGATTACGTCACCGGCGCCACGCCGCGCCTCTCGGGGCTGCTGCGCGCCGCGCTGGACCGCATCGCGGCGGAGGAGGGGGTGTGATCCGGGGCCTCTGGGACCGCGAGACCGTGGCGGCGCTGCTGCTGATCTGCCTGATGCCGCTGGCGCTGGCCTGGCTCTGGTACGGCGGAATCGAAGCCGTCGCCCGGCTGGCGCTGGCGCTTGTGGTCTCGGGCATCTGGCACCTGGTCTTCATGCTGGCGCGGGCACAGCCGCCCAGCCTCGCCGGGGCGCTGACCGCGCTGGCGGTGGCGATGCTGGCGCCAGAGGAGCTTGGCCTCGCGCGGCTGGTACTTGGCATCACCTTCGGCTCGGTCGCGGCGGAACTGGTCTTCGGAGGCTGGGGCCGCAACGTGGTCAACCCGGCCACGGTAACGCTGGCCTTCCTCGGTTTCGGCTTCCCCGCCGCCCCCTGGCCCGAGCTGGTGCTGCCGGTGGCCTGGGCGGCGATCCCCGGCGCGGTGCTGGGAGTGGCGCTCGGCGTGCTACCGGGGCGGATCCTTGCGGGGGCGGGGCTGGCCGCCGCGGCGACACTCGCGGCGGGGCAGGGCGCCTGGCCTGCGGGCCTCGCCCCGGTGCTGCCGATGGCGGGCGTCGTGCTGGTGCTGCTGGTCTGCGATCCGGTCGCCAGCGCCGCGACGCGCCCGGGCCGCTGGCTGAACGGGGTGCTCTACGGCGCGCTGGTCGTGCTTTTCGCGACGAAATGGCAGGGCGCCGCCCCGGCGCAGATCGCGGTCTCGGCAGCGCTCTTCACCTCGCTGGCGGCGCCTCTGCTGGACGATGCGGCGATCACGCTCTGGCGCGCAAGACGGAGGAAACACCTTGGCTGATCTGAACCCCTTCGCCGCCTGGCGCCGCCTGCTGGCCCTGCCCAACGAGAGCCGCACCAAGACCCTGGCCGTGGCCTTCCTGGTCTCGGCCGCCTGCGCGCTGCTGGTCAGCGGTGCGACGGTGGTGCTGCGCCCGATCCAGACCGCCAACCGCGCCGCCGAGCAGCAGGCGCGGATCGAGGC
>NZ_AFPM01000311.1 GCF_000220565.1 Oceanicola sp. S124 | reverse complement strand
TGCCATGGGCCATGAGGTGCGAACCGCGCTGTCGGCCCAGCTGGACGCGATCGAGGCCGATGACAGCCTGCGCGGGGTGGTCCTGATGGGCACGGGGCGGACCTTCTGCGCCGGCGCCGACATCCGCCAGCTTGCCGCGCCACCGGTCGAACCGACCTCCCCCGAGCTGTTCCTGCGGATCGAGGCCATGGCAAAGCCCGTGGTCGCGGCCCTGCACGGGCCGGTGCTGGGCGCCGGGTTCGAACTGGCCCTGGCCTGCGCAGGTCGTGTCGCGGCGCCCGGCACCGAGCTGGGCCTGCCCGAGGTCAAGCTGGGCCTGATCCCCGGCGCGGGCGGCACCTTCCGACTGCCCGCCGTGATCGGCGCCGTCGCGGCGCTCGACCTGATCGCCGCTGCCCGGCGCATCTCGGCCGCCGAGGCCCTGGACATCGGTCTGCTAAGCGAGGTCTCGGCGGACCACGCCGACCTGCGCCGTGCCGGCCTCGCCTGTGCCCGTGGACTTCTCGACGCGCCGCGCAGCGCGCCCGGCGCGGCCCTCGGTCCGCGCGCCGACTTCGAAGCCGCCGCAGAGCGCCTGCTGAAGCGCGCCCGGGGCGCCGAGGCACCACACCTTCTCGTCGAGGCCATCGGCAATGCCTTCACGCTAGAGGGGCGCGCAGCGCAAGAGGCCGAACAGGCCCTTTTCCAGCGGCTGCGCGAAGGCCCGCAATCTGCCGCGATGCGCCATCTGTTCTTCGCCGAACGCACAGCGGCGCGGCTGCCCGACGGCCTGACCGGCACCGCTGGCAGGATCACCCGCGCCGCGGTGATCGGGGCGGGAACCATGGGCGGCGGCATTGCCATGTGCTTTGCCGACGCGGGCTTGCCCGTAACCCTGATCGACAAGAGTGCGGAAGGCCTTGCCGCCGGCCTGGACCGGATCCGCAAGAACTACGATATCTCGGTGAAGCGCGGGCGCCTCAGCCCCTCCGAAGCCGAGGCGCGCATGGCTCGCATCACCCCGGCCCAGACGCTCGAGGCGGCACAGGACGCCGACCTGGTGATCGAGGCCGTCTTCGAGGACATGGCGCTGAAGCAGCAGCTGTTCCGGGACCTCGACGCGCTGCTGGCGCCCGGGGCCGTGCTGGCCACCAATACCTCTTCCCTGGACATCGACGAGATGGCGGCCGCGACCGGGCGCCCGCAGCGCGTGGTCGGACTGCACTTCTTCTCGCCCGCCAACGTGATGACCCTGCTTGAGGTGGTGCGCGGCGCAAAGACCGATGCCGACACCCTGGCCACGGCGCTGGCGCTTGCCGCCACTTTGGGCAAGCAGGCGGTTATCGTCGGCAACTGCCCCGGCTTCGTCGGCAACCGCATCCTGCGGCAACGCCACCACCAGGCGGAACAGCTGCTGCAGCAGGGCGCCCGCCCCGAGACGGTGGACCGCGTCATCACCGCCTTCGGCATGGCCATGGGCCCGTTCCAGATGGCCGATCTGGCCGGTCTGGACGTCGCCCGCATGGTGCGCCGGGGTCAGGGCTACGCCCTGCCGGTGGCTGATGCGCTCTGCGGGCTCGGCCGTTTCGGGCAGAAGACCGGCAAGGGCTACTACCTCTACGAGGACGGGCGCACGCCCCGCCCCGATCCGCAGGTGGATCAGCTCATTGCCGATGTATCAAAGCGGCTTGGCGCTCCGCAACGCACCTTCACCGATGACGAGATCCGCGCCCGCATCTTCTACCCGATGGTGAACGAGGCGGCGCGCATCCTGGACGAGGGGATCGCAGCGCGCCCCTCGGACATCGACGTGACCTATGTGCATGGCTACGGCTTCCCGGCCTGGCGCGGCGGGCTGATGTACTGGGCCGACGGCGAAGGCCTTGGCACCTTGGCCCGCGCCCTGGCCGCCTGGGCGGAAGAGACGGGCGAAGACCGCCTGCGCCCCGCCCCGTTGCTGGAGCGGCTGGCCCGCGAAGACCGCACCTTTGCCGACTGGCAAGCTGACAGGAACAAGGAGAGCTGATCACCATGGGAAAGAACTTCAGGGACGGGGTGGTGATCGCCGGCGTCGCCGAAAGCGAGGTCGGCGTCCTGCCCCACAGGACAGAGCTGCAACTGCACGCCCAGGCCGCCAGCCGGGCGCTGGCCGATGCCGGGATGACCCTGGCCGATGTGGATGGCGTGCTCTCCATCGGCTCGTCCCGCGGCACGCGGATGCCCTCGGTGCAGGTGGCGGAATATCTCGGGATCACGCCCAGCTTCAGCGACTCGAGCTCGCTCGGGGGCTGCTCCTTCGAGGCCTATGTTCAGCACGCGGCCCTGGCCATTGACGCGGGCCTCTGCACCACCTGCCTGATCACCTACGGATCGACGCAGCGCAGCTCCGGCGCAGGCTTTGGCGGCGGGGCCGACCCCTGGCTGGCCTCGACCCAGTTCGAGGGGCTCTGGGGCCTGCCGATGATGACCGGCGCCTATGCCCTCGCCGCCTCCCGACACATGCACCTTTACGGCACCACCCGGGAGCAGCTGGCCGAGGTCGCCGTCGCGGCCCGCAAATGGGCGCAGCTCAACCCCCAGGCTCCCCGGCATGAGGATCTGAGCATCGAGGACGTGCTCTCGGCGCCGATGATCGCCACTCCGCTTGGCAAGTTCGACTGCTGCCTGGTGACCGATGGCGGTGGCGCCGTGGTGGTGACCAAAGCCGACCGGGCCCGCGATCTGCCCAGGGCTCCGGTCTGGCTCTGGGGCTCGGCCGAGACCCACACCCATGCTTCTATCGCCAACATGCCCGACCTGACCGTCACCCCTGCCGCGATCACCGGCCCGGCCGCCCTGAAGAGCGCGGGCGTGACCCCGGCGGACATGGACCTGGCAATGATCTACGACAGCTTCACCATCACCGCGCTGATGAGCCTCGAGGATCTCGGCTTCTGCGGGAAGGGGGAAGGCGGCGCTTTCGTTTCGGACGGACGCATCGCGCCCGGTGGCGATTTCGCCATGAACACCCAGGGCGGCGGGCTCAGCTACACCCATCCCGGCATGTACGGCATCTTCCTGATCGTCGAGGCGGTACGCCAGATCCGCGGCGAGGCAGGGGCGCGCCAGGTGGCGACCGATCTTGCCCTCGTGCATGGCACCGGCGGCGCCCTGTCGGCCGGTTCCACCCTGATCCTCGGAAAGGAGGCCCGCCGATGAGCAACAGACCCGTCCCCATCCCCGATGCCGAAACCGCCCCCTTCTGGGAGGGCGCGGAGGCCGGGCAGCTGAAGATCCAGCGCTGCACGGCCTGCGACCACGCGATCTTCTATCCGCGCCTGGTCTGCCCCGCCTGCATGACCGAAGAGCCCGCCTGGGTCGATGCCTCGGGGCAGGCCACCATCCACGCGCTGACCACGGTGCATCGCACCGGCCCCGCCTTCCGCGGGGATGTGCCCTTTGCCGTCGCGCTGGTCGAGCTTGCCGAGGGGCCGCGCATGATGACCCGCATCCTGTCGCAGCAACCAGAGGCGCTGCGGATCGGCGATGCGGTGCAGGTGACCTTCGTGTCGCAGCCCGAGGGGCCACCCCTGCCCTTCTTCACCCACTGCTGATCCCAGGGGACCCATAGGTCAGGGGGTAAAGCAAAGGGGCGGCGCCGGTACATGGCGCCGCCCCTCTCTTTTGCCGCTTCGGGTAGTCTTCAGATCACCCAGCCCTGACAGGGACGCGGCCGCCAAGACGGCCACGCCCGCGATTGCCACCCCTCAGACAGCCCAGTAGAGGCTCTTCATCTGCTGGTAGGCGCGCATCCCCTGCAGACCCTTCTCGCGCCCCTGCCCGGACAGCTTGAAGCCGCCGAAGGGGGCCGCGATCGAGAGCTGCTTGTAGGTGTTGATCCACACCGTCCCGGCCTCGAGGGCGCGGGCCACCCGCCAGGCGCGACGATAGCTCTCGGTCCAGATCCCCGCCGCAAGGCCGAAATCGCTGTCATTGGCCGCGCCCACCAGGTCCGCCTCGTCCTCGAAGGTCATGAAGCAGAGCACCGGCCCGAAGATCTCTTCCTGCGCGATGGCGGCAGAGTTATCGAGCCCGCCGATGATCGTCGGCTGGAAATACGCCCCCTCCGCGAAGACCTCGCCCTCCGGGCGCTGGCCGCCATAGAGGATCTCGCCCCCCGCCGCGACACCGGCCTGCACGAAGCCCTCGACCCGCTCGCGATGCGCGAAGGACGAAAGCGGACCGATCACGCTGGAAGGATCGCTGGGCGGCCCAAGCCGCATCGCCCCGGCCGCCTCGATCAGCAGGTCACGGAAGCGATCCGCCACCGAGGCCTCGACGAAGAGCCGCGAGCCGGCAACGCAGGACTGGCCGGTGCCGCCGAAGATCCCGCTGGCCACCGATTTGGCCGCGGCCTCCAGGTCGGCATCGGCGAAGACGATATGCGGCGACTTGCCCCCCAGTTCCAGGATCATAGGCACCAGCCGGTCCGCCGCGCCGCGGGCAATGCTCTGCCCCGTGGCGGTGCCGCCGGTGAAACTGATCAGGCCGATGCCCGGATCCTCGACCAGCGCCACGGCGGTCTCGCGCCCGCCGGCGAGGACCGACAGCAGCCCCTCGGGCAGACCGGCCTCGACGACGCATTGCCCCAGGGCCAGGGTCACGAAGGAAGTGGTCTCTGCCGCCTTCAGCACCACCGCGTTACCCGCCGCCAGGGCCGGCGCGATCTTCTGCGCCCCCATGGTCAGCGGAGAGTTCCAGGGGGTCAGGGCGGCGACCACGCCCACCGGTTCGTAGACCTGCATCGTGTAGTAGTCGCCACGGGCCGGCGGCATCGCCTCTTCGCTGCATTCGCAGACGGCGGCGTAGTAGCGGAAGATCCCCGCCGCCGACATGGCCTGGGCATGGCTTTCCTTGCGCGTCTTGCCGTTCTCGCTCATCTGGAGGACTGCGAGGTGATCGGCCTGACGCTCGATTTCGTCGGCGGCGCGCGACAGGATCCGCGCCCGTTCGTGCGGCGGCAGATGCGACCAGCCGGTCCGGCGCAAGGCCGCGTGGCCGGCGGCGATCGCCTCAGCCACCTGCGCCGGTGTCGAGGTCCCGACGCGCCCGAGAAGCGCGCCTGTCGCCGGGTTCACGACATCCAGCGGCGGCCCGTCTCCGGGCACGGCTCGCCCCGCAATCAGCAGATCCTGCACCTGATCGGCCGGAGGAATCGTGGCCTTCTTCGCGAGCAGCGACATGTTCTGTTCCTTCTCAAGTTCCAAGATAGGCAGCCCGGACCTCCGGGCTTTCCAAAAGTTCCCGCCCCGTGCCGGTCAGCACGACGCTGCCGGTTTCCAGCACCACACCGGTGGCGGCGATCGACAGGGCCATCTGGGCGTTCTGTTCGACCAGCAGCACGGTCATGGACATGTCGCGGCTGATTTCCTCGATGATGACGGCAAGTTCGGCGACGATGATTGGCGCAATCCCCAGCGAGGGTTCGTCCAGCAGCAGCACCCGCGGCAGCGCCATCAGGGCGCGGCCGATGGCGCACATCTGCTGCTCGCCACCCGAAAGCGAGCCCGCCAGTTGCCGCCGCCTTTCCTTCAGCCGCGGGAAGTAGCCGTAGACCCGTTCCAGCATCTCGCGCCGCGCCGCCTTGTCGCGCACCGCGTAGGAGCCCATGATCAGGTTTTCCTCGACCGAAAGCTGGCCAAACAGCCGCCGTCCCTCGGGCGAGAGCGCAACGCCATGGCGCAGCGGATCGCCCGGGCGGGGCTGCAGCAGCTCCTCGCCGACGCGGATCTCGCCCTCGACGGGTTTCAGCAGGCCGCAGATCGACTTGAGCACCGTGCTCTTGCCGGCCCCGTTCGAGCCGACCAGTGCGGCCACCTGCCCCGCGGGCACGTCGAAGCTGACGCCGTGCAGGGCCCGCACCGGTCCGTAGTTCACCACAAGGTTGCGGACGGAAAGATCACCGCGCATGGTCGACCCCCAGGTAGGCTTCGATGACTTTCGGGTCGTCGCGCACCTGAGCCGGCGCGCCTTCGGCGATCTTCTCGCCATGATCCAGAACCACCAAGTGATCGCAGACCCGCATGATCAGCCGCATGTGGTGTTCGACGATCAGCACCGAGACACCGAAGCTTGCCCGGATCTCCTTGAGCATGGAGCCGAAGCGGTCCACCTCGTCGGGATTGAGCCCTGCGGCCGGTTCATCCAGCAGCAGCAGCCCGGGACGCGTGGCCAGGCCGATCGCCACGCCGAGGCGCTTCTGATGGCCGTAAGCCAGCGTTCCGGCCTCGCGGTCGGCATGGTCGGCCAGATCCAGCGCCTCCATCACGTGCTCGACCGTGTCGCGCGCCTCTTGCTCTGCCCGTCGGGCCGCCGCGCCACCGAACAGCATCGCCCCCAGCCCGAGCGGATGACGCAGAAGCGCCCCGCGCAGGATGTTTTCGCGCACACTCGCGGTCGGGAAGGTGGTGGCGGCCTGGAAGGTCCGCGCCAGCCCGTGCTCGACGATGCGGTGCGGCGGCAGCCCAGAGATGTCCTGATCCCGGAAGCGGATCGTGCCGGAGGTCGCCGGGAAGGTCCCGGTGATCAGGTTGAAACAGGTCGTCTTGCCCGCACCATTGGGTCCGATCAGGCCGGTGATCGCGTCCCCTGCCACGGTGAAGCTGACATCCGACAGGGCCGTCAGACCGCCGAAGCGCTTGGTCAGGCCACCGATTTCCAGAAGCGTGCTCATGCCCGGCCTCCCTTGCGTGCAAGCTGCGCCGGCAGTCCCGCCAGGCCCTGCGGCAGGAACCGCAGCACCGCGATCAGGACCACGCCGTAGATGATGTGCTGGTACTCGACCGCGCCGCGCAGGAACTCGGGCAGCGGCGTCAGGAAGAGCGCGCCGACCAATGGCCCCCAAAGCGCCAGCCGTCCGCCCGTCACCAGCATGATCACGTAAGAGACCGAAAGCTGGAACCCGAAGGTCTCGGGCGAGATGAAGCCAACGTAATGCGCCAGGAAGGCCCCTGCGAAACCGGCGATCGCACTGCCGATGGTAAAGGCCAGGGTCTGGATCTGGGCGGTCGGGATGCCCGAGGCCTCGGCCAGCGCAAGGTTCTCTTCGACCGCACCGAAGCGGTGGCCAAGCTGACCTTTGCGGATCAGCACGAGCAGGGCCATGACCAGCGCCAGGCAGACAAGGGCGAAGGGATAGACGGCCTCGTAGCTCGACAGCGTCACGCCGAAGATCGACAGCTTGGGAATGCCCGCGATGCCGCTCGATCCGCCCGAATATTCGGGGATTTCCAGCATGACCAGGCGGAACAGTTCGTTCAGCGCGAAGGTGATCAGCACGAAGTAGACACCGCGCAGGCGCAGCAAGGGGGCGCCGATCACGAAGGCCACGGCCCCGGCAACCAGGGCACCGGCTGGCAACCCCAGCAGGACGGGCAGGTCCAGACGGGTGACCAGCAGCACCGAGGTATAGGCCCCGATCCCGGCGAAGGCGGCATGGGCGAGCGACAGCTGGCCGACCCAGGCGGTGACCGCAAGGCCCCCGGTCGCCATCGCCGATATGCAGACCATGATCGCGATATGGAAGTGGAAGGTACTGCCGGTGATCCAGGGGATCAGGGCGACCGCCACCAGGGCCAGGGCCCAGACGAACGCCATCGGCCGCGGGCCGGAGGCGGTGTGTGTAGCGGCAGAACTCATGCCTCAGCCCTCCCAAGAAGACCGGCGGGACGCACCAGCAGCACGCCGATGACCAGCGCGAAGGTCACGATGTCGGCAGCCGAGGCGCTGACGAAGGACGAGGTGAAGCTTTCGATCAGCCCCAGCAGGATCGCCGCGAGGGCCGCGCCCGGGATCGACCCGAGACCGCCGAGAATGACCACGATGAAGGCTTTCAGCAGCGGCGTCGCGCCGATGAAGGGCGACACCCCGAAGAGCGGCGCCATCAGGCCACCTGCCACCGCGGCCAGCGCGATACCCAGGCCAAGGCCCAGCGGATACATGATTTCCAGCCGCACCCCGAAGACCGCGGCGACCTCCTGGTCCTGGACCAGGGCGCGCAGCGCCCGCCCGTGCCGGGTGTGCATCAGGAACAGGTAGAAGATCAGCAGGATCACGAGGCCGATGCCAAGGGCGAGGGCCCGCGACTTGGGCACGATCAGCGCGCCCCATTTGAAAACGCCGGAGACCATCGCCGGGAAGGCCTGCGGATCGGGCCCGAAAAGGATCAGCGCCCCGTGCTGAAGGATCATCGCCAACCCGAGCGAGGCAATCATCCCCGACAGCTCGTCATTGCGGAAGGGGCGGAAGACCAGGCGCTCGACCACCGCGCCCATGAGGATGGCAAAAACGATGGTCAGCGCCAGGGTCACCGGATAGGGCAGCCCCAGCCAGGTCACGCCGATCAGCGCACAGAAGGCGCCGATCATGTAGAATTCGCCATGCGCGAAATTGACGATGCGCATGACGCCGAAGGCCAGCGTGAAGCCGATCGCCATCAGAAGGTAGAGGGTTCCCAGGATCACGCCGTTGATCAGCGACTGGGCGATGAGGAAGCTCACGGTAGCCGGTCCTTGTACATGAGGGGGCCGCGCACCTTGTCGGCGCGCGGCAACAGGATGCTTATTCGCAGCCCGTAGAGGTGCAGCGGGCGACGATCTCTTCCTGACCGCCGGTCACCCGGGCGATGTAGAAGGGGCTGTCGAGCTGGTGGGCGATCCCGTAGCGCTCGCCCCCCGTCCAGTTCATCGTGCCGAGGATGCCCTCGTAGTCCGAGATGTTCTCGTAGGCGGTCTTCACCGCCTCGGTATCCTCGACCGTGCCGGCGTCCTGCATTGCCTGGAACAGCATCTTCGTGCCGTCGTAGAAGAAGGGCGAGAAGCCGTTCATCGGCTCGTTGTAGGTCTCGACGTAGCGTTCTTCGTAGGCCTTGGCGCTGGCCAGGCCGGGGTCGAAGGCCGAGTGGACGAACATCCCCTCGGTTGCGGCCTCACCGGCGACGTTGACGATCTCCTGGGTGGCAGGGCCGCCGGTGCGGATGATCACGCCTTCGAAGCCCAGATCCCGGGCCTGCTGCACAATCTGCCCGGCCGTGACCGGAGAGTTGCCGTCCAGCTCGATCGCATCCACGCCCTGGGCGATGATGCGGGTCAGCAGCGGGATGAAGTCGACGCGGTCACGCTCGAAGAACTCGGTAGCGGTCAGGGTCGCGCCGGCCTGCTCGTAGGCGCCGGCCAGGTCCTTCGCGATGGCCTCGCCGGTCTCATCCTTGGGGAAGAGCGCCCCGACGGTCTTCACATCCTGGGTGCGCACGATCCAGTCGATCTGCGGCTGGGCCACCTCTGCCGTGGTCGGATTGGGGCGGAAGGTATATTGCTTGTCCGCCCCAAGCGCCTGGGCGGTGAAACCCAGCGTCATGGTGATGACACCGTTTTCCTCGGTGATCGGCTGGATCGCCAGGATCGGCGCCGAGCCGACGGTGCCGATGATGTACTTGACCTTGTCCTCGAAGACGAGGCGGTTGGCGGCGGTCACCGCCTCGTTGGCCTTGTAGCTGTCGTCATAGGCGATGATCTCGACCTGGTAGCTGGTGCCCCCGACCTCGAGGCCACCGGCCGCGTTGACATCTTCGGCGGCCAGCTCGGCCGCGCGCTTCATGCCGTTGCCCCAGCTCGCGCCAGCGCCGGACATGGTGACAAGGGCCCCGATCTTCAGGGTCTCCTGCGCCATGGCGCCCGTCGCCACCATCGCGAGGGCCGAAGCCGCCGCGAGAATTGCCTTACGTTTCATGTCTATTCTCCTCCCGTTTCTCTTCACGTTTCGTGGTTCGCCCCGGCGCCCTGCGCCGAGGGAACCGGCCCCGATATCTCTTCCAGGATAGGGGTCAGGCTGCGGGCGAACTGCCCGTAGTTCTCGCTCATCGGAAAATGGCCCAGCCGTTCCATCACCACCGCCCGGCAACCGGGGATGGCTTCCGCGGTGGCGATCATGTCCTCCGGGCGGCAGGAGAAATCGTATTCCCCCGCCATCAGCCAGAGCGGACAGCGTGCGGTGTCGATCCGCGCGATGGTGTCGCGCAGGTCTCCGTCGACGCGGTAGAACCAGAGGTCACCCTTGAAGACCCCCGGGCCGCCCTGCATGTAGTGCCAAAGGGTCTCGTGCCGGTCCGCCGCGGGGCCGCCCGGCGCAATCAGGCCGGAAATCAGTGCGGCGCAGACCTCTCCGCCATGTACGTCGGGACGGTGCAGCCAGTCGGTGTCGTACCAGGGATCCTGCCATGCGGCGCCCTGGGCTCCGATCAGCCCCCGAAACCTTTCGGGATGATCGGCGGCCAGCTGAAGCACGATGCGGCCCCCGATCGAACATCCAAGGACCACCGGGCGGTCAAGTTCGAGCGCCGCGCAGACATCCAGGATCATCCCCACGTAGGCCTCGGTGCTCAGGCGGTATTCCTCGTCCTGCCAGCCTTCGGGCGGGCTGGACTTGCCATGCCAGGGCATGTCGAAGGCGATGACGCGGAAACGCGACGTGACGGACTCGTCCAGCAGCAGGTCGCGATACTGCCGACCGTCGGACCCGGCGGTGTGCAGGCAGAGCAGCGGAATGCCCTGCCCCGCTTCCTCGACATAGAGACGATGCGGCCTGCCGCCGATGTCCAGGCGCAGGTAGCGTCCGGTGACGGGATCGAAGCGCGGGCTCATGTCGCGGCCCTCGGCAGGGCAAGGATGTCCTTCACCACCTGCAGGTGACGCATGAGCGGCGCGAAGTTGCCCTCGATCCGCATCCGCCCGTGGCGAACCATGCCCAGGATGTCAAAGGCATCCGGCGCCGGCACGGCCTGCCAGTGATCGGCCCAGGCCTCGGGCGCGGCACGCAGGGCGATATCCCAGCCCCGCATCGGACCCTCAGCTGGAAGCACCGTCACTTGCCCCTTCTCAAGCTGCAGACGCACCGCTTGGGAGCCGGCTTCCAGCAACAGGACGATCCCGGCGCGATCCGCCCGCCAAGCGATCTCGGGATGCCCGCTGAAGAGCACCGGAAAACGCATGAACGTGTCGATTATTTGGTTGGTCATGCTCGCACCACTGTTGCGTCTAACAGAACTAATGGTCTATTGAGTAGCGAGTCACAGATCGAGATTGCAAGATGAATCTTCCAGAAAGTCGGATAATTGCGGCGATCACGTCTTCCCACGCAGACACACCCCGCCCCAAAACAGAACACATCTACCATTTCCAGGGAGCTCCCCGACATGACTGACACGGCAGGCACGCCGCTTCTCTCGGTCGATGACGTCACGCGCATCGCCCAGGGCCTGGACCGCCCGGAATCAGTTCACGTCGCCGGCGACGGTGGCCTGGTCGTCTCGCACCGGGCGCGCGGGATCAGCCGGATCTCTCGCGATGGTCAGGTCGACACGCAGGGCCCCACGCCTGCGATGGCCAACGGCGCCGAACTGGTGCCCAACGGCATCGCGCCGCAGCCTGACGGCAGCGTGCTGATCGCTAATATCGGAGAGGGTGGCGGCATCTGGCGCCTCGGAGCGGACCAGAGCCTGACCTGCGAAGTCATGGAGGCCGAGGGCGTCCCCCTTGCAGCGGCGAACTTCGTCATGACCGACGACGCCGGACGAATGTGGATCACCGTCAGCACCATCCAGCAACCGCGCTTCAACGCCTATTCCGACAAGATCGCTGACGGGTTGCTCGTGCTGGTCGAGAACGGCACGGCGCGAATCCTGGCGGATGACATCTGCTTTGCCAACGAATGCCGGCTGACACCGGATGGCGCCGGGCTTGTCATCTCCGAGACCTTCTCGCGCCGGATCACACGTTTCGACCTCGGGCCCGACGGGCTGAGCAATCGCCGCACCATGGTGCAATTCGGACGGGGAGACTTCCCCGACGGGATCCGCTTCGACAGTGGCGGGCATCTGTGGGTCACCTGCATCGTCTCGAACCGGCTGTGGCGCGTTGCGCCGGACGGTCGGGCGCAGCTGGTTCTGGAGGACTGCGATCCGGAGCTGGTCGATCGGGTCGAGAGCGCCCTGGCCGAGGGCCGAATGGGCCGGGAGCACTTCTACGATACCGGCCGGAGCCGCCTCGGCAATATCGCCTCCATCGCCTTTTCCCGGGACGAAACGCGCGCCTTCCTCGGTTCGCTTTGCGGCACCTCGATCCTGTCCATTCCCGTTCCCCAAGGAGAGCAAGCATGACCCCCAACAACACCTCCTCTGCCCAGGCTGCGACCCTCGGCTTTGCCGGTCTCGGCGTGATGGGCGAACCGATCTGCCGCAACATCCTGCTCAAGTCCGGCGCGAAGATGCAGGTTTTCGATCTCTCCCCTGCCCCGGTTGCCCGCCTGGTCGAGCATGGTGCCACCGCGGCGCAGAGCCTCGCCGCGATGGCAGCAGAGGTGGACATCCTGTTCCTGTCGCTGCCCGGCGGCGCCCAGGTCGAGAAGGTCGTTCGCGACGAAATCCTGCCGGCTGGCAAGGCCGGGCTTCTGGTCGTGGACATGTCCACCTCTCCGGTCGGCCTGTCGCGGGACCTCTCCGATGCGTTGCGGGAAAAGGGGATGCGCTTTGCCGATGCCCCGGTTGCCCGCACCCGGCAGGCAGCCGAGGACGGCACCCTGTCGATCATGGTCGGCGGCTCGGACGAGGACGTCGCGGTCATCCAGCCGCTTCTGGCCCATGCGGCAACCGACATCACCCATTGCGGGCCCGTGGGATGCGGACAGGTGGTGAAGATTCTCAACAACATGGTGCTGTTCGAGACCGTGGTGGCCCTGTCCGAAGCGCTCAACCTCGGGCGCGCAGCGGGGGTCGATGACGCCCTGCTGTTCGACACGCTGGCCAAGGGCTCGGCCGACAGCTTCGCCCTGCGCAACCATGGCATGAAGGCCATGCTGCCCGATGTCTTCCCGACTGGCGCCTTCCCGACCGACTATGCCCTGAAGGACGTCAGCTACGCGCTTGAACTGGCCAGCCTGACCGGGTTCCGGGCCCATGGCGCCGAACTGGCCAGGGAACGGATGGAGAAGGCACGAGCAGCGGGGCTGGGTGATGCCTATTTCCCGGCCCTGGCCCGTGTGATGGATCGCGCGTGATGGCGGTCTGGGATGTCCTGGTGGCCGGGGGCGGCAACGCCGCCCTCTGCGCCGCAATCGCCGCCCGGCGCGCCGGGCGCAGCGTCCTGGTGCTTGAGAAGGCGCCTAAGTTCTATCGCGGCGGCAACACCCGGCACACGCGAAACATGCGCTGTGCCCATGACACGGCCACAGGCACGCTGACCGGCCCCTATACCGGCGACGAGTTCATGGAGGACCTGCTGCGGGTCACCTCGGGCAATACCGACGAGGCGCTGTCGCGCATGATGATCGACCGCTCCTACGAGATGCTGGACTGGATCCAGCAGCAGGGCGTGCGCTTCCAGCCCTCTCTGGGCGGCACTCTCAGCCTCGGGCGAACCAACTCGTTCTTCCTCGGTGGCGGCCGTTCGATGCTGAACGCGCTCTACCGCACCGCCGAAGGGCTGGGCGTCGAGATCCGCTACGAGCACGAGGTGACCGAGGTCGAGATCGACGGCCCAAGCTTCCGCGCTGCGACCGTGACGACCCCTGCGGGCACGACCTGGATCGAGGCCCGCAGCCTGATCGCCGCAAGCGGAGGCTTTCAGGCGGATATCGACTGGCTGAAGCAGGGCTGGGGAGACCGGGCCGAGAACTTCCTGATCCGGGGCACGCCCTACAACAAGGGTAGCCTGACCCGTGCGCTGATCGACAGTGGCGTTCGGCAGATCGGCGACGCCACCCAGTGTCACGCCGTGGCCATCGACGCCCGGGCGCCGCAGTTCGACGGTGGCATCATTACCCGGCTCGACTGCGTGGTCTTCGGCATCGTGGTCAACAAGCACGCCAAGCGTTTCTACGACGAAGGCGAGGACATCTGGCCGAAGCGCTATGCCATCTGGGGGCGCCTGGTGGCCGATCAGCCCGACCAGATCGCCTGGATCCTCTTCGACGCTCCCAACCTGGAGAAATTCATGCCTTCCCTCTTCCCGCCGGTCGAGGCCGGCAGCATCGCCGAGCTTGCGCAGAAGCTCTCGCTCGATCCGGCGCAACTGGTCGAGACCGTCGAGACCTTCAACGCATCCGTCATTGGCGGCAAGCCCTTCAATCACGTCGAGCCTGACGGCAACCGCACCGAAGGTCTGTCGCCCGAAAAGAGCAACTGGGCGCAGCGCATCGAGACCGCGCCGTTCTACGCCTACCCCGTGCGGCCCGGGATCACCTTCACCTACCTCGGCGTCCGCGTCGATGACCGCGCCCGCATGGTGATGCAGGATGGCCAACCGGCCGAGAACATGTTCGCCGCCGGAGAGATCATGGCCGGCAACGTGCTGGGCCAAGGCTACGCCGCCGGCATCGGCATGACCATCGGAGCCGTCTTCGGACGTCTGGCCGGAGAAGGAGCCGCCACCCATGTCGCATAGCACCCCCGCCCTGACCGAGGCCGACCGACTGATGACGGTCTGCAATTCCTGCCGCTACTGCGAGGGCCTTTGCGCCGTCTTTCCGGCGATGGAGCTGAAGCGATCCTTCAGCGACGGCGACCTGAACCACCTCGCCAACCTGTGCCACAACTGCGGCGCCTGCTACCATGACTGCCAGTTCACCCCGCCGCATGAGTTCGCGGTCAACGTACCCGGCACGCTGGCGCAGGTCCGCGCCGAAAGCTACGCCCACTATGCCTGGCCAAAGGCTGCCAGACCGCTCTTCGCCCGCCACGGCACGGCGCTTGCCATCGGCATGACGCTGGTCACCGCGCTGTTCATCCTCGGCCTCGTGGCTGCGAACGAGCCCGGTGCGCTGCTGACGGCGCATCTGGACGATGCCAGATTCTACGCCTTGTTGCCGCATGAGGCGATGGTCGCCCTCTTCGGCGCTGCGTTCCTGTGGATGCTGCTTGCCGTGTTCATGGGCGCCCGGGCCTTCTGGCGCGACACCGGCACCCCGCAGACGGAACTCAGAGATCACACCCAGGCAACTCTCGATGCGGCGCGCCTGCGCTATCTCGACGGTGGCGGAATGGGGTGCTTCAACGAGGACGATCAGCCCACCGACCGACGGCGGCTTTGGCACCACTTCACCTTCTATGGCTTTCTGCTCTGCCTCGGGGCGACCTCACTGGCGACCGTCTACCATTACGTCTTCGGCTGGGAAGCGCCCTACACATGGCACAGCGGCCCGGCGCTTCTGGGGATCGCAGGCGGCATCGGCCTTGTCATCGGCCCCCTGGGCTTGCTGAGCGCGAAGCGGGCCCGCATGCAGGAGCTGGGCGCCGTCGGCTTCCGCGGTATGGAGGTTGGCTTCATCCTGATGCTGCTGATCACCGGTGCGAGCGGCCTTGCCCTGAGGGTTTTGGGCGAGACGGCCTTGCTTGGCCCCCTGCTGGCTCTGCATCTGGGTGCGGTGCTCACCTTCTTTCTGAGCATGCCCTACGGAAAATTCGTCCACGGGCTCTATCGGTATCTCGCGCTCTCCCGCCATGCCCGCGATATGCGGATCGCCCTGGCACCAAAGCGCTAGGGTCAGGATGCATTGGTTTTCAAGGCACTGCCGTGATTCATAGCCCGGACAACGGAGCGGTGACATGAGCGACCTTTGCTGGCTGACCGACGAGCAGATGGCCAAGCTTTCCCCATCCTTCCCCAGGTTCCACGGCAAGCGTGGGGGCGACGACAAACGGGGCTTGAGCGGGATTGTCTTCATCAATCGCAATGGCTTGCGCTGGCGCGACGCGCCTGAAGCCTACGGACCGCACAAGAGGCTGTGCAGCCGGTGGAAGCGCTGGAGCGCAAAAGGCATCCTCGCCAGCATGATGGTCGGCCTGGCTGCAGGACACCGCAAAGAGAAAACCGTGGTGAACCCCTCTCGGGACATCACGTGCCGTTATGCCCTGCCGGGCAGCGATGCGAGCTCATGTTCGCGCGCCTCAAGTACCGGAGGCGCGTGGCAATCCGCCATGACCGCTGTCCAAAGGTCTTTCTCTCAGCCATCGCTCTCGCGGCAACCGTCATCTGCTGGTCATGACTCCTGACCCTGACGAAGAAGGCGTCCACGATACACGGGGCTATTCAGCCCATAGGCTGGGGATGGAAAGCGAAGTCCGCAAGGAATTTTGGTGTGTTGTGACTTCGCGCCGAAGCGCAAAGTCTGATGTCCCATGTTACCTGAGTCGGTTCCGGCTATCCACGAGCTTGGTCTCGAAGACTTCTGCAGGCGTTCTGCAGCCCAGGCAGTTGCGGGGTGCAGCGTTGAGGCGTTGGCAAATCGTCTCCAAAGACAGACCTATCTGCGCCGTCGGTTCGGTCGAGCGGCACAGGAACTTGCGAAGACGGTTGTTGGTCTTGTCGACTGTGCCTTTGTGCCAGGGCGCCTGCGGATCGCAGAGCCAGCTGTCCGCGCCGATCCCACCCTTAAGCCTTTGCCATGCCGAGCGCTCGGTTGCCGAGGGCAAGGCGGAGAACCCCTGGATGGGGGTTCGATGATCGACTTCAATCGTCGGTCCTCTTTGCGCAGCACGACGGGATAGCAGCTACTCTTGCCGCTCATCGAGACCTGGAAGCCGTTCTGGCGCAGGGTCTTCTGATAGTCGTGCAAAGCAAATGGCTGCCGCGATCCGTGTGGTGAATGCACCCTCTGCGCGCAGCAAAGAGAAAGGCCGGCCAAGGCCGGCCTTCTTCCGTGTTGTCTCAGGCAATCAGCCGTCGCATTGCGCGCGCTCTACCAGCCCGTCTTCGCGTTGAAGATAGGCGTTCTTGACCACGACCATGGCGTCGGCCGAGGGCAGGAAATGCGTTTCGGTCGAGGCGCCGAAGGTGCCCAGCATGTTCGGGATCGAGGCCGAGTTCTCTTCGATCCACTTGGCCACGGTCGCGCCGTCGGTGGTGCCGGCCGCTTCCATCGCATGGGCGACGATCCAGGGCTCGACATAATAGGGCGCGATGCCCGAGGGGCCACCGACCGAGGCGATATCCGGATAGGCTTCCGTCGCCGCCGCCGCGAATTTCGCAAAGGCGCTTTCTCCGACCGCATCGCCGGGGCAATAGGTCATGCCCGAGAACTGCACCGACAGCACGTTGTCGAAGACTTCCTCGCCAAGGTCGTTGGCGATGCCCACGGCATAGTTCGACACGGTCAGGCTGCCCAGCACCGGAACATCCCAGCCGATCTCGTCGCGGTTCTGCAGGAAGCGGCGGGTGTCATCCACCAGCGAGTTGATCAGCAGGACCGCATCGGCACCGGCCTTGCGCAGCGAAAACAGCTGCGGGGTCATGTCCTCGGTGCGGAAGGCGAATTCCTGCACCGCGACCAGCGGTGTGCCCAGCTCTTCCATATAGGCCGCGATCTCGGCCGCGGCAGCTTGCGACATGCCGCCGTTGTCCGTGATCAGAGCAATCTGCTCGGCGCCCAGAACCTCGACCGCGTACTTGATGTTCGCGATCATCTGGTTCAGCCCGGTGGGCGAGTTCGAGAAGTGATAGGGCGCGGCTTCCGGCGTGAGAGTCGCCGAGGCGGCGGTGGTGATCTGCAGGATGCCGGCTTCGCCCGTCACCGTGGTCACGGGGATCGTCTCCTGCGAGGTGACCGGGCCGACCAGCGCCTCTATGCCGACATTGTCGATCAGACGGCGGGCTTCGCTGACGCCATGAGTCGGGTCGGTTTCACTGTCCGCGATGGTAAGTTCAACCTGGCGGCCCATGATTCCGCCCGCTTCGTTGATTTCCTTGACGGCAAGTTCCCAGCCCATGGTCGCTGTGGTGCCGATGGCAGCGCCGCCGCCGGTGATTGACACGATAGCGCCCAATTGCAGAGGGCCGTCCCCCTCTGCAACTGCCGCGCCGGCGCCAAGCGCCGTCATCGCGATGATCATGGCGGTTTCGCGTCCGAAATGCTTCCGTTTGGTCATCTGAAGTTCTCCTCTCCTCCCAGAATTCAGACCTGATAGTTACAGCACCTGACCTGTGCGCGTCGTCCGATCAGACGATTACCGAAAAAGAAGACCGCCCCACTGGCTTCTGTCTGAGACGCCGTGGCCCAGATATGCGGTGTGACGCGCCACTGAATTCCTGTCTCAAACCTCACCGGTTCTTGTCGATTGCGACAAGCGCAAAGGACTCGGTCGCTGGCTCGTCCAAACAGACGATTGCGCGGACCTCCCTTCGATTAGTGTCTCCAACGTCGGGGTGCCGGTAGTGGTCGTGTCGAGGAAACGGGCCCGAGTACTCCTCTCGGAATCGGTCGTCGTCTGCGAAGGCTCGCTGGAGCGGGAGGACGCAGCGCTTCTGCACAAGTCCGCTACGACGGGCCGCAACCGAGGGGGGGGCGACACGGTCCAGCACCGTGCGAGGTCGGCCGGCTTTGCTTTCGAGAACCGAATCAGATGACGAGAAAAAAGAAGTATGAAGGAACATTCTATGAATGAGGTTGTCATAGCATCAGCCGTTCGCACGGCGATCGGCGCATTCGGCGGCTCGTTGAAGGAGTTCACCCCAACTGACCTCGGTGTCGCAACGGCAAAGGCGGCGATCGCCAAGGCCGGGATTGCAGCCGACGACATCGACCAGGCCTTCTATGGCAACGTAATCCACACCGAGCCGGCAGACATGTACGTGGCCCGCACCATCGCGCTTGGCGCCGGCGTTGGCGTTCGGGCTCCCGCCGTCACTGTCAACCGGCTTTGCGGTTCCGGATTGCAGGCCT
Organism: Oceanicola sp. S124; assembly: GCF_000220565.1. Classification (GTDB taxonomy): domain Bacteria; phylum Pseudomonadota; class Alphaproteobacteria; order Rhodobacterales; family Rhodobacteraceae; genus Pseudooceanicola. The sequence continues at coordinate 10,068 of NZ_AFPM01000311.1, read as the reverse complement.
TGGTGTCCGCCTTCCAGTCACTCACGCTAGGCGACGCAGATATGGCCCTGGCCGGCGGTACCGAATGCATGAGCCGCGCCGGCTACCTCCTGCCCAGCCTACGCTGGGGAAGGAAAATGGGCGACGCCAATATGATCGACATGATGACTGCTGTGCTTACCGATCCGTTCGGCAACGGCCACATGGGCGAGACGGCCGAAAACGTTGCAGAGAAATACAGCATCAGTCGCGAAGAGCAGGATGCCTTCGCCGTCGAGAGCCATCGCCGCGCCGCAAAGGCGACCAAGGCGGGTTTGTTCGAAGAGCAGATTGTGCCCCTGGCGATCAGGGGCCGAGAAAACGATGCGCTGTTCAAGACCGACGAGCACATCCGCCTCAATGCAAGCCTCTCGGACATGGCGAAGCTGCGCCCAGTGTTTCGCAAGAACGGCCGAGTTACCGCCGGCAACGCATCTGGCATCAATGACGGGGCGTCTTCTCTTGTGATGATGACGGCGGAAGCGGCGGAGAAACGGGGTGTGAACCCGATGGCCCGGATCGTTTCCTACGGCCATTCCGGGGTGCAGCCGGCACTCATGGGCATCGGCCCGGTGTCGGCGATGCAGATTGCCCTGAAGAAGGCCGGTCTGGCTGTGGATGACCTGGACGTGATTGAGTCGAACGAGGCCTTTGCGGCACAGGCTTGCGCGGTGGCGAGAGAACTGGGTCTCGATCCGGTGAAGGTCAATCCCAACGGTGGTGCCGTGGCCATGGGCCATCCCATTGGCGCAAGCGGCGCAATCATCACGACGAAGCTTCTGCATGAACTTCTCCGCATTGGCGGACGCTACGGTGCAGCCACCATGTGCATCGGCGGAGGGCAGGGAGTGGCGCTTATTGTCGAGAATATCCAGGCCGGTCGATGAGTGCCGGTCCGGTCAGTTCAGGAGTTGGCAAGAGAGGGTGGGCCGCATCGATGGATGGCAGTGCGTGCTCGGCGTTTAGAAACGAACTCGGAGCACGCACCATTTCGGTCGAAGGGTCAGGAAGTGTGCCTCCGGGGCCGTTTGTACTGCCGATGAATTGTCCAAGCTGCGGGACTTCGGCGCTCCCGGCACGCCTGAAGACACCGACAATCGAGTTGGAGCCATGCACGGGAACACTGGGGCCAAACATGATGCATCTGCGGGTATCGGAGTTTTCGACCCGCGCGACGCAGAGACCCCGACCAGCTCCAACCATCTGAACCAAGGCGAGTTGGGGCGACTTCCCGAAATCAGATCCCTCGCGCGGCGCAAACTCGTGCGCGTCCGTGAAGCCGTAGATGCGTTTCAATCGCTCGCCTTCACACAGTTGGAAGCCCTAGAGCAGGGCGGCGCCGCGCGGATCGTGTTCCTGGTATCTGTTGCGCAAAGAGAGAGAACAGAATGAAGATCATTGTACCTGTAAAGCGCGTGATCGACTACAACGTGAAGGTCCGTGTCAAAGCGGATGGCAGCGGCGTCGATCTTGCCAATGTCAAAATGTCGATGAACCCTTTCGACGAGATTGCCGTCGAGGAAGCCATCCGCCTCAAGGAGGCCGGCAAGGCCTCCGAAGTGATCGTGGTGTCGATCGGCGTCAGGCAGAGCCAAGAGACTTTGCGCACCGCGCTGGCCATGGGGGCTGACCGCGCCGTCTTGGTGACTGCAGCCGAGGATGTTCACACCGACATCGAACCGCTCGCGGTCGCCAAGATCCTTGCAGCCATCGTCAAGGAAGAAGAGCCGGGCCTCGTGATTTGCGGCAAGCAGGCCATCGACAACGACCTGAACGCCACCGGCCAGATGCTGGCCGCGCTCACCGGTTTCGCGCAAGCGACCAACGCCAACAGCCTCGAGGTCGAGGAAGGTTCGGCAACCGTGGCCCGTGAAGTCGATGGCGGTTTACAGACCATCAAGGTGACCCTGCCTGCCATCATCACCACAGACCTGCGCCTCAACGAGCCGCGCTACGCGTCGCTGCCCAACATCATGAAGGCAAAGAAGAAGCCACTGGCAGAGATGACGCCCGAGGACTTCGGCGTCGAGGTTTCACCGCGTCTCGAAGTGGTCTCCACCACCGAGCCCCCAGAACGTGCCGCCGGCGTTCTGGTCAGCTCGGTTGACGAACTTGTTGCGAAACTGAATGAAGCAGGGGTGCTCTGATGGCTGTTCTTCTTCTTGCCGAAATCACCGCAGGCCGCCTTTCCATGGACGCCACCGCCAAGGCTGTTACCGCCGCCTCCAGCCTCGGTGATGTGACCGTCCTGGCCGTGGGTGCCACCGTCAGGGACGCGGCAGGCGAAGCCGCCACCATCCAGGGCGTTTCAAAGGTGCTCGTGGCCGAGGACGCGATCTACGGCCACCGCCTTGCGGAACCAACCGCGGCGTTGATCGTCAGCCTCGCCGGTGACTACAGCCACATCGTCGCCCCGGCGACCACCGATGCCAAGAACATCCTACCCCGTGTTGCCGCGATTCTTGATGTGATGGTCCTCACCGACGTGACCGCCGTTGTCGATGTCGACACGTTCGAGCGTCCGATCTACGCGGGCAACGCGATTCAGACCTTGAGGTCCAGGGATGCGACCAAGGTTATTACCTTCCGCACCTCGACCTTCACCGCGGCCGCCACAGGTGGCTCCGCCGCGCTTGAGGACATCGGCGCAGCCGAGAACCCCGGCCTGTCAGAATGGGTGTCGGACAAGGTTGCCGAAAGCGACCGTCCCGAACTGACGACCGCCAAGATCGTCGTTTCCGGTGGCCGCGGTGTCGGGTCGGAAGAGGACTTCAAAATCATCGAAGCGCTGGCCGACAAGCTGGGTGCCGCCGTGGGTGCGTCGCGCGCCGCAGTCGATTCAGGCTTCGCCCCAAACGACTGGCAAGTGGGACAGACCGGCAAGGTCGTCGCCCCCGAGCTCTACATCGCCGTCGGTATCTCTGGCGCGATCCAACACCTTGCGGGGATGAAGGATTCGAAGGTCATTGTCGCCATCAACAAGGACGAGGAAGCACCGATCTTCCAGGTCGCCGACTACGGACTTGTGGTCGATCTCTTTGAGGCCGTGCCGGAACTCATGGACAGGCTCAAGCTCGACTGAACATTGCATAAACCCGATCCGCCAACAAAGAAGGCCCCGGAGCAATCCGGGGCCTTTTCCTCACGCCGTGCAGGGAGCGAGGTCCGCAGCGCGATCCCACTGAGGGAGGACTCAGTAAAGGGTTTCCAGCTGCGCCTTGTCGAAGCCGCGCCCGGTTTCGGGACAGCCCCTTTGAAGCAGCTGCGGCCAGTTGGGATCGGCCAGCACCGCGCGACCGACCGCCAGAAGGTCGATCTCGCCACGCGAGAGCGGCCCTTCGAGTGCGTCTAGAGACGCGGCGGCCGAGGTCTTGATCCCCGCCTGTTCCAGGCCGACGCCGCCCACGGTGATGGTCGGAAGGCCTGTCAGGTCCTTGACCCAGCCCGACATGATCCGGTCGGGATGCTGGTCGGGGAAGGCCGGTTCCCAGAACCGGCGGGTCGAGCTGTGCAGGATCGACAGGCCCGCATCCGCGATCGGGCCCAGGATCTCGCCCAGAATCTCGGGGGTCTCGGCCAGCTTGACGGTGTAATCCTGCTGTTTCCACTGCGACCAGCGCATCGAGATGGGGAAATCCGGCCCGGTGGCTGCCCGGCAGGCCGCGATTACGGCACAGGCGAAACGGGTGCGCTCGACATGGTCGCCGCCCCACTTGTCGCTGCGCCGGTTGGTGCGGCTCCAGAGGAACTCGTCGATCAGATAGCCGTGCGCGCCATGCAGTTCGATCCCGTCGAACCCGAGGCGCTTGGCGTCGGCGGCGGCCTTGGCATAGGCGGAGATCACGTCCTCGATATCGCGTTCGGTCATGGCCACGGTGGGCGCATCTCCGGCGGCGGCCGCATTGGTGTTCACCGACGGACCCATGCCCGGGACCGAGGGATCAGGCGCCATGCCCGGCTGCCGGAAACTGCCGACATGCCAAAGCTGGGGCATCATCTTGCCCCCCGCCGCATGGACGGTGTCGATCACGGCCTTCCAGCCATCGAGCGCCGCACCATGGAACCGTGGAACGCCGTCGTAACATTCCGAGGCCGGGTGATCGATATAGGTCGCTTCGGACAGGATCAGGCCGATCCCGCCCTCCACCCGGCGGCGGTAATACTCCGCCACCTCTGCATGGGGGATGCCATCGGCGCAGAAATAGCGGCTCATCGGCGCCATTACGAGACGATTGGGCAGGTCCATCCCGGCAACGCGGGTCGGTTCGAACAGGACGGATAGATCAACGGACACGGATTTTCCCCACTTCATTGCCCTTGCGCATGGTTTCGATGAACCCTTCGAGAGGTGCCGGATCGGCCACGGCGGGCGCATCATTCGGCCCCGCATCCACGCCCGACCAGAAGGCGGCCCATGACGGGAACAGCTTGTGGAAATTGCCCTCGTAGGGTTCTCGTCCGGGCCAGCGCATCTTGCGCTGCCCGATCGGCGGCTTGTTCAGATCGGTGGCGTACCAGTAGAGCGGCTGACGGCTGCGGAAATACCAGCGCCCGTCGATCCGTTCATAGCGGTCGTGATACATCATCTGCATGATGACCCATTCGGCGCCGGTTTCGTGTTCGTTCTTGGAATAGACGATGCCGACGGCGTTTTCGCTGTCGAGAAACTCGATGATCTGGCCGCCAATATGGTGCGAGGTGCCGTCGAATTGTTGGCTGAGGGTTTCGGTGAACCATGCCTTGAGCGCGGCGCGGCCGCTTTTGCCGCCGCCGGCGCGCACATCTTCGGGGAACAGGCCCACCATCGCATCCATGTCGCGCATGTCGAGCGCCAACGCGTATTTGGCCGGCAACTGGCGAATCTCTTCGCGGCTCTCGATACGGTCGAGCCGGGCGAGGATATCCGCCTGCGTGCTCTCGGGGGTGTCAGTCATCCGCAATGTCCTTTTCTTGTGACCAGCCGAGCAGCGCCTGCGCAGCCGCCTGACCATCCAGCAGTTCGGCGCGCCGAGACCTGGCACGCCAGCCTTCGGCGGTGCGTTCGAACACCCAGCGGTTCGCGCTGAGACGGTCGATGCGCCAGCCCCCGGCAGGATCCTTGAGCACGACCATGGAATAGCCATGGGCCGTCGCCCGGTCGCCCGTCACCGTGATCTTGTGCGGCGACAGCACATGGCCGACGCCCTGTTCCACATAGCCGCGATGTTGGTCGAATTCGGTCAGGCCGGCGATCTGCGCCTGCCCGTCCAGCGCCCATTGGCTGCCGATCTCATAGCGCCCGTCCCGGTCCCAGATCGCCGCCGCCCCGGCGCCGTCGAGCGAATCCACCGCAGGGCCATAGCCCGCGATGAGGTCCGCGATCTGCTGCCGGTCTTCGAGCGCTGTCAGGCGTTCGGCGAGTAAGGTGATGCGATCCGTCAAAGGGGGCCTGTCCTCGTGCTGCTCAACTATCGCCTCGCACGGCTGGACGGCATTCGGCATCCTCAGTTCGGACGATGTTGCTGCTGCGGCAAGATGGCACTTCGTGGGATAAATCTTCAAGGGAGATGACCGCCGGCATGAACGACGAAATCGAGATGATCCGTGACGCAGTGGCCCGTTTTCTGGAAACCTCCGGCGGGCTGGATCCGGCGCGCAAGGCGCATGACGGGTCTTATGATGCCGGGCTGTGGACGGCGCTGCAGGACAATCTTCAGCTGGCCGGGCTGACCCTGCCCGAAGCGGCGGGAGGCCTTGATATGGGGCTGAGCGCGCTGGTGCCGGTCGCCGCCGAGCTGGGCCGGGTGCTGGCGCCCCTGCCCTTCGTCTCGACACTGGGCGTGGCGGCCGCCGTCCTGTCAGGCGCCGAGGATGCGGCCGGGCTTCTGGACGCGATCTCCGAGGGCCGCACGCGCGTCGCGCTGGCCAATTGGGATGCCAAGACGGTGACCGCCACGACCGGGGCGGATGGCTGGCGCCTGAACGGCGATTGCGGCCTGATCCCGGATGGCGGTGCGGTGGACAAACTTCTGGTGCTGGCGCGCGACGAAGACGGCGTGGCGGTTTTCGTGCTGCCGGCCGCGGCCGCCCAGCCGGTCGAAAGCTTCGACCCGACCCAGCCAGCCGCACGGCTTGCGCTGTCGGGCACGCCGGCCAAGGCGCGGATCGCGATTTCGGTCACCGCGCTGGAGCAGGCACTGGCCGAGGCTCGCGTGGCCCTTGCGGCCGAGGCCGCCGGCGCGGCGCGCGGGGTCTTCGACCTGACCCGTGCCTATATCGACGAACGCAAGCAATTCGGTCGCTCCATCGCCTCGTTTCAGGCGATCAAGCACCGGATCGCGGCGCTTTTCGTCAAGCTGAACGCACTGGATGCGCTGGTGGCGGGCGCGGCCGAGGCGCTGGATGCGGGCGACCCGATCGGGCGGGGCGAGGCGCTGACGGCATGGGCGACGGCGCGCGAGCTGCAGTCGGAGATCGCCGCCGAGGCGATCCAGCTGCATGGCGGCGTGGGCGCGACATGGGAATATCCGCCGCATATGTTCTTCAAGCGCGCCCGCGCGCAGGCCCAGCTTGCCGGGCGCAGCGGCACGGCCTTTGCCTCGGTCGGCACGGACCTTCTGGAGGGTCGCCTCTCGGCGGTCCCCGAGGTGGCCGACACGCCGTTCCGCCGCGAGGTGCGCGACTGGCTGGGCAGCCATCTGACCGGGCGTTTCGAGGCGATCATCGACCGCGGCCACGCGGGTGACGGTGACACCGAGGTGGCCCTGCGCAAGGAATGGGAACGCGAGATGGCCAGGGGGGGCTGGGTCGGCATGGGCCTGCCGGTCAGTGTCGGCGGGCGCGGACTGAGCGTCGCGGATCAGGTTGCCTTTCACGAGGAATACGCCCGCGTCGGCGGTCCCGGGCATATGGGCCATATCGGAGAGGGGCTGGTCGCTCCGACCCTGCTGGCCCATGGCAGCGAGGATCAGAAGGCGCGGTTCCTGCCCGGCATCCTGAAGGGCGAGACCTTCTGGGCACAGGGCTATTCCGAACCCGGGGCCGGGTCAGACCTGGCCGCCGTGCGCACCCGCGCCCGGCGATGCCCCGAGACCGGCGACTGGCTGGTCAGCGGCCAGAAGACATGGACCTCTCTGGCCCATGTCTCGGACTGGATCTTCGTTCTGGCCCGCGCCGAAGAGGGATCGGTCGGGCGCAAGGGGCTGATCTTCCTGCTGATGCCGCTGGACCAGCCGGGGATAGAATGCCGTCAGATCCGCCAGATCAACGGCGGCGCCGAATTCAACGAAGTCTTCTTCGACGAGGCCCGCGCCAAGGCCTGCGATGCGATCGGTGACGTGGGCGACGGCTGGACGGTGGCGATGTCGCTGCTGGGGTTCGAGCGGGGGATTTCCACCCTCGGTCAGCAGATGACCTTTGCCCGCGAACTGGATCATGTGATCGAGGTCGCCCGTGAAGGCGGCGACGGCCCGGCGCTGGCCGAACGGCTGGGCCGCGCGTGGTCCGAGCTGCGGGCGATGCGCCACGGGGCGCTGAGGATGTTGCAGGCGCAGGCCGACAACAGCGCCGGGGCGGAAATCCTCGGCTACAAGCTGGAATGGTCGGAATGGCACCGCGCGCTTGGCGATCTGGCGATGGATGCGCTCGGGGCGCAGGCCCTGGGCTGGTCGGAGGATCCGATGCGCCAGCGGCTGCAGCATCTCTACCTCTTCTCCCGGGCCGACACGATCTATGGCGGCACCTCGGAAATCCAGCTGAACATCATCGCCGAACAGGGGCTGGGGATGCCGCGCGAACCGCGTGGCGGCAAATGATCCGCCCCCGCGACCCTGCGACACTGGCCGACACCGAGGCGCTCGGGCGGCTGGTCGCGGCCTATTCGCGTGCCGTGGACCGGCGCGACATGGCCGCGCTTGCCGCGCTTTACCTGCCCGAAGGCACCGACACTCACGGCAAGGACTTCTCCGGCGGGGTGGCCGATTACATCGCCTATGTCACGCGCGCCCTGTCGGCCTATGAGGCAACGGCGCATTACGTGATGCAGACCCGGTTCGAGATCGACGGCGACACGGCCGAGGGCGAGGTTCACAAGCTGAACTATCACCGCACCCACGGCCCCGATGCGCAGCATGTGATCACCGGATCGCGCAGCCTAGACCATTACGCCCGCCGCAACGGCGCGTGGTTTTTCCGCGCCCGCCACGTGGTGACCGACTGGGTGGACCGGCGCCCCGCCGCGGCCAGCGACTGGGACGACCCGGCTGCGGGGGCCGAACGCGGCCAGCCCGGGCCGGGGGACGCAAGCTATCGCCTCTTGACCCGCATCGCTGCGGATCGGGGCCATGACCAGATATGACACGGGAGTGAGATGATGGAGTTTCAGGACAAGGCAGTGGCCATTACCGGCGCCGCGCATGGGATCGGACGGGCCATCGCGCTGGCCTTCGCCGCCGAGGGGGCCGATCTGGCGATCTTCGACATCGACGCTGAGGCCCTGGAGGAAACCGCAGGGCTGGCCCGGGCCATGGGGCGCAAGGTGCATACCGGCGTCGGCGACTTTCGCAAGCTTGAGGTCATCACCGCCAGTTTTGCCGCCGCACGAGAGGCGCTTGGCACGCCGGATGTGCTGATCAACAACCTGGGCCAGACCGCCCGCGAACAGACCACGGCCTTTTCCGAGGCCCCCCATGACGTGCTGGATTTCGTGCTCGATATCTCGTTGCGCGCGGCCGTGCATTGCACCCGCGAAGTTGTGGGGGGAATGAAGGCGCGCGGCTCGGGCCGGATCGTGTCGATCTCCTCGGACAGCGCTCTGAACGGTGATCTGGGCTGTGTCGACTATGCCGCCGCCAAATCGGGCGTGCTGGGCTTCACCCGTGGCCTCGCCCGTGAGATCGCGCCCTTCGGCATGACCGCCAATGCGGTCTGCCCCGGTCCGACCAATACCCGCGCCATGCAGCGCATCCCGCGCGACAGCTTTGAACGGGCCCGCGACGCAGTGCCGATGAAGGCGATCTGCGACCCCGAGGACATCGCCCACGCGGTGCTGTTCCTTGCCTCGGACAAGGCGCGTTACATCACCGGGCAGACCCTGCCGGTGAACGGCGGGCGGGTGTTCAATTGAGTGCCGCGCTGAAAACCCCGCTGACCGATCTGCTGGGCTGCCGCGCACCGGTGGTGCAGACCGCCATGGGCTGGGTCGCCGAACCGCAGCTGGTCGCCGCCACCACCCGCGCGGGGGGCTTCGGCTTTCTGGCCGGGGCCACCATCGCCCCCGGCGAGGTCGAGGCCAAGATCCGCGCCGTGGAAGAGGCCTGCGACGGTCCCTTCGGTGTCAATTTCCACATGTTCCAGCCCAATGCGGACGAGATCATCTCGTCGATCCTCGCCCATGCGGGGCGCATCCGGGCGGTCAGCTATGGCCGGGGTCCCGATGCCCGCACCATTGCCCGTTTCAAGGAGGCGGGCATCCTGTGCATGCCCACCGTGGGCGCGGTGAAACATGCGGTGAAGGCGGTCGAACTGGGTGCTGACATCATCACCGTGCAGGGGGGCGAGGGCGGCGGGCATACCGGCTCGGTACCGACCTCGCTGCTGCTGCCCCAGGTGCTGGACGCAGTGGACGTGCCGGTGGTCGCCGCCGGGGGCTTTCACGACGGGCGTGGGCTGGCCGCGGCACTTGCCTGGGGTGCGGCCGGGATCGCCATGGGCACGCGGTTCCTGCTGACCACGGAAAGTCCGGTGGCGCGCGATACGCTTGAGGTCTACCTGCGCACCGGCAATCCCGATGTGATCAAGGTGACCCGCGCAGTCGACGGCCTGCCGCAACGCTTCATCGACAACCCAGAGTTGCAACGCCTCGAAGGCATGAGCGGGCTGGCCCGGCTGGCCGCCGGGATGAAGCACGGCCTGTCCTATGGGCGCCAGAACAAGATGTCGCTGACCGATATGGTCAGGCTGCTTTGGCGCGCGGCGCGGGCCGACGACAGCTCCTTTGCCGCGACCGTGCTGGCGCCCAACCTGCCGACGCTGGTGCAGCGCGGTCTGGTCGAGGGCAACAGCCAGACCGGG
>NZ_AFPM01000312.1 GCF_000220565.1 Oceanicola sp. S124 | reverse complement strand
TGAAGGTCTTCGTGGAAGAGGGGGCCGGAGGTGCAGGAAGGCCAGGCGCTGTGCACCATCGAGGCGATGAAGATGGAGAACATCCTGCGCGCCGAGAAGAAAGGCGTGGTGGCCAAGATCAACGCAGGTCCCGGCGACAGCCTCGCCGTGGACGAGGTGATCATGGAGTTCGAATGACCCATGCGCGGCGCTGTCCGATATCCCGTGAGCCAGAGCTTCGCCGGGGGCGGACATCGCCGCGCATTTGCAATGAATGCGGCGTTTAAGTGCTTCGTCACCCTCATGCCGGATAGGGGGATCACTTCTCTTCTGTGGGCGTGGGGGCCGGCGGCTGATGGACGTGATCCTGCATATCGGTGCGCATCGCACCGCGACGACCTCGTTCGAGGGCTACCTGCGGGCCAATGCTCCGGCGCTGGCCGGGCTGGGCGTGGGCTTCTGGGGGCCGCGCCGGACCCGGGGCGGGGTGCTGGCCGGGGTGATCCCGGGGCCGGGGTCGCTGTCGTCGGCGCGCCAGTTCGACCGGGCGCGCGGGCGCATTGCCCTGAACCTCGCCAAGGCCGAGGGGCGGCTGGTCCGGCACCTGCTGATCAGCGACGAGAACATCCTGGGCAGCCCGCGCGGCGACCTGCGGGCCGAAAGGCTCTACCCGGAGGCGGGGCCGCGCGTGGCCGCCTTCGCCCGGGCCTTCGAGGGGCGGCTCAGCCGCATCGAGATCTCGGTGCGTGGGCAGGACAGCTACTGGACCTCGGTGCTCTGCTTCGCGCTGGCACGCGGCCATGCCCTGCCGCGCCCGGGATCGCTGGACCGGCTGGTGACCCAGCCCCGCGGCTGGCGCGAGGTGATCGAGGACCTGGCCGAGGCCGCGCCGGGGATCGAGATCCTGGTCATGCCGCACGAACGTTACGCCGGCCTGCCCGAGCGGCGGCTGGCGCGGATGCTGGGCGATGCGCGCGGCCTGCCGCAGGCCCATGCGCGCCACTGGCTGAACCGCTCGCCCGATCTGGCCGCGCTGCGCCGACTGCTGGCCGAGCGTGGCGCGGGCGGCCTGCCTGCGGGCCCGGCCCCTGGCAGCCCTTCGACCGGAACCAGCGCGCGGCGCTGAACGAACTCTACCAGGACGACATGTTCTGGCTCTCTGCCGGGGCCTCGGGCCTCGCCCGGCTGGCGCCGGACCCCTGGGAGGAGGGGGTGGAGGAGGCTTCCCCGACAGGATCAAACGGCGGGCAGCCGGCGGCGATAGATCCGCGCGCCCGTCTCAGGAAAAGAGGACAAGGCGATGAAGACAAAGAAGGACGCATGGTCCGCACGCGCTGAAAAAGAGCTGCGCGGCCGCCCGCTGGAGGATCTGACCTGGCAGACGCTGGAGGGGATCGACGTCCAGCCGCTTTACACCGCCGAGGATACGGCGGATCTGCCGCATATGGACAGCCTGCCGGGCGAGGCGCCGTTCACGCGCGGCGTGCGGTCCACGATGTACGCCGGTCGTCCCTGGACGATCCGCCAATATGCCGGTTTCTCGACCGCCGAGGAAAGCAACGCCTTCTACCGCCGCAACCTGGCCGCCGGTCAGCAGGGGGTCTCGGTCGCCTTCGACCTGGCGACGCACCGGGGCTATGACAGCGACCACCCCCGCGTCGTCGGGGACGTGGGCAAGGCGGGCGTGGCCATCGACTCGGTGGAAGACATGAAGATCCTGTTCGACGGCATCCCGCTGGAAAAGGTCAGCGTTTCCATGACGATGAACGGCGCGGTGATCCCGATCCTCGCCAGCTACATCGTCGCGGGCGAGGAACAGGGCGTCGACCGGGCCCAGCTGTCGGGGACCATCCAGAACGACATCCTGAAGGAGTTCATGGTCCGCAACACCTATATCTATCCGCCCGAACCCTCGATGCGGATCATCTCGGACATCATCGAATACACCTCAAACGAGATGCCGAAGTTCAACAGTATCTCGATTTCCGGCTACCACATGCAGGAAGCCGGCGCGAACCTGGTGCAGGAGCTGGCCTATACGCTGGCCGATGGCCGCGAATACGTTCGCGCCGCGACCGAGGCCGGGATGGATGTCGACAAGTTCGCCGGGCGGCTGTCTTTCTTCTTCGCCATTGGCATGAATTTCTTCATGGAAATCGCCAAGCTGCGCGCCGCCCGCACCCTCTGGCACCGCGTCATGACCGAGTTCGGCGCCCAGGACGAGCGCTCGAAGATGCTGCGCACCCACTGCCAGACCTCGGGTGTCAGCCTGCAGGAGCAGGACCCCTACAACAACGTCATCCGCACCGCCTACGAGGCGCTTTCGGCGGTGCTGGGCGGCACCCAGTCGCTGCACACCAACGCCCTGGACGAGGCCATCGCCCTGCCTACCGACTTCTCGGCCCGCATTGCCCGCAACACCCAGCTGGTGCTGCAGGAAGAGACCGGGGTGACCAAGGTCGTCGATCCGCTGGCGGGGTCCTACTACGTGGAAAGCCTGACGAATGAGCTGATCGAGAAGGCCTGGGCCCTGATGCAGGAGGTCGAGGAGATGGGCGGCATGACCAAGGCCGTGGCCTCGGGGATGCCCAAGCTGCGCATCGAGGAAAGCGCGGCGCGGCGTCAGGCGATGATCGACCGGGGGGAAGAGGTGATCGTCGGCGTCAACAAGTACCGCAAGGACAAGGAAGACCCGATCGACATCCTGGATGTCGACAACGTCAAGGTGCGCGAAAGCCAGATCGCGCGGCTGGAGGCGATCCGCGCCAGCCGCGACGAACCCGCTTGCCAGGGCGCGCTGGACGAGCTGACGCGCCGCGCGAAAGAGGGCGGCAACCTGCTGGAAGCCGCTGTCGACGCGGCCCGCGCAAGGGCCACCGTGGGAGAGATCAGCATGGCGATGGAAAAGGAATTCGGCCGCCACCAGGCCGAGGTGAAGACCCTGGCCGGGGTCTATGGCGCCGCCTACGAGGGCGACGAGGACTTCGCCGCGATCCAGAAGTCGGTCGAGGATTTCGCCGAGGAAGAGGGGCGCCGCCCGCGCATGCTGGTGGTCAAGCTGGGGCAGGACGGTCACGACCGGGGCGCCAAGGTGATCGCCACCGCCTTCGCCGATATCGGCTTCGACGTCGACGTCGGGCCGCTGTTCCAGACCCCGGAAGAGGCCGCGCAGGATGCCATCGACAACGACGTCCACGTGGTCGGTCTCAGCAGCCAGGCGGCGGGGCACAAGACCCTGGCGCCGCAGCTGATCGCGGCACTGAAGGAAAAGGACGCCGGCGATATCCTGGTGATCTGTGGCGGGGTGATCCCGCAGCAGGACTACGACTTCCTGCGCCAGGCCGGGGTCAAGGCGATCTTCGGGCCGGGCACCAATATCCCCTCGGCGGCGCAGGAGATCCTGCAACTGATCCGGGCTGCGCGGCGGGACTGATCAGCCGGCTTTCTGCCCGGGCACCCAGCCGGGGCTTGCCAGCTCCCAGCCATCGAAGGTGAAGCCGGGGCTGACGACGCAAGAGACCAGCGTCCAGCCCCGCACCGCCTCGGCGGCCTGCCACATGTGGCGCGGAATGAAGTGGCTGGGGCGCTCTCCGGCGGCGACATCCACGCCCAGCCAAGATTCCGACGGCTGGGTCGCGTCATCGGGCGAGAGCAGGCAGCGCAGCGGGCTTCCGGCATGGAAATACCATGTCTCGTCGCAGTCGATGCGGTGCCAGTGGCAGGTCTGACCTTCTTCCAGCAGGTAATAGATCGCCGAGATCCCCGGGCGCTGGCCCGCCGTCCAGTCCGGCTGCCATGTGTCGCGGTGCCAGCCCCCTTCCGGGTGCGGGGTGAGACCCAGTACCTCGATCAGCTCTTGCGGAGTTGTCATGTCCGATCCCCCCATTCGCTCCCGTCCAATTTCCGTGCGGACTGGGACTTCGGCCAGAGCCGTGGCAGCAAGATGCCTGGTCCAGCCATGCAATTGCGCCTTTGCATGGATGTGACGCCCGTTCGCGTCAGTTGAGCATGTCCAGCCGTCTCTTGTCAAACCCGCCGCGCTGCGGAAAACTGCTTTCGCAACTCTTCCCGGAGCGCCCATGCCCCTTAGAATTCGTCCAATCGTTTCAGATGATTACCCGAGGATTCTCGAAATCTGGTCGCCTTACTACCGCGACACTACGGTGACCTTCGCGTCAGAAGAGAAAACCAGCGTCACCTTGCCACTCTACGTGGAAAATCGCCGCGCTGCGGGGCGCGAAACCTTCGTCGCCGAGCGGGACGGAGAGGTGCTGGGCCTGGCCTCCTACGACCAGTTCCGGGGCGGTGACGGCTATGTCCACGCGATGGAGCACACGATCATCCTGGCCCCCGAGGCGAAGGGGCAGGGGGCGGGCCGGGCCCTGATGCAGGCCATCGAGGACCACGCCCGAGCCGCAGGGGCGCATGTGATGGTGGCCGGGGTCTCGGGCGAGAATCCAGCGGGTGTCGCCTTCCACGCGGCGCTTGGATACGAGACCGTCGGCCGGATGCCGCAGGTCGGACGCAAGTTCGGGCGCTGGCTTGACCTGGTGCTGATGCAGAAGCTTCTTTAGGCGACAACCTGCCGCGACCTTTGGACCTGCGGGCAAGCTGGTGCGGGACATCCCCGCGCGGGCGCGCTAGATTGGCCCCATGTCCATCTGGTCCCGTATCCTCGAGGCGCTTCAGGCGCTGGCAAACGGCGAAGCGCTTTCGGCGGTCTTCGAGAAACTGCGCACGCCGCGCGAGCGGACGGTGGCCTTCACCATTGCCGTGATCGCCCTGGGCGCCAAGATGGCCAAGGCCGACGGGCAGGTGACCCGCAACGAGGTCACCGCCTTCCGCGAGGTCTTCCGCATCCCGCCCGAGGATGAGGCAGGGGCCGCCCGGGTCTTCAACATGGCCCGGCAGGACGTCGCCGGCTACGAGGAGTACGCGCAGCGCATCGCGCGCATGTTCGGTCCCGACAGCCCGGTGCTCTGCGACCTGATGGAGGGGCTGTTTGCCATCGCCGTGGCGGATGGCAGCTACCACGAAGCCGAGGACCAGTTCCTGCGGCGGGTGGCCGAGATCTTCGGCCTGTCCGAAAGCCGCTTCCTGCGCGCCCGGTCCCGCTGGGTGCCTGATGCGCGGCCCGATCCCTTCGCAGTGCTTGGGCTGCCTTCGGATGCCTCCGTGCCCGAGGCCCGCAAGGCCTGGCGCGAGGCGGTGCGCGAAAGCCATCCCGACCGGATGATCGCCCGTGGCGTGCCCGCCGAGGCGGTCAAGATGGCCGAGCGGCGGATGGTCGAGGTCAACCGGGCCTGGGAAGAGATCCAGGCGCGTGAAGCCGCCGGTTGAACGCGGCACTCTTTGTCCTGCCCCCTGCGGCCCCTATATCTGAGGCATGAGACAGATCTTCGTGATTCCCCTGCTTGGCCTTTCTCTGTTGCAGCCGCTGCCCGCGATTGCGCAGCAGGACGCGCCCAAGACCGATGACGCGCCCGAGGACGCGCCCGGTGACAGCGCCCCCGGCAACACCGACCTGATGCGAGAGGGGCTGCGGCTGCTCTTCGAAGGGCTTTCGGGAGGGCTGGACGAGACCATCGACCAGATGGGCGAGGCTGCAGAAGAGGCCGCGCCGAAGCTGCGCGATTTCGTGGCCCGCATGGGCCCGGCGCTGGTCGAGGCGCTTGGCAAGGTGGGCGACCTGTCGAACTACGAGGCGCCGGTGGTGCTGCCAAATGGCGATATCCTGATCAAGCGCAAGGACGAGGCGCCGGACTACCTGCCCCCGGTTCCGGGAGAGAACCCCGACGGCTCCGTCGATCTCTGAGGCCTGGGAACCTGGCCGGACGGCCCCACCCGTTCAGCTGCGCTGCGGGCCCAGCTTCAGCGAGACCTCGGCCCCCAGAGAGGAAGCGAGAGAGCTGAACCGTGCCTCGGCCACCTCTCCGAAGAGGGGCCAGTGAGCCTCGGACAGCTGCAGCTCGAGCACCTTCTTCTTGGGGAACCAGCGCAGGTGTCCGATGGGGGTGTCCTTCTCGGGCCAGAGCATCGCGCCGAAGCGCATTGCCTTGCCCAGCACCTCGGCCTGCAGCTTCTCTTCGTCGGTCACCAGCTCGAAGAGCTCGTCGAACTTGGTGCCGTCGCGGCGGTTGCGGTAGCGATGCAGCAGCGCCAGGCCAAGGAAGACCCGCTCGGAATGCTTGAGCCCGCCCATGTTGGCGCGGGTCGCATTGTCGAAGCAGACTTCGGCCCGGTAGTCGGGATGGGCCCGCCAGGTCACGTCGTGCAGCAGGCAGGCAGCCTTGACCAGCCGCAGACGCTCGGGCCGCCAGGAGCGGAAGAGCGGCAGGATGAAATCGTAGAGGGTGCGCCCGAAGCCGGGCAGGCGGGCGTCCTTCTGCTCGGCGAAGCGGCAGCTTTCGATCAGCGGGTCGCGGTCGCGCAGCTTCTGCGGCATCTGCTCGTACAGCAGCCCCTCGCGGATCCCGTAGGACGAGATCGCGATGTCGTGGGGCTTGTAGCGCTTGACCACCTCAAGCAGCACCTCCGAGGCCATGGGCACCAGGTTCATCCGGGTCGAGGAGAGGCCGCAGCGCTTGCGCAGCACTTCCAGGTCCTGCTCGGCGATCCAGGCGACGGTGTCGCGCACCGACTTCGCCGTCATCCGGTATTCATGCAGCACGTGCAGCGGATAGCCGCGCCGCTCCATGTCGATGCGGGCGATGGCGCGCCACGATCCGCCGACAAGGAACAGCCTGTTGCGGTCGGCGGGGATGGTCGCGGTCAGCTTCTCGACCTCGGCCTTGATATAGGCCCGCCGGCCCTTCTTGCCGCCCTTCACGTCGGCCAGCTTCAGCGGCCCCAGCGGAGAGGTCTGCCGGTCGCCGACATGGCCGTCCATGATCCGCGCCAACTCCATCGAGCTGCCGCCGATGTCGCAGACCAGCCCGTAAGAGCCGGGCCAGCCCAGCAACACGCCCTGCGCCGACAGCCGTGCCTCCTCGTCGCCGCCGATCACGTGCAGCTTCATCCCGGTCAGCCGTTCCACGTCCTCGGCGAAGGCCGGGCCGTCCTCGGCGTCGCGCACCGCGGCGGTGGCCACGGCCGACAGCGGCGTGGCATCCATGCCCTGCGCCAGCAGCTGGAAGCGGTGGATCGCCGCCAGCGCCCGCTTGCGGCCCTCGGGGTTCAGCCGGCCCGATTCGGACAGGCCGGCGCCGAGGCCGCACATGATCTTCTCGTTGTAGAAATAGGCGGGGCTTCGGGCGGCGCCGTCGAAGACCACCAGCCGGACCGAGTTCGACCCCACGTCGACGACCCCGACCCGGCTGAGCGCGCGCGCCTCCGGGTCGTTGAAGAGCGGTCGCCCGAAGGGCCCCCAGTCGGCAGAGCTTTGCAGGTTATCCCCATCCATGGCGACATCCCCCGGAAGTGTTTGATCTCTTGTGACAAGCCCTGCGGGTCAGGTCAACCGACAGGCGACTCGTGGGTGAGTTCCGGCACGTCCGATGCGCCCGCCGATCCCCGGCCCGAAAGCGAGGGGTTCTCCATGAAGAACCTGTGGCAGTTGAAGGCGGTTCCGTCCTGTGGTGCCTCGGCCCGCAGGAAGCGGCCATCGGGCTGCATCACCCAGCTCTGTTCGGTGTCGCGCAGGTTGGCGGCCATGATCTGGCGCACGATCTGGTCCTTCACCGTGGGCGTCTTGCATTCCACCAGCGTCTCGACCCGACGGTTGAGGTTGCGCCCCATCCAGTCGGCGGAAGAGAAGAACACCCGCGCCTTGCGCGAGGGCAGCCCGCCGCCGTTGCCGAAGCAGACGATGCGCGAATGTTCGAGGAAGCGGCCGACGATGCTTTTCACCCGGATGTTGGGGCTGAGGCCCTCGATCCCGGGACGCAGCCCGCAGATACCCCGGATCACGAGGTCGATGCGCACCCCGGCCTGCCCGGCGGCATAGAGCGCGTCAATCACGTCGGGCTCGATGATCGAGTTCATCTTGGCCCAGATCTGCGCCGGGCGTCCGGCGCGGGCGTGCTCGGCCTCCTGGCCGATCATCGCGATCAGGTCGTCCTTCATCGCATGGGGCGAGATCGAGATGTTCTCCAGCGTCTCGGGCTGGGCGTAGCCCGAGAGGTAGTTGAACACCCGCGCCGCATCGCGCCCCAGCCCGGCATCGCAGGTGAAGAAGCTGAGGTCGGTGTAGATGCGCGCGGTGATCGGGTGATAGTTGCCGGTGCCGTAATGCGAATATGTGACCAGCTCGTCCCCCTCGCGGCGCACCACGGTCGAGATCTTGGCGTGGGTCTTCCAGTCGACGAAGCCATAGACCACATGGGCGCCGGACCGTTCCAGCCGTCGCGACTGGTGGATGTTGGCGGCCTCGTCGAAACGGGCCTTCAGCTCGACCAGCGCGGTGACCGACTTGCCCTCTTCGGCGGCTTCGCAGAGCGCCTCGGTGATCGGAGAGTTCTTCGAGGTCCGGTAGAGCGTCTGCTTGATCGCCACCACGTCCGGGTCGCGCGCCGCCTGTTGCAGGAAGCGGATCACCATGTCGAAGGTCTCGTAGGGGTGATGCAGCAGCATGTCCTTCTGGCGGATCGCCGCGAACATGTCGCCGTCGTGGTCCTGCACCCGTTCCGGCACGCGCGGCGTGAAGCGGGGCCAGAGCAGGTCGGGCCGGTCCTCGGTGACCAGCTCGCTCAGCGAGGCGATGCCGATCAGCCCGTCGACCTCGATCACCTCGTCATCGATCACCTTCAGCTCGCGCTTGATGACCTTCTTCAGACCCTCCGGCGCGAAGGAGGAGATCTTCAGCCGCACCACCTCGCCGCGCCGGCGGCGCTTCAGGGCGGTCTCGAATTCGCGCACGAGGTCTTCGGCCTCTTCCTCGATCTCGAGGTCGCTGTCGCGCAGCACGCGGAAGGTGCAGTGGCCGGTGGCGCGGTAGCCCGGGAACAGCCGTTCCAGGTGGACCAGCAGCACCTCTTCCAGCGGCAGGTAGCGCAGCCGGCCCTCATGCGGGGGCAGCGCGACGAAGCGGTCGATCTGGTGCGGGATCGGCAGCAGCGCCTGCAGCGGGCGGCGGTCGCGCTTGCGTTCCAGTTGCAGCGCCAGGGAGAAACCGAGGTTGGGGATGAAGGGGAAGGGATGCGCCGGGTCGATGGCCAGCGGCGAAAGCACCGGGAAGATCCGGCGCAGGAAGATGTCGCCGAGGAAGGCGCGGTCGTCCTCGGTCAGATCCTCGTGGGTGAGGATCGCGATGTCCTTCTCCAGCATCAGCCCGCGCAGCTCGGCCAGGACGGTCTGCTGGTGCTGCATCAGGCGGCGGGCGTCCTCGTTGATGCGCTGAAGCTGTTCGGCCGGGGTCATCCCGTCGGCGGCGGGGTTGGTGTTGCCGGCCTTGGCCAGTTCGCGCAGGCCCGCGACGCGGACGGTATAGAACTCGTCCAGGTTGTTGGCGCTGATCGACAGGAAGCGCAGGCGCTCCAGCAGCGGCACGGCGGGGTTCTCGGCCTCTTCCAGCACGCGCCAGTTGAAGCCCAGCCAGCTCAGCTCGCGGTTATGGAAGCGGGAGGGCCCGGCAGGGTCGATATCGGGCATCGCCACGGCGGCGCCAGCGGGTCGGGAGAGGAAATCAGCGTCGATCATGGGGTCTGAATGCCGGGTAATCGTAACGGTTTTGCAAGAGGGACGGGGAATAACCTCCCGATCCTAGTGCGTCGCCTTGCCGGCTTCCAGTTGTTCCAGAAGGCGCGAGGCCATGGCGCGGGTGACGGGGCGCTTTTCGGCCAGCGATTGCGCGTCCAGCGCGGCGGCCACCTGCCGTGCGGCCGTGAACGAGCGCTCGATCCGCCGCAGCAGGAAGGGGATCACGTCAGGGTTGGGCATGACCTGCCGCTCGGCGAAGAACTTGGTCAGAAGGGCGCCCAGCAGGGTGTCGTCCGGGGCCTCGATGGTGACGGCGGGGCAGGCCTGCATCCGGCTGGCCAGGTCCGGGATCACCAGCGGCCAGAGCGCCGGGGCGCTCTCGGCGGTGACCAGCAGCGAATGGCCCTCGGCCAGCACCAGGTTGTGCAGGTGGAACAGCGCCTCTTCGGCGGCCCGGTCGCCGGCGATGGCGGGCACGTCCTCGATGGCGACAGGGCCGCTGGCCAGCGCGGGAATGTCCTGCCCGGCCAGCTCGGTCGCGCTCAGCAGGCGCGCGCCGGCGGTCTCGGCCCAGATATGCGCCAGGTGGGTCTTGCCGGCCCCGCGCGGACCGATCAGCGCCAGCTTGCGCGAGGCCCAGCTGTCGGGCCAGCTGAGCAGCATCGCCAGCGCCAGCTCGTTGCCGGGGCCGGTGATGTAATCCTCGCGCGTCATGCGACCCGGCGGGATGCGCAGGTCGAGAGGCTTTTGCGGCGCGCTCATGGCTCAGTCCTGCCCGTTGCCGGCGGCGGGCGCGTCCTCGGGATCGTAGCCCTTGTAGAGCTTGCTCTGCCGGTACTGCTGGACCACGAAGCGGGCCAGCACGCCGATGGCGGCGGCCAGCGGCACGGCGGCCAGCATGCCGACGAAGCCGAACAGGGAGCCGAAGACCGACAGGGCGAAGATCAGCCAGACCGGGTGCAGCCCGACCGAGCTGCCGACCAGGCGCGGGGTCAGGAAGTTGCCCTCGGCCACCTGGCCGATGACGAAGATGCCGGTGACGATGCCGATATGCAGCCAGTCGCCCCAGAACTGGAACAGCGCCAGGCCGATGGCCAGGGCACCGCCGACCAGGGCACCGACATAGGGAATGAAGGTCAGCAGGCCCGCCACGGCACCGATCACCAGGCCGAAGTTCAGCCCGGCCAGCATCAGCGCGGCGGCGTAGTAGGTGCCCAGGATCAGGCAGACCGAGCCCATGCCACGGATGAAGCCCGCCATCGACTTGTCGATGTCGCGGGCGATGCCGCGGATCGTCGGGGCGTGCTCTCGCGGCAGCAGGCTGTCGATCTCGGCCACCATGTTGTCCCAGTCATAGAGCAGGTAGAAGGCCACCACCGGCACGATCACGAAGAGCGTCACGATCGAGATCAGCGAGCCGACGGAAGCCAGCGCGGTGTTCAGCACCTCTCCGCCCTTCGACTGGATGGTCTGGCCGACCGCCGACAGGGACTGGCGCAGCACCGAGCCCTCGTCCGCCAGTTCGGGGAAGCGCTCGGTCAGGAAATTCTGCAGGTTCTGGAAGAGCTTGGGCGCTGTGTTGAACAGGTCGAGCGCCTGGTTGACCGCGGTCGGCAGAATCAGCAGCGCCCCGACGACAAACAGCACCACGGCACCCAGGGTGATGATCGCCGTGGCCGCCGCCCGCGAGGTGCCGAGCGCCTCGAGCCGGTCGGCGACGGGGTCGAGGAAATAGGCAATCGCCATGCCCAGCAGGAAGGGCATGATCACGTCCCCCAGCCACCAGAGCATCAGCAGGAACACCGCCGTGGCGATGCCCCAGTATTTCATCTGCTGGCGTACCGGCAATGCCACTCGAAACCTCCTGAGAAACCTGATCCCTATGTCACCCTGTGGGCCGCATTTTTCAAGCGGTGATCGGGCAGAGGGCATTGCCGGGCCGGTTGCCATTCAATAAACCAAGCCCCAACCCAAGATGAGAGGCCCAAAATGCGTCTGTCCCGCTATTTCCTGCCCGTTCTGAAGGAGACCCCTTCGGAAGCGCAGATCGCCAGCCACCGCCTGATGCTGCGCGCCGGCATGATCAAACAGGCCAGCGCGGGCATCTATTCCTGGCTGCCGCTCGGCTTCAAGGTGCTGCGCAAGCTGGAAAACATCGTCCACGAAGAGCAGATCCGCGCCGGTCACGTGCCGATGCTGATGCCGACCCTGCAATCGGCCGACCTCTGGCGCGAAAGCGGGCGGTATGACGCCTACGGCCCCGAGATGCTGCGCATCCGCGACCGCCAGGACCGTGACATGCTCTATGGTCCGACCAACGAGGAGATGATCACCGACATCTTCCGCAGCCACGTCAATTCCTACAAGGACCTGCCGCTGACCCTCTACCACATCCAGTGGAAGTTCCGCGACGAGATCCGCCCCCGCTTCGGCGTGATGCGTGGCCGCGAGTTCTTCATGAAGGACGGCTACAACTTCGACCTGACCAAGGAAGACGCGCTTCACGCCTACAACCGTCACCTGGTCAGCTACCTGCGCACCTACGAGCGCATGGGCCTGCAGGCGATCCCGATGCGCGCCGATTCGGGGCCGATCGGCGGCGATGACACCCACGAGTTCCTGGTGCTGGCCGAAACGGGCGAATCCGAGGTCTTCTATGACAGCCAGATCACCGAGCTGACCTTCGGCGACCGCGAGATCGACTATACCTCGGTTGAAGAGTGCCAGGCGGTGATGGAGGAGTTCACCTCGCGCTACGCCCGCACCGACGAGACCCACGACGAAGCTGTCTTCGCCGAGGTCCCCGAAGAGCGCCGCCGCGTGGCGCGCGGTATCGAGGTCGGCCAGATCTTCTACTTCGGCACCAAGTATTCCGAGCCCATGGGCGCCACGGTGCAGGGCCCCGATGGCAAGCAGGTGCCGGTCCACATGGGCAGCCACGGCATCGGCGTCAGCCGCCTTGTCGGCGCGATCATCGAGGCGAACCATGACGACAAGGGCATCATCTGGCCCGAGGGCGTGACCCCGTTCCACGTCGGTATCGTCAACCTGAAGTCCGGCGATGCCGAGGCCGATGCCGCCTGTGATGCGCTCTATGCCGCCTTCACCGCCAAGGGGCTGGAGCCGCTGCTGGACGACACCAACGAGCGCGCCGGTGGCAAGTTCGCCACCATGGACCTGATCGGCCTGCCCTGGCGCATCACCGTCGGGCCGCGCGGTCTGAAGAACGGCGTGGTCGAGGTCACCTCGCGCCGCACCGGCGAGAGCGAAGAGATGTCGCCCGAGGCCGCGATCGAGAAAATCGCCGGGATCTACGCCGCCCTCTGAGGGTCGAAGGCACCGGACAGTCTGAACGAGGGGGCGGGGCGCCAGATCCCGCCCCCTCGCGTTTTTTGGGAAGGGAATGAGATGGTCAATCGACTGGTGCCCGAGCTTGCGGTCACGGACTGGCGGGTCTCGCGGGATTTCTACTGCGACCTGCTGGGCTTTCGCTGCCGCTACGCGCGCGAGGAAGAGGGGTTCTGCTATCTCGAGCGCGAGGGCGCCGAGATCATGCTGGACCAGATCGGCGAGGGGCGGGACTTCGACGGCGGGCACCTGCCCGAGGGGCGGCCCTTCGGGCGCGGCATGAACCTGCAGATCGGGGTGAATGCGCTGGCGCCGATGCTGGCGGCGCTGGAGGCGGCCGGGGTGGCGCTGTTCCTCGGGCCCGAAGAGAAATGGTATCGCATCGGCGACGAAGAGGGCGGCAACCGGCAGATCGTCGTCGCCGATCCCGATGGCTACCTGCTGCGGTTCTACGAGGACCTGGGCCGGCGCCGGCTCTGAGCGGCCGCCTCAGGCGGGAGTATTTGGGGCCTGGTGATGATGGGGGCGGGGTGCGAACCTGCGCCCCCTTGCCTTGTTTCCGACCTTGGGGCGGGCCCCCGTCGCCTCAGTAGCCCCGGCTGCGGTCGACGAGGAACTTCAGCGGCCGGCCCGCTTCGCCCCGCGCGACATTCTCGGCGATGACCTGCGCCGCGGTGCGGGGCCGGGTTTCCGAGGCGATATGCGGGCAGACGGTGATCTTCGGATGCGCCCAGAAGGGATGCGGCGCGGGCAGCGGCTCGGTGCGGAAGACATCCAGCGTGGCGTGGCGCAGGTGGCCGCTGTCCAGCGCCGCGATCAGCGCCTCGTCGACGATCATCGGGCCGCGCCCGGGGTTCAGCACCACGGCGCCCTGCGGCAGCTGCGCCAGCCGGGCGGCATCCAGCAGGTCGGTCGTCTCATCTGTCAGCGGCAGCAGCAGCACGAGGATCTGGGCGCCCGACAGGGCCTCGTCCAGCCCGGTCTCGCCCGAGAGGCAGGTGATGCCGGGGATCTCCTTCTGCGAGCGGCTCCAGCCGGTGACGGGGAAGCCGAACTGCGCCAGCGCCTCGGCACAGGCGCGGCCCAGCTCTCCGAGGCCGAGGATGGTCACCCCCCGCTCTTCGGCCAGCGGCGGGACCTTGTGGGCGGCGGCCCAGTCACCGTCCTGGTGGGCGAGGTAGTGGTCGATGTCGAGATGGTGGCGCAGCACGTGCCCCGAGACCCATTCGACCATGCCGCGCGACAGCCCGTGATCAACCATGCGGGTCAGCGGCTGGGTCAGGGTCTGGTTGCCGACGATGGCCTCGACCCCGGCCCAGAGGTTCAACACCGCCTTGCAGCGGGTGTAGGGCGTGAAATCCTGCAGCGGAGAGTTGGGGGCATAGACGATGTAGTCGACCTCTTCCGGCGCGAAGTCGGTGCGCAGGTCCACCGAGAGGTCGCGGGCGGCGAAGGACTCGCGCAGGGGCGCTTCATATTCGCTCCAGCGTTGCTCGGTGGCGGCGAAGAGGACATTGATCATCTGGGGCTCCCTTGAGGCGTTCGCGGCGACGCTATCAGGCCGTGAGGAGCTTGCCAAACAGGCTTATTCCCGCGCCAGGCGCATCAGCAGGGCCACTGCGCGCCAGGGGTCGGCGGGCAGGGTCAGATCGGGGCGGGCGCGCAGGATTTCAGCCAGCTCCGGCGCCTCGGTCGCAAGGAAGGCGGTCAGAGTGGCGGCATCATGGACGGCGCGCACATCGTCATCCAGCAGCGCTTCGCGACGCGCGGCCCAGAGATCGGGGCGGCGGGTGCGGGTCAGGCGTTCCGACATTTCCTGCCGCCAGCGGGCGATTTCGCCGTGGTTGCCCGACATCAGGGTGGGCGGGATCTCGCGGCCCTGCCACTCGGCGGGGCGGGTGTACTGCGGATGCTCCAGCATCCCGTCCGAGAAGCTCTCTTCCTCGGTCGAGGCGGCATTGCCCAGCACGCCGGGCAGCAGGCGCACGGTGGCATCCAGCATGGCCATGGCCGCCGGTTCGCCGCCGGTCATGACGAAGTCGCCAAGGCTGACCTCGCGGATGCCGTAGTGTTCCAGCACCCGCTCGTCGAGGCCCTCGAAGCGGCCGCAGATCAGCGTGACGCCGGGGCCGCGCGCCCAGGAGCGCGCCATCTGCTGGTCGAAACGCGGGCCGCGTGGGGACAGGTAGTAGATCGGCCGGGGGAAGGGCGCGCGGGCATGGGCCTCTTCGATGGCGGCGCCCATCACGTCGGCGCGCAGCACCATGCCGGCGCCGCCCCCGGCGGGGGTGTCGTCGACGTTCTTGTGCCTGGTCAGCCCGTGCTCGCGCAGGGCCACGGTATCGAGCTGCCACAGCCCCTCGTGCAGCGCCTTGCCGGTCAGGCTTTCGCCCAGAAGGCCGGGGAAGGCCTGCGGCAACAGGGTGATCACCTGCGCCATCCAGACACCGGCGAGGCGTTCGGTGTCG
Source organism: Oceanicola sp. S124 (assembly GCF_000220565.1). Classification (GTDB taxonomy): domain Bacteria; phylum Pseudomonadota; class Alphaproteobacteria; order Rhodobacterales; family Rhodobacteraceae; genus Pseudooceanicola. The sequence continues at coordinate 14,623 of NZ_AFPM01000312.1, read as the reverse complement.
TCCATCAGCGAGCGGGGCTTGAGGCTGGCCGTGATGCTCTTGCGGCCATGGGATTTCAGCGCCATCGGGTGTCCTTCCGTTGAACCCGGCTATTAGCCCCGCCGTGCCTTGCGGATCAATGCCTTCTTGGCGGCTTTCAGCGCCTCTCGGTCCAGGGCGCTGCGGTTCAGCGCCAGGAGGTCCGCCGAAAGCGCGGGCAGGCCGGTATTGGCCGGGGGCAGCAGGGGGATGGTGTCGCGCAGGGCCTGCGGCACGCCGGCGAGATCCAGCAGGGGGCTCAGCGGGCCATGGGGCAGGGCGGCGCAGTCCTCGAGCGCATGGGTCACCAGCCGGGCTTCGGGCAGGGCGTCGGCGATCTGCGCGGCGATGGCGGCAAGATCCGCATGCGGGGCCTGCGCTTGCGCATAGGGGGCGAAGTCCTCGGTGAAGCGGGTGACGCGCAGGTGGTGGTCATGGCACGAACGGATCCAGGGCGTCGCCGCCCGCGTCGAGAAATAGAGCGTCAGCGGCGGCAGCGCGGCCCAGGCCTCGACCAGGCCATGCGCCATGGCGGTCATCAGGGCTGCGGCTTCCGGGTAGCCCCTGCGGTGGTTGCGACCGGGGATCAGGCCCGACAGATCCTCGCAGGACAGGACGACCGGGCGCGGGTCCGCGGGATCGAGCCGCCGGAAGAGGGCGCGGGCGTGCCGTGCCACCTGCGCGAGACTGTCGGGCGAGGGGGCGTCTGCGTGATCGCGGCTGGCGCGGCTCAGCGCCGGCATGTCGGCCTTCAGCAGGATGCGCAGGGCGGGGGCGAGGCTGTCGCGCGCCGCATTCAGCATCTGCTGCACCGAAGAGGTGCCGGTCTTGTGGAAACCGGCGTGCAGGATCACGGGGGGCAGTGTCTCGGCTGGCTGGAATGAAGACTGCCGGGGCGAGGGCGCGAGGCTGCTCTGGCGGGCGCGGGGCGGTCTTGCCCCGGCCATGTCAGAACAGGCCTTCGGGCGGATCGGCGACAATGCGGCCGGCGTCGAGGTCGACCGTCGGCACCGCCTCGCGGGTGAAGGGCAGCAGCACCGTGCTGCTCTGGCCGGGGGCCGCGATCTCCAGCAGGTCGCCGGCGCCGTGATCCATCACCGCGCGCACCCGGCCAAGAAGCGTACCGCCGGTATCGACGACCTCCAGCCCGATCAGGTCGGCGTGGTAGAATTCGTCGTCGGGCAGCGCAGGCAGCCGGTCGCGGGGCGCATAGAGGCGCAGGCCCTTCAGCGCATCCGCCTCTTCCTTGGTCTCGACCCCGCCGATACGCGCGGCGAAGCCGTTCTTGATCGGCCGGGTCAGGGTCAGTGAATAGGTGGTGCTGCCGTCCTCGTTGCTGAGCGGCGTGTACTCGGCAATGGCGGCGGGTTCGGCGCAGAAGCTCTTCAGGCGCACCTCGCCACGGACCCCGAAAGAGCCCGCGAGGGCGCCAAGGCAGATCAGCTCGGGGGTAGTCTGGGAATTGCTCATCGTGGTCCTGGGGCGGATGTCGGTCTGGTCTGCTGCGGGAACGGCGCCGAAGCGGGCTCCGGCGGGGCGTCATTCACACAGGATGTCCGACAGAAGGTCCGCCTTGTCCAGACATTCCTGCGCAACGCGGTCGCGTTCATAGACGATCCCCGCAAGGAAGGCGAGGCCGAGCAGCAGCGGCAGTCGAAACAGTCGAAACAGCATTCAGGGTCCCGGGTGCGCGGCCGTGCCGCCAGGTTCCGTTAACATCTGTGCCGCCGTAGCGGTAAATCGAGACAGAAAAATGGCGGAGATGCAGACGGCGCCCCGGTCAGGCCGAAGATCGCCGAAACGGGCCGGTGCGGGCTTCCGCGTCGGGGCAGGCCCTGCGGGCAGACCATGCCGGGCGGGCCGCGCCGGTGGATCCGGTCGGAGAGGGGGCGATACGGGCTTCGATGTCAGGGGGGGGAGGTGCTGCAGGGCGGTCCTGCGGCGGCGGCCAGAGGGGCCGGGGTGCCCCGTCCGCGCGTGGCGCGGAAGGGGCGGCCGGGATTACTCCTCGGCGGGTGCGTCTGCGGCGGCTTCAGCTTCTTTTTCAGCCTTGGCAGCGGCGCGCTCCTGTGCGGCCTTGCCCGGAACGCCCTTCTTCAGGTTGGAGCGCTCTTTCTTGGCGACGACGCCGGCGGCCTCCAGGAAGCGCGAGACGCGGTCGGTGGGCTGGGCGCCCTGGTCCAGCCAGTACTGCACGCGCTCCATGTTCAGCTTGACGCGGTCTTCGCTGTCCTTGGCGAGCAGCGGGTTGTAGGTGCCCAGCTTCTCGATGAAGCGGCCATCGCGCGGCATGCGCGAGTCGGCGGCAACAACGGCGTAGTGGGGGCGCTTCTTGGAACCACCACGGGCGAGACGGATCTTCATGGCCATTTGCATTTCTCCTTCAATGGCATTGGTTCGACGGCAGGGCCGCCTTTTCGGGATGACGGCGGGGGCCGTCGGTCTGGAGGAGGCGGGACCCCCTTTCAGGGGCCGTCCGCCGGGTCTTCACAGGTAGGGCGGGAGATATCCCGCCGTCCCCGGCTGGGCGTTCAGCCCTGGTGCTGCCGGTGATGCCGGATCACCTCCTGAATGATGAAGTTCAGGAATTTCTTCGCGAATTCGGGATCGAGATCCGCGGCCTGCGCCAACTCTTCGAGCCGGGCAATCTGGGTTTCCTCGCGCGCCGGGTCCGAGGGCGGCAGGTCGTGCTCCGCCTTCAGCTTGCCGACCGCCTGGGTGTGCTTGAACCGCTCGCCAAGGGTGTAGACGAGGATCGCGTCCAGCCGGTCGATGGATTCACGGTGGCCCTTCAGCACTTCTGCGGCGCGGGCGGTGACATCTTCAGTCAAGGGCATATCCTTTCGGCGTGAACAGGGGATCCTGGTAGGAGCGGATTTCCAGCTCGATCCCGTCGGCCAGCTGGCTGTTGCGCAGGGCCGCGGGGGCCGGGTGACGGTAGCAGTGCTCGTTGCCGTCGACCGTGGCAGCCGCGGGGTCGCGCCTCGCGCCAAGCCGCTCGCAGAGGCGGATCGAGGCGAGGTTCTTCGGATCGACGTAGGACACTGCGCCCTCCCAGCCGAGCGTCTCGTAGAAGTGGCGGCGCGCGGCGTGGGTGGCTTCCAGCGCGTAGCCCTTGCCGGCGGTCTCGGGCCAGATGATCCAGGCCAGCTCGGGCTCGGGCCAGGTGGCGGGCTTCCAGCCGCCGGCCATGCCGAGGGGCTTGCCGGTCGCCTTGTCGTGCATCATCCACATTCCGTAGCCGCGGATCTGCCAGTGGCCGATCTCGGCGGCATAGAGCATCCAGGTCTCGTAGGCATTCAGCGGCCCGCCCATGAAGCGCGAGCGGTACGAGCTGAAGGTGGCCTTGAAATCCGGGTAATCCTCGGGCGTCGGGCCACGCAGGATCAGGCGGTCGGTTTCGAGAACGGGGATATCGGTCATGCCGCGCCTCCCGTCACCGAGGGGTGGCGGTAGACCAGGATCGGCGCACCGTAGAACTCGGGCTTCTCGCGCTCGACCGTGGCGCCGAGCCGTTCGGCCAGCCTGCGCGAACGCAGGTTCTCCGGGTCGATATACGAGATCAGCCGGTCGAAGCCCCAGGTCTCGGCGGCATAGAGGCGGGCGGTCAGGGCGGCCTCGTAGGCAAAGCCCTTGCCCTCGTGCGCGGCGAAGACGTGCCAGCCGATTTCGGGTTCGTCCCACTTCAGGTGGTTGATCACGCCGACCCGGCCGACGGTCTCGCCCGAGGCCTTTTCCTGCAGCGTCCACATGCCGTGGCCGCGCCACATCCAATGGCCGATGTTGGTCAGGAAGCCGCGCCAGACAAGGTCCTGGTCCGTCACCGGACCGCCCAGAAAGCGCATCCGGTCGGCATCGCTGTTGAAGGCGCAGAGCGGCGCGAAATCCTGCGGCTGGGGGCCGCGCAGGATCAGCCGTTCGGTTTCCAGAACGGGGATCGGCAGATCATGGGTGCACTGGCCGAGGGCGGTCATGCGTAGGCCTCCGCGCCACCTTCTTCCAGCGCCTCGGGGCCGGGGTGACGATAGACATGCACCGGGGTCGCGTAGCCCGGCGGCGTCGCCATGCCATCGGGCGCGGCGCCCAGGCGGCGGGCCACGGCGGCAGAGCCCTCGTTTCCGGCATCGACCAGCGAAATCGCCGTGGTCCAGCCCAGCACGTCATAGGCATGGGCGCGGGCGGCCAGGGCGGCCTCGGTGGCATAGCCACGACCTTCGTGGCCTTCGAAGAGGTCCCAGCCGATTTCGGCCTCGGGCCATTCCAGCGGGTTCCACAGGCCGACCATGCCGACGGTCTCGCCGGTGTCGGTCAGCTCGACCATCCAGCGGCCATAGCCGCGCAGGGTCCAGTGACCGATCTCGGTCGCCAGCTGCCGCCAGGCCATGGCGCGGGTCTTCGGACCGCCGACGAAGGCCGAGCGCTCGGAGGCGTAGAAGGCGACCAGCGTGTCGACGTCCTGCGGCCGGGGGCGCGCAGGGTCAGCGGGGGGTCTGCAGGGTGGGGATGGTCACGCTCATTGCAGACCCTCCAGCAGCTTGCGACCCGCGACGGTGCGCGGCACATGGCGCCAGATCCGCATCTCGCCGGCCATGCGGTGGTGGAACATGCCTTCCGACCGGGCGCCGAGGCGCTTGACCATGGCGACCGAGCGGTCGTTCTCGGGATCGACGAGGCTGATGCACGAGGCCCAGCCCTTGTCCTGGAAAAGCCAGTCCAGCACGCCGCGCGCGGCCTCGGTGGCGTAGCCCTTGCCCTCGGCGCCGTCCAGCAGCTGCCAGGACAGCTCCGGCTCGGGCCAGCCGTGCGGGAACCACGGGCCGACAAGGCCGACATCCAGCCCGCTCGCGCGCTCGGTCACGGCGAAATGGCCGTAGCCGCGCAGGTGCCAGTGGCCGATGATGGTGGCGATGGACCACCAGGCGGCTTCCTCGTCGGGATGCTGGTCGACGAAACGGCGGGCGCCGGGCATCAGGTAGGCGGCCACGGCATCGAAATCGGGCGAGGCGGGCGAGACGAGGCGCAGGCGCTCGGTCTCGATCACGGGCCAAGCGGGGGCAGCGGCGATCATGCGGCCCTCCGTGCGTCAGGCAGGCAGGCACGGGCCACCGGCGCCGGTGCCGGGGCACGGACGCTGGCCGCCACGGGGGCGTCACAGGATATGCGGCGCGCGCGGCTCACTTCTTCTTGCCGAAGCCCGACAGGCCGGGCGGCAGCGCAGACCCGCCAAGGCCGGGCAGGCCGCCCGCGCCACCAAGACCGCCGAGGCCCTTGGCCCCGCCAAGCGCCTTGGCCGCCTGTTCGATCTGCTTGGGGTCCATCTGCGAGGGGTCCATGCCTTCGGGCATCCCGCCCTTGCCCATCATCTGCTTCATGGCCTGCTTCATCAGGCCGCCTTTGCCCATCTTGCCCATCTTCTTCATCACATCCGCCATCTGGCGGTGCATCTTCAGAAGCTTGTTCAGCTCGGAGACGTCCATCCCGGCGCCGGCGGCGATGCGCTTCTTGCGGCTGGCCTGCAGCAGCGCGGGGTTGGCGCGTTCCTTCTTGGTCATCGACTGGATGAGCGCGATCTGGCGGGTCAGAACCTTGTCGTCCATGCCCGCGGCCTGGGCCTGCTTGGCCATCTTGCCCATGCCCGGCATCATGCCCATGATGCCCTCCATGCCGCCCATCTTCAGCATCTGCTCAAGCTGGGTCCGCATGTCGTTCATGTTGAACTGACCCTTGGTGAAGCGCTTCATCATGCGCTCGGCCTGTTCGGCCTCGAGCACCTGCTGCGCCTTCTCGACCAGGGCCACGATATCGCCCATGCCGAGGATACGGCCGGCGATCCGGTCCGGCTCGAAGGTCTCGAGCGCTTCCATCTTCTCGCCGAGGCCGACGAACTTGATCGGTTTGCCGGTCACCGCGCGCATCGAGAGCGCGGCACCGCCACGGCCGTCGCCGTCCATCCGGGTCAGCACGACGCCGGTGATGCCGATCCGATCGTCGAAGTTCTGCGCCGTGTGCACCGCGTCCTGGCCGGTCAGGCCGTCGACCACCAGCAGCGTCTCGCGCGGGTTGGCGACATCGCGGACCGCCTCGACCTGGGCCATCAGCTCTTCGTCGATCGAGAGGCGGCCGGCGGTGTCCAGCATGTAGACGTCATAGCCGCCCATGCCCGCCTGGGTCTTGGCGCGGCGGGCAATCGCCACCGGGTCCTCGCCCTTGACGATGGGCAGGGTGTCGACGCCGATCTGGGTGCCGAGGATCGCCAGCTGCTCCATCGCCGCCGGGCGGTTCACGTCGAGCGAGGCCATCAGGACCTTCTTGCCCTCGCGTTCCTTCAGGCGCTTGGCCAGCTTGGCGGTGGTGGTGGTCTTGCCGCCGCCCTGCAGGCCGACCATCAGGATCGGTGCGGGCGGGTTGTCGATCTTCAGCGCGCCGGGCTCGCCTTCGCCGGCCAGCACCGCGATCAGCTCGTCATGGACGATCTTCACGACCTGCTGGCCCGGGGTCACCGACTTGGTGACCGCCGCGCCGGTGGCCTTCTTCTCGACTGCCTTGATGAAGTCGCGCGCCACGGGCAGCGAGACGTCGGCCTCGAGCAGCGCCACGCGGACCTCGCGCAGGGCGGTGCGGACGTCGTCCTCGGAAAGCGCGCCGGCCTTGGTCAGACGGTCGAAGACGCCGGAGAGGCGTTCGGATAGATTTTCAAACATGCCCCGGCCCTCCTGCGGCCTTCGTGAGTGCGTTACCCTCCACTTGGGTGGAGGAGGTGAAAAGCTCAACCATCCGAAGGGACGGTCGTGTCGGTCGGCGGCACAAAGGCCAAGCGCACCAGTGGGCGCAACGCGCTGACTGATGGCGATCCCCGCAAAGGCGATGGGACCGGAATCATGGGGGACTCCGGGTGTTGGTAGCGCGTTTACGCCCGCCGGGTGGGTGAGTCAACCCGGCGGGGTCCAAGGCGGGCAGGCCCTCGGAGGCGGCGCAATCGGATCCGGCCCGGGGGCGCTCAGACCGGCGTGGCGTGGCGCGTCTGCATCGGGGCGGCGACCGGGAAGCCCATGCCGCGCAGCACCGCCATGTTGACGCTGAAGGCTGCCAGCCAAAGCGACGTACCGGCCATGCAGCCGTAAAGCGCCGCCTGTGCGGGCAGGAAGGCCGGGCCGAAGTCGGGGGTGAAAGTCGTGGATCTGGTGGTCATCGTGCAATCCTCCCGTGATCCGCCGATCTGGCGGGAACCGGGGAAATGTAACAGAATTGCGCCGGAGTGTTGTTGTTCCAGATCAATTGGGCGGGCTTCGGTGCCCTGATGCGCAGCGCATTGTGCTTTGGCCTTGCAACTGCGCACGGAAAGCGCTTGGACTGTGTGGCGTGGTTTTCTGGCGCACATTCAAAGAGTGAGACTTCCGATGGACAACTGGGACGAGATCCGCACCGCCTACCAGGTTGCCCGGCTGGGCACCGTCTCGGGGGCGGCCGAGGTTCTGGGCGTGCACCATGCCACGGTGATCCGTCACATCGACGCGCTGGAAAAGCGCATGGGCGTGAAGCTGTTCCAGCGCCACACCCGGGGCTACACCGCCACCGAGGCCGGCCAGGACCTGCTGCGCGTCGCCCAGGCAACGGACGACCAGTTCAGCCAGCTTTCGGCGCGGATCAAGGGGCGTGGCAACGAGGTCTCGGGCGAGCTGGTGGTGACCACCATCGGCGGGCTGAGCCATTTGCTGGTGCCGATCCTGGCGGGTTTCCAGGCCGAATACCCTGATGTGCAACTGCGCTACCTGACCTCCATGCGCCTGTTCCGGCTCGAGTACGGCGAGGCCCATGTGGCGATCCGCGCCGGCAGCCCGCCGCAGCAGCCCGACAACGTGGTGCAGCCCTTCCTGACGCTGAAGAGCGCGATCTACGGCAGTAAGGACTACATCGAGCGCCACGGCATGCCGAAGATCCCCGAGCGCATGGCCGGGCACCGCTTCGTCGGCCTGGATGACGTCAACAGCCGCGCGCCCTGGGCCCAGTGGATGCGCGAGACCGTTCCCGGCCATCAGGTCGTCTTCCGCTCCGGCGACACGCGGGCGGTGCGCCAGGCGGTCCTGTCCGGTGTCGGCATGGGCTTCCTGGGCACCTATGAATGCGCCCGCCGCCAGGACCTGGTCGAGGTGCATCCGCCGGTGCCCGAGTGGGAAAGCCGGCTGTGGCTGGTGACCCACATGGACCTGCACCGCACCACCAAGGTCCAGGCCTTCCTGCGTTACCTGAAGGACCATACCGAGCACCTGCGCGAGGAAGTCGAGTGAACCCTCTTTCCCTGCGGGAAGATGCGGCTGAGCGGCGGAAGGGACATCTGGCGATGCTGGCCTTCTCGGGTCTCGTCGCGGGCAGCTTCCCCCTTGGCGCCATGGCCAGCCGGCATGTCGATCCCGCCGCGCTGACCGCACTGCGGCTGCTGCTGGCCGCCGTGGCCGTCGGAACCATCGCGCTTCTGCGCACCGGCATGCAGGCGGCGCAGTTCCGCGCGCCCTGGCGCTATGTCGTGCTGGGCGGGCTGTTCGGCGCCTATTTCGTGCTGATGTTCGAGGGGCTGAAGACCGCGCAGCCGGTCTCCAGCGCCGCCGTCTTCACCCTCGTGCCGCTGATGTCGGCCGGCTTCGGCTGGCTGATGCTGCGCCAGGTCACCACGGCGCGGATCGCCCTGGCGCTGGCCATCGGCGGGGCAGGGGCGCTCTGGGTGATCTTCAACGGCGATCCGCAGGCCCTGCTGGCCTTCGAGATCGGCCCCGGAGAGAAGATCTATTTCATCGGCTGCATCGCCCATGCGATCTACACCCCGCTGGTGGCGAAGCTGAACCGGGGAGAGCCGGCGGTGGTCTTCACCTTCGGCACCCTGCTGGCCGGCGCGCTGATCGTCGGCGCCTGGGCCCTGCCCGAGATCCTCTCGACCCGCTGGCTGAGCCTGCCGGCCATCGTCTGGATCACCCTGGTCTATGTCGCCATCATCGCCTCGGCCGTCACCGGGGTGCTGCTGCAATTCGCCTCGATGCGGCTGCCGGCGGCCAAGGTCATGGCCTATACCTACCTGACGCCCTCCTGGGTGATCCTCTGGCAGGCGGCGCTTGGCCGGGGCCTGCCCCCGGCGGTGATCTTCGGAGGGGTGGCGATGACCGTGGTCGCACTGCTGCTGCTGCTGAAGGACTGAGTGGGGGAGGGACCGCAGGACCGGGGGCGGCGCTACTCTTCTTCCTTGGGTGGGGCGTCCCGGTCCTGGTCTTCTTCCCGATCCGGTCGCGGATCCGATAGCTCTACCGCGAGGAAGCGCTCGAAGGCGTCGAGGTTGACCGCCTCGAACTGCCCGAAGCCCTGCATCCAGACCGAGGCCCCGCGCAATGCGTCCGGTTCCAGCTTGCACCATTTCACGCGGCCGCGCTTCTCCTGGGTGATCAGCCCGGCATTGGCGAGGATGACGAGGTGCTTGGAGATGGCAGCCAGCGACATCTCGAAGGGCTCGGCCACATCGGTGACCGCCATGTCGTCTTCCAGCAGCATCGACAGGATCGCCCGGCGGGTCGGATCCGAGAGGGCTGCAAAGATGGTGTCGAGTGAGGGCGCCATGGCCCCGGATAGGCGCGCGACGCCCCGGCGGTCAACGCAAAAGCTCAACCGGGACGTTGAATGTCGCCTGGGGCGCAACGCCCGGAAAAGCGGTGAAAACCCGGCGGAGGGCAAGCTTAACCGAAAGGTTGAGAATGCTCCGGGGCGCCCGGAAGGCCCGGGTCAGGTGTGGTTCCCTTGAATCTTCACCTTTCGCTCTGAGGTATTTTCGTTTTGATACAGTTACTTGATCCTTCGTTTCGGCCCGGATCACGAAGCGTTGACTCGCAGCCTCTCGGCCCTTAGCAAAGCGCTAACCAACGCGGGATCTCTCTGCCATGCCCGACACCGACGACCGCAGCAAACTGGACCAGCTCGAGGCCCGGATCGCGGCGGCCAAATCGGGCAGCTCGGGGCAGGGGCGCGCGCATGGACAGGAACATTACTCCGCTGCCCAGGTGGGCTGGAGGATGGTGACGGAACTGGTGGCGGGATTGCTGCTGGGTTTCGGGATCGGATACGGGCTGGACTGGCTCTTCGGCATTCAGCCGGTGATGATGATCCTCTTCACCCTCCTCGGCTTCGTGGCCGGAATGAAGACGATGCTCCGCTCCGCTGAGGAGCTGCAGGAAAAACCGACCGGCCCGCGCGCCGGTGACGATGACGAGGGAAAAGATGGCGACTGAAGCAGCGCACGGTGCAGAAGAAGGTTCCAGCCTGGTCTTCCACCCGATGGACCAGTTCATCGTGAAGCCGCTGTTCGGCGGCACCGATGTGCATTGGTACACGATCACCAACGTGACCCTCTGGATGGCACTGACCATCGTGGCGGTCCTGCTGCTGATGGTGCTTGCCACCTCCGGCAAGAAGCAGGTCCCCTCGCGCGGTCAGTCGATTGCCGAAATGGCCTACGGCTTCGTCTACAAGATGGTGGAAGACGTGTCCGGCAAGGACGGTCTGCGCTACTTCCCCTACATCTTCACGCTCTTCATGTTCATCGTCTTCGCCAACGTGCTTGGCCTGCTGCCGATGTCCTTCACCACGACCTCGCATTTCGCCGTCACCGTGGTGCTGGCGCTGGCGGTCTTCCTGGGCGTGACCATCCTGGGCTTCGTGCTGCACGGCACCCACTTCCTCGGCCTGTTCTGGGTCAGCTCGGCCCCCGGCCCGCTGCGTCCCGTCCTCGCCGTGATCGAGATCATTTCCTACTTCGTGCGTCCCGTCAGCCATTCCATCCGTCTGGCCGGCAACGTCATGGCAGGCCACGCGGTGATCAAGGTCTTCGCAGGGTTCGCAGCGATCGCGGCGGTTTCGCCGGTGTCGATCCTGGCCATCGTCGGCATGTACGGTCTTGAGGTCCTGGTGGCCTTCATCCAGGCCTACGTGTTCACGATCCTGACCTGCGTCTACCTGAAAGACGCGCTGCATCCGGCGCACTGAGTTTCGAATACCCGTAGGGTGGATGCCAATCCACCTTGCGACCCTATCCAGCCAATTCCAACGTAAGGAGAAAACGAGATGGAAGGCGATATCGCAGAACTGGGCAAGTACATCGGTGTTGGTCTGACCGCCATCGGCATGGGCGGCGCAGCAATGGGTGTGGGCAACGTGGCAGGCAACTTCCTGTCCGGCGCGCTCCGCAACCCCTCCGCCGCTGCCAGCCAGACCGCCACGCTGTTCATCGGCATGGCCTTCGCAGAAGCCCTGGGGATCTTCTCGTTCCTCGTCGCTCTGCTGCTGATGTTCGCCGTCTAAGACTGCCGGAACAGATCCTTACGCGCGGGTGGGTCCTTTTGGGCTCACCCGTGGTAACTTGACTACAGATCCAGTTCCCGGGAGTTCGCAGAGATGGCGACCGAAACGCACGACGCCGTGGAAGGCGCTGCCCACGCAGCGGAATCCGCAGGCATGCCGCAGCTCGATTTCTCGACCTGGGGTAACCAGATTTTCTGGCTGATCGTCACGCTCGTCGTGATCTACCTGATCCTGTCGAAGGTCGCCCTGCCCCGCGTGGGCGCGGTGCTTGCCGACCGGGCCGGAACGATCGCCAACAACATCGCCGCAGCGGATGAGCTGAAGCAGAAGGCCCGGGACGCGGAAGCGGCCTATGAAAAGGCCCTTGCCGATGCCCGCGCCGAAGCTGCCGCCATCGTCGAGGCCACCCGTGCCGAGGCGAGCGAGAAGCTGAAGGCCGCCACCGCCAAGGCCGATGAACAGATTGCCGCCAAGGCAGCCGAAAGCGAAGCGGCCATTGCCGAGATCCGCGCCGGCGCCCTGGAGGCTGCCGAAACCGTCGCCCGCGACGCCGCTGCCGAAATCGTCTCTGCCCTGGGCTTCGCCGCCAAGGACGACGAGATCGCCGGTGCCGTTTCCTCGCGGCTGAAAGGATGAGCCTGATGAAGACCCTCGCCCCGTCCGCCGCCGTCGCGACCCTGGCCGCCACCCCGGCCTTCGCCGCTTCGGGCCCGTTCTTCTCGCTCGGGAACACCGACTTCGTCGTGCTGATCGCCTTCCTGGTGTTCATCGGTGTGCTGGTGTTCTTCAAGGTCCCCGGCCTGATCGGTGGCCTGCTGGACAAGCGTGCCGAAGGCATCAAGTCCGAGCTCGACGAAGCCCGTGCCCTGCATGAGGAGGCCAAGGCCGTCCTCGCCTCCTTCGAGCGCAAGCAGAAGGAAGTGCAGGATCAGGCCGACCGCATCGTCGCCTCGGCCAAGAGCGAAGCTGCCGCTGCTGCCGAACAGGCCGACGCCGAGCTGGAGAAATCCATTGCCCGTCGTCTCGCCGCCGCGGAAGAGCAGATCGCCGCGGCCGAAGCCTCTGCGGTCAAGGCCGTGCGCGACACTGCCGTGATCACCGCCGTGGCCGTGGCCCGCGAGGTGATCGCCAAGCAGATGACCGACGACAAGTCGGCGGCCCTGGTCGCCAGCTCGATCGACGACGTGAAGGCCCGCCTGAACTGAGGCCTCTCCACGCGACAGACATGAAAGCCCCGGCCCCCGCGCCGGGGTTTTTGCTTTTCGGGTGGCATGATCCGAAGGCGCGCCTGCGGCGCACGCCATGCCGGCGATCCGGCCCGCGGATCGCGTCTGTGCGAGGGGGCGGGGCCTCGCCCTTGACCTTGCCGAGGGGTCAGCCGCGTGCGCCGTCCCGATCCAGCCGCATCCTGGCGATCTCGGCCCGCCGGGCGGTGTCGAGATGGGCCTTGTAGGCTTCGCGGACGAAGTCCAGATGCGCTTCGACAGCCTGCCGCGCCCCCGCGGCATCGCGGGCCTGCAGGGCGGCGTTGATTGCCCGGTGCTGGTCCAGCAGGCGGGTGGCGGTATCCGGGCCGTCGAACATGATCTCGCGATTGTAGAACACCCCGGAGCGCAGCAGGTCCAGCATCGAGCGCATCATGTGCACCAGGACGATGTTGTGGCTGGCCTCGAGGATCGACAGGTGGAAGGCGGCATCCAGCCGTGCCTCCTCGGCGGCGTCGCCGCGACCGTGCACCTGCTCCATGCGGGCAAAGCAGCGATCCACCAGCGCCAGGTCGGCGGGCAGCCCGTCACGGGCGGCGCGCTCGGCGGCCTGTCCCTCGAGGTCGCGCCGGAACGAGATGTAGTCCAGCACCGCCTCCTCATGGCGCTGGAACAGCGCCACCAGCGCCGGAGAGAAAGCGGCACCGAGGACATCGGCCACGTAGACGCCGGAGCCGGCCCGGCTCTCGAGCAGCCCGCGCGCCTGCAGGTCGGCCAGGGCTTCCCGCAGCGAGGGGCGAGAAACCTCCATCCGCTCCGCCAGGTCGCGTTCGGCGGGCAGGCGCTCTCCGGGGCGCAGGATGCCGCGCAGGATCAGCAGTTCGATCTGGCGCGTCACCGCATCGGCGCGCTTCTCTGAGGGAATGGGCTGGAAGGGCATGGGTCTCGGATCCGGGGCGGGGATTGGTCAGAAATTATGACCGCAAGGCCGCCGGTGCAAGGGGCACTGCCGCAGGGAGGCACCGGTCCGGTCTCGGCGCGGATTGGGCGGGGCGCTGTTTAAGGCGCCCTTAACCATCGGCGCGCCACCCTGCGCCATGCGCCTCGTTCCTGTCTGCCTCGTCTCGTCCCTATGCCTGCTGCTCGTCGGGTGCGGCTTGCCGGACCCCCATTTCCGTGACCAGCCGGTCACCCGGGTGAGTGTCCGCGGAGATGTCTTCGACGTCCGCCTGCGGGGACGGCTGGCCGACGCGGCGCGGCGCAACCCGCGCTACGCCCCGCGCCTCGGTCCGGTCGGCCCCCGGGCGGCGCAGGCGATGGAACTGGTCTCGGGCTGCCGCGTGCGCGAGATCCGCGGCGATGCGGCGATGATCCTGGGTCTGCTGGACTGCGGCACCGGCGCGCCCGGCGACCGGCGCAGGCCCGGACCCGAGAGTTGCGAGGTCATCGAAAGCGCGCGGCTTCTGGGCGGAGAGGCCGTCGACCTGGTGCTGGACTGCACCCGGTTCTGAGGCCCCGTCGCCTTGCCACGACGGGGCGGCCGTCAGAGGATCTTCTCGAAGGTCAGGCTGGTCGGTTGGTCATAGCCGGGATGGGCCGTGCGGGCGATTTCCACGAAGCCGAGATGGCGGAAGGTGGCGTGGTTCTCGACCAGCTCGATCCGGGTCTGCAAGCGCAGCCGGGGCAGGAACAGCGCGCGGGCTCGCGCCTCGGCATGGTCCATCATCCGTCGGGCCAGACCCTGCCCGCGCGCGGTCTCAGCCACCGCCAGCTTGCCCAGATAGAGGTGATCCGGCTTCACCGTCAGCACCATGCAGGCCAGCGGGGCCTCGGCCGGGGGCAGGATCCACAGTTCGTTCCCCGCGGCTTCCCGCGCCAGCGCCTCGGGCGGCATCCGACCGAGAGAGGACGGCGGGTCGAATCCGGCCCTCCATACTAGGCAAAGGCGCGGGTCAGAAGCGCATGGACCGGCCCCATGTCGTGCTGCGGCCCGAGACGTAGCGGGATCATTCCGCCCCCTTCCGGGCAGGACGATGACGGAAGGGCTTGGCGCAGGACCTCGTATCGCA
>NZ_AFPM01000313.1 GCF_000220565.1 Oceanicola sp. S124 | reverse complement strand
TGATCGAGATAGGCGCGCAGGCGCTCCAGTTCTGCCGGATCGGCAAGATCCTCGGCCGCGATCTCTTCGTCGTAGGTGTCGCAATATATGACGTAATTCGGATCGGCGTCACTGACCGGCGCAGGCGCGGGGGGCTCCTGCGGGGCCTCGCCCTCGGGCATCTCGGCCTCTTCGCCGGCCTCCTGGTCGGCCATGTCGTCGGCGCTGACCTCGGCCTCGGAGCTGTCCTGCTGGTCTTCCTGGCTCTGCTCGGGGGAGGCCTCGGGCTGCTCCTCGCTGTCGTCCTGGCCGGTCGAGTCGGGGTCCTGGTCGTCGTCGGGGGCTTCTTCGGCGTCGTCCTGGGCTTCGTCGTCCTCGGCGTCCGGGTCATCGCCCAGCTGGTCGCCATAGCCCAGATCCTCGATCATGCGGCGGGCGAAGCGGGCGAAGGCCTGCGGATCCGACAGCGTGTCGCCGAGGTTTTCCAGCCGGTCCCCGGCGCGCTCTTCCATGAAGTCGCGCCACAGCTCCATCACGTTCTGCGCACCGGCGGGCATGGGGCGGCCGGTGGCAAGGTGACGGATCAGGAAGCCCGCGGCGGCGGGCAGGGGCGCCGAGGCGCGGTCCTTGATGCCCTCGTAGCCGAGGCGGCGCGCCTCGGCGGCGATCTTGTGGTCGATATTGCCCGCGGTGCCCGGCATGTCGCGGGCGCCCATGGCCTCGCAGCGGGCGGTCTCCATGGCCTCGAAGAGTTCGCGCGCCATCTGGCCGTCGGGCTGGTATTTCCCGTAGGTTGCGGCGTCGTGGTAGCGGTGGTGCAGGGCCAGCGCATCGGCCGTGCCCCGGGCCAGCAGCACCTCGTCCCTGGACATCCGGCGCGAGACCTGCGGCAGGCGCATCTGGTCGCCGCTCTTGCCGGAGGGATCGACGCTGTACTGCACGTTCAGGTCGGAATCATCGGCCATGACCTTGGTGGCCTCGGCCAGGGCCTTCTTGAACGGATCGGCGGGATTGTCGCTGGGCTTGCTCATGAGGGAAGATAAAGCACTTGGCCGGGAAGGTCGCAAGCGGGAAGCGCAGCGCGGGTGGTTGAAGGGGAGGGAGGGGGCGCTGCCCCCATCCGCTTTGCGGATTCCCCCGCAGTATTTCTAGCCATCGGATAAAGAGAAGAGGCCCTTGCATCCATCCGAAGGCCACAAATACTGCCGCCGGAGGCATTCGACATATGCCGCGGGTACCTAGCGCGGAAGGAGGGCGCGGCACTGGCCCAGCAGTGTCTCTGCCATCAGCCCCGCGCGGGCGGCTTTCTCGGCATTGCCGGAGAAACGGGCGGTGTCCAGCAGGGCACGCTGCGCGGCGCGGGCCTCGGAGCGCAGTGACAGGAAGTAGCGGGCCTCCGAGCCGGGCAGGCTGGCGAGCAGGTCTCGCATGTCCGAGAGGGCGGCTTCCGTGGGGCCGGCGTTGGTGGAGAGCAGCCAGTGGTGTTCGACCTCGGCCATCAGGCGCCCGGCGCAGCGGGCGAAGGTCTGGGCCGGGTCAGCCGAAAGCGGCGACGCAGCAGGCAGGGCCGGGGCGGAGGTCAGCGCCAGCAGGGTCATCATCAGGCCGGTTCTTGCAGACATCTGCCACCCCTCCCCGGATGCTACGTCACTGGGAGGTTAGGCAGACAGGTTTTCAGAAAAGGTTGAGGCGGCGGACAGGCCCTCAGAGGGCTGGGGGCTCAGAGCGTTGCGCGGCCCGTTGCCAGCCGCGCCAGCAGATCGACGTGGATGTCCAGCGCATCGACCACCGGGTAGCCTGCGTCGCGGTCAAAGGCGAGGTTCAGGTCGGTGCCTGCCAGGATCACCGCCTCGGCGCCCTGATCCTGCACCATCTTGCGGCCCAGTTCGAAGACCTCGGCGCGTTGTGCCTCGGTGCAGGCGCCTGACACGGCGATGTCCTGGTAGAGCTTGCCGATGGCGTCCAGATCGCCTTGGGGGGCCACGGCCCCGGTCTGCACCATCTGGCCGAAGAGGCGTGTGCGCATCACGTTGGCGGTGCCAAGCAGACCGACGCGCTTCAGCCCCTGGCGGGCGAAATGCGCATCCAGCGGGGCGATGGCGCTGACGAGGGGGAGGCAGGACAGGGCCTCGGTCTCGGGGAAACAGAAATGCCCGCCGATCGAGGTGATCGCCGCACAGTCGCAACCGGCGGCGCGCAGCCTCTCGATATGGCGGGCATAGCTTTCTGCCTGGGCCCGGGGCTTCCAGGCAAGGTTGTTGGTGATCAGCTCCCGGATGTCCGCATGGACCAGGGTCATCTCGAGGGTCCCGCCCAGATCGGCGACACGGCTGGCGAGGCGCTGGTAATAGACCAGGCTCGCCGCGACGCCGATACCGCCGATCAGGCCGAGATGCATGGCATCAGCTGGCGGCCGAGGCGGCGCTTTCGGGAAGTTCCTCGTCGAAGCAGCGCTGGTAGAACTCGGCCACGGTCTGGCGCTCGAGCTCGTCGCACTTGTTGAGGAAGGTCAGCCGGAAGGCATAGCCGGTGTTGCGGAAGATCTCGGCGTTCTGGGCCCAGTTGATCAGCGTGCGCGGCGACATGACGGTCGAGAGGTCGCCGTTCATGAAGGCGGTGCGGGTCAGGCCGGCCAGGGTCACCATCTGGCTGATGGTCTTGCGGCCCTTCTCGGTGTTGTAATGCGGCGCCTTGCTCAGCACGATCGCGGCTTCCGCGTCATGGCTGAGGTAGTTCAGCGTGGCGACGAGGGACCAGCGGTCCATCTGCGCCTGGTTGATCTGCTGGGTGCCGTGGTAGAGGCCGGTGGTATCGCCGAGGCCCACGGTGTTCGAGGTGGCGAAGATGCGGAAGAACTTGTTCGGCGTGATGACCTCGTTCTGGTCGAGCAGGGTCAGCTTGCCGTCGGTTTCCAGCACGCGCTGGATCACGAACATCACGTCGGCACGGCCGGCGTCGTATTCATCGAAGACGATGGCGGCGGGGTTGCGCAGTGCCCAGGGCAGGATGCCCTCGTGGAACTCGGTGACCTGCTTGCCGTCCTTCAGCTTGATCGCATCCTTGCCGATCAGGTCGATCCGGCTGATGTGGCTGTCGAGGTTGACGCGCACGGTGGGCCAGTTCAGCCGGGCCGCGACCTGTTCGATATGGGTCGACTTGCCCGTGCCGTGGTAGCCCTGCACCATGACGCGGCGGTTGTGGCTGAAGCCGGCCAGGATCGCCAGCGTGGTGTCGGGGTCGAAGCGATAGGTGGTGTCGACCTCGGGCACGCGGTCGGTGCGCTCTTCGAAGCCCTTCACCACCATGTCCGTGTCGATGCCGAAGACCTCGCGAACGGAGATTTCCTCGGTCGGTTTGGCGTTGCTATCGAGCGATCCCTCGGCCATGGTCGGCTAGTCCTTCCTGCTTCATTCGCACCCGCAGCATGATCCACGGGGTCCGCTGCACCATATCGAAGCGAACGGCGAGGGAAAGGGCAAAAAGACGCACGCCCCGGCGGGGCGGCAACCGGGGGCGCGAAGGATCCCCGGACCCGGGCCGAGGCGAAGAGGATGGCATGGCGACGCTTGAGGAAATCGAGGAGCTGATCGCGCAGGTGGCCGAGGGCGACCGGGCCGCCTTCCAGCGTCTCTACGCGCTGACCTCGGGCAAGCTCTTCGGGGTGGCTCTGCGCATCCTGGGCAGCCGGGCCGAGGCCGAGGAGGCGCTGCAGGACAGCTTCGTCAAGATCTGGCGCAATGCCGAGCGCTACCGCGCCACCGGCTTCAGCCCGATGACCTGGCTGATCACCGTCGCCCGCAATACCGCCATCGACCGGCTGCGCGCCCGCCGCGCCCGCAACGAGCACCTCTCGGAGGCCGAGGAGATGGCCTCGCCGCAGCCGGGCCCCGAGGCCCAGGCCATAGCCTCGGGCGAACGGGCGCAGCTTCTGGCCTGCCTGGAAGAGCTTGAGATCGACCGCGCCGAGGCGGTCAAGGGGGCCTACCTGATGGGCTATTCCTACCAGGAGCTGGCCGAGACTTACGGCGTGCCGCTGAACACCATGCGCACCTGGCTGCGCCGCAGCCTGCTGAAGCTGAAGGAGTGCCTGACGCGATGAGCGCCCGCCGGCCCGATCCGCGCGCTGACCGGCGTTCCGCGGCGCCCTCCGGCAAGGGCTCCGCTCCCGTCCCCGAAGGGGACGGTGCCTCCGCGACGCAAGAGGTGATGCTGCTGGCCGCCGACTACGTGCTGGACCTGCTGCCCCCGGATGCCCGGCTGGCCTTCGAGGCGCGGTTGTCGTCCGAGCCCGCGCTGTCGACCCTGGTCGGGACATGGCGCGACGATCCGCTGGCCATGCAGGAGGCGCTGTCCGGGCAGCCGCTGCCGGCGGCCACGCGCCGGGCATTGCGCGCCAGGCTCTGGGATGATCCGCCGGTGCCGCAGGGGCTGCGCGGCTTCATTGCCTCGCTGGGCATCGCAGAGCTGGTGATCGGCACCGCCGCTGCCGCTGCCCTTGCCTTCCTCGCCTGGGAAACCGGACTGATGTCCCCGCGCGATCTGCCGTATTATCGCGCCAGCCTTGGCGGCGGCGACGATCCGGTGCGCTACGAGGTGGCCTTCGACCCGGACGCCGCGCGGCTCAGCCTGCAGCGCCTGGGCCTGCCCGCCCCCGAGGGCCAGGGTCACCACTTCTGGCTGGTCGCGGGGGACGCGGCGCCGATTTCCCTGCTGGCCTGGCCGGGGCAGGCCGAACGCCAGGTGATCGACCTGCCGCCGCCGCTGGCCCGGCTGGCGCCCGGGGCCGATCTGCGCCTGACGCTGGAACCTGCGCCGGGCAGCGCGCCGGCCTCTGGCCTCCAGCCGGGGCAGCTTCTGGCCGAGGACCGGCTGAGCGTGCAGCCCGACTGAACCAGGTCGCGGCGGGGTGGGCGCAAGCCGCAATGGCAGGGGGCCGCGACACCCGCCGCGACCCCCGAAGAGTCCAGTGCTTCCGCCGCTGCCCTAGGGCAAGCAGCTGAAGCTGGTCGCCAGCATCGGATCACCCGCACCATCATAGCGCGGCACGGCGGGGTATTCGCAGAGCGGACGCTCGGCGGTGACCAGGTCCGCCTTCGGGCTGGAGTTGACCATCGGCCCCGGCGCGGTGCCGGTCTCGACCCAGGCCTCCAGCGCCGAGAACAGGTCCGACGCCGCCGGCATCCCCTCGGGTCCGACACCGGCATGGGTGATGGCGGGGAAGATGTAGAAGCGGGCGAAGTCGCGCGCCGGCACGCCGGTGGTCTCGACCATGCGGCGCCAGTAGGCCGCCACTTCGGCGGGCGGCACCTCGGATGCGCCCCCGGCATAGAGGATCAGCTTGCTGCCGCCCTCGGCCAGCGGGGTCAGGTCGGGGTCGGTGGCGTCGATCAGCTGCGCCACCTCGAGGATGCGGTCCCGCAGCGCCGGGTCGTTCTCGTCGAAGGTGAGGGCGTCAAAGCCGGGATCCTGCGCTACGAAGAACCGCGCATAGCCGTCACCCAGTCCGTAGACATAGGCGTCCTTGCCCAGCTCGACCGGGTTGCCCGGCTGCGGACGGGTGCCGAGGAAACTGCCCGACCAGGCCACGTTGCCCCAGGGATAGCCCGCGTGGCCGGTCAGCCCGTTGGGCAGCTCGTAGTCCAGTTCCACCGGGGCATGCATCTCGTTGATCGCCGCCAGCTGCGCCTCGCTCAGGCAGTCCTCGCCTTCGGCACCCTCGCAGAGCATGGTCGAGAGATCCGGCTGGCAGCCCTCGAAATCGCCGATCCAGCCGTCCTCGAGCCCGTCCAGCCCGTCGCACTGGGCGATGATCTCGGCGGTGACCACCTCGGCAGTGGCGGGCGGCACCCAGGCCGCGCCGCCATTGGCGTAGAAGGCGCGGGTGCTCTTCAGATGGGCCATCTTCAACCCCGAGAGCGCCGCCACCGGATCGCCGGCCAGGATGCCGTCGTAGTTCTCGGGGTGGCGCTGCGCGGCGACCATGGCCTCCTTGCCGCCCTGGCTGAAGCCGACGAAGTAGCTGTAGTCGGGCAGGCGCCCGTAATGGGCTTCGACGATCTGCATCGCGGCATCGAAGGTCTTGCCGACCGAAGCCCCGGCGTAGTTCTCGAACTCTTCCGGCACCAGCGCGAAGGAGGCCCCGCGCGGGTCGACGTCGGGACCGAGGGGCAGGGCGCCGTTCTGGTGCCCGCTGTCACCCTCGAAGGTGACGTGGTTCTTGAACGGGAAGGCCGCCTGGGCCTCGGGCGTCTGCCAGCGCGCGCCCTGGTTGTCGTTGATCCTGCCATTGAAGCCGCCGCCGCCGTATTGCACCGAGCGTCCGCTCCACTCTGTCGGCAGGGTGACGCGGAAGTTGATCGGAGAGACCTCCTCGCCCTGCGCCAGGCTGGCCATGACCACGCAGGCCTCGGGGGCGGTCGCGCTGGCGGCGACAAGCTCGGCGCCGGTCACGCTGAGGGCGCCTGCCTCGAAGTCGGCCAGCGCGGCGCAGTCTCCGGCGGCCAGTGCCTGGCCGGTCATCGCCAGCCCGGCCAGTGCCGATGCCAGGGCGAGCCGGCCGGGGGTGGCAGCGCCGGAACGTCCAGCGCTTCGGGGGCGCCGAGGGGCGCCGTTCGGGGGTCGGGTTGTCATGTCCATGCTCCTCCCAGATCCAAGACATGGAGGTAGGTTTGTATACATGACTTGCGGAGTCAAACGATTCCGCTGCGAAAACCCTGTCTGAATTGCCGAACTTAGGCGCGATGGATGGGTTTCGTGAATACATTGCCCCGCCCGCGCCCTACGAAAAAGGCCGCCAGCGCGGGGCTGGCGGCCTGTGAAGGGGGCCTCGGGACGGGGCTGCCGTCACTTGAAGCTGCGGCTGTCCTTGATCTGGTCCCAGGCCCAGACGACCTGCTGCAGCTGTTCTTCCTGACTGCGGTCGCCGCCGTTCATGTCGGGGTGCAGCACCTTGATCAGCGCCTTGTAGGCCTTGCGGATCTCGGTCTTGCTCCAGGTGTCCTTGGCTTCGAGGATATCGATCGCCTTGCGCTCGGTCGGCGGCAGGCGGCGGGTTACACCGCCCGGATTGGCGTTGCGCCCCGGATTCTGCGTCGCATTGGCGCCCAGCACCTGGTGCGGATCCTCGATGCCAAGCCGTGCCCAGGCCCGCGCCTCGGGGTCGCCGAGCGGCTTGGTCTTGCGTTCCCAGACCTTGTCCTCGGACATCTGGGCATTCATCTCCGCCTCGGTCTTGCCGTCGAAGAAGCTCCACTTCTGGTTGTATTCCCGGATGTGCTCCTTGCAGAACCAGAAATAATCGTCCAGCACGTCCGGGGCTTTCGGAGCCCGGTACTTGCCCGGTTCCTGGCAGTCCTCGTGATCGCAGATGCGGGTCGAGGTTTCCGAGGCCCCGGACATGCCGCGACGTCCCCTGTTCTGCTTTTTCTTGGCAGAAGAGATGGACATGTCGAAACCGAAGGGATCAGATTTGGGCATGGGGGCGGCCTCCTTGGTCGTGGGGCATTTCCGAGTCAGGCGCTGAAGTTTAGACTAAGCGGCGGCAGATTGAAGAGGCGACAGGAGAAAAAATGTCCCGAACGGCAGAGATCCGCGACCGGCTGCAGGCCCGGTTCACCCCCGAGGTACTTGAGGTCATCGACGACAGCGAAAGCCATCGCGGCCACGCGGGATACCAGGATGGCGGAGAGAGCCATTTCATCGTCCGCATGAAGGCCGGGGCGCTGGCCGGGCAGAGCCGCATTGCCCAGCACCGCGCCGTGCACGAGGCCCTGGGGCCGCTGATGCAGCAGATCCACGCCCTGTCGCTGGACCTGTCCTCGTGATGCGCTGGCGGGGGCCTTGCTGCCCCCGTCGTGAGGCCGCCCGGTTCTAGTCGCGACGCTGCGGCGCGGCTTCGGGGGTGTCCCCGCCGTTGTCTCCAGTGTTGTCCCCGGGGGTGTCCCCCGCGTCCTCCGGAGCGTGCTCCGCGGCCTTGAGGACAGGACCGGCCGAGGGGGCGGGGCGCTCGCGCAGGGCGTCGTGCTGGAACAGCGGTTCTTCGCGCCGGTCCCGGGAGGGGCTGCGCGCCATGATGCCATCGACCACACGCGCGGCGCTGCGCCTCAGGCGGCCGCCAAGGCCGGGCGCTGCCGGTTCGCTGCGCAAGGGCAGATCCTCGGGGGCTTCCAGCAGCTTCGTCTCGGAGGCTTGCGGAGCGTTGCGGGGATCACGTCGGAAGATCAGCAGGTTGTGATAGGTGGTGGCGCGGCGGCGCCCTGCCTCGGGCAGCATCTCGGCGCGGCAGTATTCCCAGCCCGAGGCGGCCATGTGGTTGATCACATCCTCGATGGTGCGCGCGAAACGCGCCTCGGGCCCGCGGACCCCGCGCACCCGGCGTGCCTTGTCCGGTGCCGGTACGACCCTGTATTCCCAGTTCATTTCCGCAGCCCCATCGGTTTGCCCACCCAGTCGGGTATCGGCTCCTTCTGGTGCTCCGCCAGGGCCGCGTCAAGCTTGGCCTGCACGGCAGGGGGGTAAGCGGCAACCTTCGGCCCGGATTGGTCGACGTGCAGGCTGATGCCCTCGCCGGTGGCGGCGATCCAGCCGTCGGAGTGGATCAGCTCCTGCGCATAGTGGAAGGCGCGCGGCCCGACATCCAGCAGCCGCAGCGAGGCGCGCAGCCGCGCGCCCTCGTGTACTTCGCGCAGGTAGCGGATGCGGAACTCGGCGGTATAGGTCGTGTGGCCGCTGTCGCGCAGGTAGCCCTCGCCCATGCCCATCTCTTCGCTGAACGGATCGCTGCCGAGGTCGAAGAGCACCCCGTAATAAGCCATGTTGAGATGGCCGTTGTAGTCGATCCACTCCGGGCGGACGATCATTTCGGGGCTGATGTAGGGCATGGGGTCTCCTCTGTCGGGGCCGAGCCTATCAGAGGAGCGGGGGAGGGCAAGGCACCGGATGCTTCGGTGTCGTGGCCCGTGACGGGGCCAGTGGGCCGGACGTGGAGAGGGCGGGGACATGCCCCGCCCTCTTTATGACTGACGTGTCGGGCCTGGCCGGAGGCCTACAGCCCCAGCTTCGCCGAGACGATGTCGTTCACCGCCTTCGGGTTGGCCTTGCCGCCGGTGGCCTTCATCACCTGGCCGACGAACCAGCCGGCCAGCTTGGGGTTCTGCTTGGCCTTCTCGACCTGGCCGGGGTTGGCGGCGATCACCTCGTCGACGGCTGCCTCGATGGCGCCGGTGTCGGTGACCTGCTTCAGGCCGCGGGCCTCGACGATCTCGGCCGCATCGCCGCCCTCGGTGAAGAGGACCTCGAAGACGTCCTTGCCGATCTTGCCGCTGATCTCGTCGGCCTTGATCAGCTTGATCAGCCCGCCCAGTTGCGCCGGCGTCACGGGGCTGTCGGTGATGTCGAGGTCATCCTTCTTGAGGCGTCCGAAGAGCTCGTTGATCACCCAGTTGGCAGCCAGCTTGCCGTCCCCGGCGACGCCCACCACCTCTTCGAAGTACTGCGCGTTGACCACTTCGGCCGTCAGCACCGAGGCGTCGTATTCCGACAGGCCGAAGTCCTTGACGAACCGGGCCTTCTTGGCGTCCGGCAGCTCGGGCAGGGAGGCGGCGATATCGTCGACCCAGCCCTGTTCGATCTCCAGCGGCAGCAGGTCGGGGTCGGGGAAATAGCGGTAGTCATGCGCCTCTTCCTTGGACCGCATCGAGCGCGTCTCGCCCTTGTCCGGGTCATAGAGCCGGGTTTCCTGGTCGATGGTGCCACCGGACTCAAGGATCTGGATCTGGCGCTTCGCCTCGTAGTCGATGGCCTGCTGGATGAAGCGCATGGAGTTCATGTTCTTGATCTCGCAGCGCGTGCCGAGGTGGCTGAAATCCTGCGTTTCCATGTACTTCTCGTACTGGCCGGGGCGGCAGACCGAGACGTTGACGTCGGCGCGCAGGTTGCCGTTCTGCATGTTGCCGTCGCAGGTGCCGAGGTAGCGCAGGATCTGGCGCAGCTTGGTCACATAGGCGGCGGCCTCTTCCGGGCCACGGATGTCGGGGCGGGAGACGATCTCCATCAGCGCGACGCCGGTGCGGTTCAGGTCGACGAAGGACATCGCCGGGTCCATGTCGTGGATCGACTTGCCGGCGTCCTGTTCCAGGTGGATGCGCTCGACGCGCACCAGCCGGG
This sequence comes from Oceanicola sp. S124, assembly GCF_000220565.1. Lineage (GTDB taxonomy): Bacteria > Pseudomonadota > Alphaproteobacteria > Rhodobacterales > Rhodobacteraceae > Pseudooceanicola. The sequence goes on along the minus strand of NZ_AFPM01000313.1, from coordinate 3,154 downwards.
CGACGCCGGGGCCCATGTCGACGAGGATCTCGCCCTCGCCCACGATGGGGTGGTAGAGCTGGGAGATCTGGTAGCCCTGCGGCAGGTCGGGGTAGAAATAGTTCTTGCGGTCGAAGGCCGAGAACAGGTTGATCTGCGCCTTCAGGCCCAGCCCGGTGCGCACGGCCTGGGCGACGCAGTATTCGTTGATCACCGGCAGCATTCCGGGCATGGCCGCGTCCACGAAGGCGACGTTCGAGTTCGGCTCGGCGCCGAACCTGGTCGACCCGCCCGAGAAGAGCTTCGCATTGGACGAGACCTGGGCATGGACCTCCATCCCGATGACCAGTTCCCAGTCGTGTTTCGCGCCCGCGATGACCTTGGGCTTCGGGGTCTCGTAGGTGAGGTCCAGCATGCTCCGTCCTTTCCGGGATTGGCTTGATCACGGGTTCTAGGACAGGGCGCCGGGGTGGGCAAGGGGCCTCGGCACGACGGGAGGCCGGCGCCGGAGGATGCGGGCCTGACAAAGGGCACCTTGGGGGAAGACGATGGGTGCCGAGCAAAGGGGGCCGGAGGAGGGGCGTTGAAGAATGGGGGCCGGACAGCGGGTGTGAGACAGCGGGCGCCAGACTGCGGGCGCCAGACTGCGGGCGCCAGACTGCGGGTACCAGACAGCGGGCGCCAGACAGCGGGTACCAGACAGCGGGTGCCGGACAGCAGGCGCCGGACAACGGTTGCAGAGAGATGGGTGTCAGCAGTTGGGGCCCTGAGAGTGGGGCCAGACAGCGCGGACCAGGTAGCGCTGACTAGGCAGCGAGGGGCTGACTGAAGGGGCGGCGGAAGAAGGGGCAGGCACAGGACCGTATCGCCGCTGGGGCCCTGGGGCCTTTGGCGCAGCTGTAGCGCGCGCGCACGCACGCTCCGTCAGTGGCGGACAGCGCCGGTGCGGCGGGCCTTGACGATCGCGGCGATCTGGGCGGCGTCGCTGGCGAGGTCGGCAGGGCTCATCTGCTCTTCCGGCAGGGCAAGCGCCGGGCGGGCGCCGCGCAGCCAGAGCTCGGGGCGGATCTCGCTCATGTGGTGTTCGATCACCGGGGTGCAGGCGGCATGCAGCAGGTCGCGCGTGGCGCGGGCCGGGGCCGAGAGACCGGCGGGCGCGCGGCCCGGCGCCATGGCAAGGCCGCAGAACCCGGCGAGCAGGTTGGCAACCTCCTGTCCCGGGCGGCGTTCGAGGATATCGAAGAGCCCGCGGCGGAAGCGCGCGGCATCGCAGGCGGCGGCGGTCTCGGCCTCGCTGGAGAGGGCGTCGAGCCAGACCCAGGCATAGGCGCCATCGCCCCAGACATCGGCCAGCCGGTCGGCGGTCTGGGCGGCAGCCTGGTCGATGGCGGCGGCATCGCTGCCGAACCAGCGCGGCAGCATGTAGAGGCCGAACAGCCGCAGCGGCCCGGGATTGGCCGGATCGAGGTCGATCAGGTCCTCGAAGTCGTCGCGCATCCGGTCAGGCCCGGCGGGATCATTGGCCAGCAGGGCGATACGGGCCTCGGCCAGCATCGGGCTGGCTTCTTCGATCGGGCTGAAGCCGTCCAGCAGCTGCGCGGCGCGGTTGAAGTGGCGGGTGAACTCGGGGTGCGGCGCCGCCGGGCGGGCGACGGGCGGCAGGTCGCCATGGTAGAGCCAGGCGATATCCATGTGCAGGCGCGCGATGGTCACCGCCTCTGGCCAGTCGCCCTCGGCGGCGGCCTGATCCAGATCGGTGAGCCAGGCGCCCGAAGGCTCGGCCCCCTGCTGGATCGCCTTGCGCGCCGAGGACACCATGTCGGAGCGCGCGCCGGCGGCGAGCACATCGGACATGCGCACCCCGGCGGGGGAGGTTTCGCGCAGCCTGTCGGTTTCACGGATCAGGCGCGCCAGCAGGTCCCAGCGATCCTGACGCACCAGGGTGCGACCCTTCTGGAAATGGGCGCGGAAGGTGCCTTGCTCGCGGGTGGCATGGCGGATCGGCAGCAGGCGGCGGCGTTCGGTCGGGGTCTCTTCGGTCCCCTGGTCGAGCCCGGCGCGGCCGAGCCCTGCGCGCGCCTGCGCGGCGGAGCGGATGCGGATCTGGCGTCCGCCGGCCAGCGTGGCGCCGGCCAGGTCCAGAACCGCGGGCCCCGCCGCATCGTCGCCGGCCAGACCATGCTGGCCCCGGGGGGCGACCGTACCGAACAGGCTTCGGATTCCGGGTATCTGGCTCAGACCGCGCATGGGCATCTCCGCTTATCTCTGGCCCAGTTCTGCTGGGGCATTGGGGCCGAAACGTGGCACCTCAGGGGAGATATGACGTTAAACCGTCGTCACTTCGTTAACATTCACCAGAAACTTGCGTGGTTGTTTCCCGGCCCTTTGGTTGAGCCGGGAAACGTGTTTTATATCAGTGGTTTGGTCAGTGGTTCAGGATCCGGGTCACCATCTCGGACACATCGCGGCTGAGCCCCTCGCGGGCGGCGATCCGCTGAAGCGCGGCCTTCATCAGCGCCTGCCTGTCGCTGTCGAAGCGCTTCCAGGTCTGGAAGGCGGCACACATCCGCGCCGTGGTCTGCGGGTTCAGCGCATCCAGCTTGATCAGCCAGTCCGCCAGCAGCGCATAGCCCTTGCCCGAGGGCGCGTGGAAGCCCGCCTGGCTCATCGAGAGAGCCCCGAAGAGGGCCCGGAAGCGGTTCGGGTTCTTCATGTCGAAGTCCGGATGCGCCGCCAGCGCCTCGGCGACCTCGGCGGTCTTCTCGGGGCGGGCGAAGGCCACCTGCATCGAGAACCACTTGTCGATCACCAGCCGGTCGTGCTGCCACTGCTCGTAGAACGCGGCCAGTTCGGCCTCGCCTGCGTCGATGGACAGCAGTGCGGTCAGGGCCGCGAGCTGCTGGGTCATGTTGTCGGCAGCGGCGTATTGGGCGCGGGCGGTCTCTCCGCCGTCCAGCCGGGTCAGCAGGCCGAGCGCGGTATTGGCCAGCGCGCGGGCGGCCGCGGGTTCGGCATCGGGGCGGTAGGTGCCGGGCACCTGGTGGGCGGTGTAGAGCGTGCGCAGGGCGTCGGGCATCCAGTGTGCCATGGCCTCGCGCATCTCTTCGCGCTTCTCCCNGATCTGCTGCGGATCGGGGGTGGTGCCGGCCTCGTGCAGGGTCTGGGCCAGGTCCTC
>NZ_AFPM01000314.1 GCF_000220565.1 Oceanicola sp. S124 | reverse complement strand
GGGCGGGATAGTCGCCCGGGGCGCGCAAATCAAGGGAAAAAGGCCCCTGCCCCGGGGCATGGGCCGGTTTCCCCATGCCCCCGGGCCCCTGCAGTCCGGGCAAGGGCGCGCAGATGAAAGGACAGGGTCCACCCCATCTTTCCCCGGTTCAGCCACACTCTGACCCGATTCTGCCGCCAGATTGTCCGCGCTACGGGAACAATCCGGGCAGAGGGACAGCTTGGGGGCAGCCATGCATCAGAACGGTTCGGACCAGTTTTCCAGCGCCATGCCGCAGCCACGGCCGGGCGAATGGCTGCTCTGCGATCTCGACGGCACGCTGATTGCCAGCGACATGCTGGACGAGAGCTTCTGGGCCGCCTGCACCCGCACCCCGTCCGCCCCTATGCTGGCGGCTTGGGCGCTGGCAACGGGCGGGCGTTCGGGGCTCAAGGCCCGGCTCTCCGCGCTTGCCCCCTGCGCCCCTGCTGCCCTGCCCTATCGCCCCGCCGTGCTGCACCTGCTGGAAAGCTGGCGCGCGGCCGGCGGGCGCTGTGCCCTCGTCACCGCGTCGGACGAGGGTATCGCCCGGGCCATCGCCGACCACCTCGGCCTCTTCGACGAGGTCCATGGCTCGGCCCCCGGACGCAACCTCAAGGGCATGGAGAAGGCAGAGTTCATCCTGCAGCACTTCGGCGCCGAAGTGACCTATGCCGGCGACAGCCCTGCCGATCTCGCGGTCTGGGACCGCGTGGCCCGCGCGCTGACTGTCGCCGCCCCCGCCGCCCTGCGCAGCCGGGCCGAGGCTCTCTCGACCGACGTCCACCATATCGAGGCCGATGCGCCGGAGGCCCCGCCGCACCGGCTGCCGCCGCTGTTGCGCGTGCTGCGTCCGCACCAGTGGCTGAAGAACCTGCTGGTCTTCCTGCCGATGCTGGCCGCCCACGCGCTGACCGCCGGCGCGCTGGTGCAAAGCCTGCTGGCCTTTGTCGCCTTCTCGCTGGTCGCCTCGTCGGTCTACGTGCTGAACGACCTGATGGACCTTGCCGCCGACCGCGCCCATCCCCGCAAGCGCCACCGCCCCTTCGCCTCGGGCGCGCTGCCGCTGCGCACGGGTCTCTGGCTGGCGCCGGGGCTGGTGCTGGCGGGCTTTGCCCTGGCACTGCTGCTCGGGCCGCTCTTCCTGGCCGTCATGGCTGCCTACTACGCGCTGACCACGGCCTATTCCTTCAGGCTGAAGCGCCTGGCGATCCTGGACATCTGCACCCTCGCGGGCCTCTACGCGATGCGCGTCGTGGCGGGCGGGGCGGCGACGGGCATCCCCCTGTCGGCCTGGCTGCTGGCCTTCACGCTGTTCTTCTTCTTCTCCCTCGCCGCCGTGAAGCGCCAGGCCGAGCTGGTCGACAATGCCGCCGCCGGGCGCGAGGTCGCCACCGGCCGGGGCTATCGCACCGAGGACCTGATGCTGGTCTCGATCATGGCCGTGGCCTCGGGCTACCTCTCGGTGCTGGTGATGGCGCTCTATGTCGAGAGCGAGGCGGTGCAGGCGCTCTATGCCACGCCCCAGGTGCTCTGGGGGGCCTGCGGCGTGCTGCTCTACTGGCTGTCGCGCTGCGTCTTGCTTACCCACCGCGGAGAGATGCATGATGACCCGGTGGTCTTCGCCCTGCGCGACCGTACCAGCCAGGTCTGCCTTCTGCTGATCCTGGGCCTCTTTACCGCCGGGAGCCTCTGAATGCGCCTTGTCGCGCTCTATACCGCCTTCGCCGTGCTGGCCACGCTGGCCAACCTCGCCGCCCAGCGCGGCGTGCTGGCCCTGCTTGGCGACCCCGGTTTCGCACTGGCCGTGCTGACCGGCACGGGTGTCGGGCTGGTGCTGAAATACCTCCTCGACAAGCGCTGGATCTTCGACGACCGCGAGACCGGTGCCCGCGCCCATGGCCGCAAGTTCGGCCTCTATACCGCCATGGGTCTGGTGACGACGGCGATCTTCTGGGGCTTCGAGACCGCCGCCTGGCTCGCCTGGCAGACCGACCTCGCCCGCGAGGCCGGCGCCGTGCTCGGCCTCGCCATCGGCTACGTGGTGAAATACCGCCTCGACCGCCGCTTCACCTTCCGGACCGCCCCGGCATGAGCGGCCCGCTCTCCGGCTGGGGCCGTTATCCGAAGATCGCACCCGACACCCTCACCCGCCCGCGCAGCGATGCCGCCGTGGCCGAGGCCATGGCGAAGGGCCCCCTCATCGCGCGCGGCAATGGCCGCAGCTACGGCGATGCGGCGCTCTCCGAAGGCCAGGTTCTCGACATGACCGCCTTCCGCCATATCCTGAGCTTCGACCCGGAAACCGGCCTGGTCGAGGCCGAGGCAGGCGTCTTGCTGGGCGACCTGATCACGGCCTTCCTGCCGCTTGGCTTCTTCCCCTTCGTCACGCCCGGCACCAAGCTGGTGACGCTGGGCGGGCCATCGCCGCGGATGTGCACGGCAAGAACCACCTGCGCGACGGCTCGTTCGGGCACCACGTCGCCTGGATCGAGATCATGACCGCCGAGGGCGAGGTGCTGCGCTGCACCCGCGCCAGCAACTCGGGCCTGTTCCAGCAGACCATCGGCGGCATGGGGCTGACGGGCGTGATCCTGCGCGCAGGCCTCTACCTGCGGCCCGTGGAAACCGGCTGGATCGCCCAGGACATGCGCCCGGCCCGCGATCTGGCAGAGGCCATGGCGATCTTCGAAGACGCCGCCGCCGATGCCCGGGGCCCCACTTATTCCGTCGCCTGGTTCGATTGCCTGGGTCAGGGGGCGGCGCTTGGCCGCTCGCTGGTCATGCTGGGCAATCACGCCCGCCTCGACCAGCTCGCGCCCCGCCGCCGCGTCCGGCCCTTCGCCACGCCCGAAAAACGCCGCCTGAACGTGCCGCTGGATGCCCCGGGTTTCGCGCTGAACCGCTACACGCTGCGCGCCTTCAATGGGCTCTACTATCGCGCCGGGGCCGCCAAGGCCGGGCCCTCGCTGGTCGACTGGGACAGCTACTTCTACCCGCTCGACGCCATCGCCAACTGGAACCGCATCTACGGGCGCCGCGGCTTTGCCCAGTTCCAGTGCGTCCTGCCGCTGGCAGAGGCGCGCGCAGGCCTTGAGAAGCTTCTGGCGGCGATCTCCGAGGCCGGACAGGGCTCTTTCCTGGCGGTGCTGAAACGCCTCGGCCCCGACACCACGGCGCACAGCTTCCCGATGGAGGGCTACACGCTGGCGCTGGACTTTCCCGTCACCCCCGCCGCGCTGACGCTGCTGGAGCGCCTCGACAAGATCACGCTGGAGCATCGCGGGCGCTTCTACCTGGCCAAGGACGCCCGGCTGACAGCGCAGACCCTGCACGCCGCCGATCCCCGCCTGACCGCCCTCGCCAAGATCCGTCGCGACGAGGGCTGGGACAGCCGCTTTGCCTCCGCCCAGTCGCGCCGCCTGAACCTCTGACTCCCGGGAGAGCCCCATGAAAGACCCCGTCCTGATCCTTGGCGGCCGCAGCGACATCGGGCTGGCCATCGCCCATGCCTTCGCCGCCGAAAGTCACCCGATCATGCTGGCCGCCCGCAATGCGCAAGGGCTGGAACTGCAGGGCAAGGACCTGTCGCTGCGCCACCGGGTCGAGGTCAGCCTGCACGAGTTCGACGCCCTGGCCCTGGACAGCCACGAGGCCTTCGTAACGGGGCTCGAGCCCCGCCCCGGCGTAGTCGTCTGCGCCATCGGCCTGTTGGGGGACCAGCAGGAGGACGAACGCGACCTGGCGGCCGCCGTCCGGGTAATGCGCACGAACTTCGAAGGCCCTGCCTCGGTGCTGGGGCATGTCGCGAACCGTTTCGCCGCCGAGGGCGAAGGGGTGATCGTCGGCATCTCCTCCGTCGCCGGTGATCGCGGACGCGGCTCGAACTACATCTACGGATCGGCCAAGGCGGGTTTCACGGCCTACCTCGCCGGGTTGCGCAACCGCTTGGCGGGCGAAGGCGTCCATGTGCTGACCGTCAAGCCCGGCTTTGTCGCCACCGCGATGACCGAAGGCCTGGACCTGCCCGCGCCGCTGACCGCTGCGCCCGGGGAAGTCAGCGCCGCCGTGCTGCGCGCCGTGGCGAAGAAGCGCAACGTGATCTACACCCGCCCCGTCTGGCGCCTGATCATGGGCGTGATCCGCGCCATCCCGGAACCCATCTTCAAGAAGCTCTCGCTCTGAGATCCGGGGGCCGAGCCCGTATCATCACCAGGCTGAAAATACTCAAATTCAACCTCTGCCCCCGGCACGAGGCGGCGCGGGGGCTCTGCCCCCCTCCGCTGGCGCGGAGTCCCCCGGAGTATTTTCCGCCTGGTGATGAATGCCGGGCAGTGACTGAGTGGCAGCGGGGCCCGAGGCGTCGAGGCGCCAAGCGCTTCGGGCTGAAGGAGGGCGCCTTCAGGGGGCGCCGCCCCCGGCGGCCGAGGGGGGCTCGATGCACCCCGAGGCCGCGCCCCCGGAAAGTGAACCTTTCGGGAGGGTCGCGCGTAGAGAGGGCATGACACGAGCCCTGATCATCGGTGCCTCCGGCGGGATCGGCGCGGCCCTTGTGGCGGCGCTTGAGGCCGAGCGCGTGCAGGTCACCGCCCTGTCGCGGCGCGACGACGGACTGGAGCTGACCGACGAGGCCTCGGTGGCCACGCACCTCGGGGCGCTTTCTCCCGGGTTCGACCTTGTGCTCTGCGCCACCGGCGCGCTGGAGATCGACGGGCGCGGCCCCGAGAAGGCGCTGCGCCAGCTTGCGCCAGAGGCCATGGCGGCGCAGTTCGCCGTCAACTGCATCGGTCCGGCCATCGTGTTGAAACATGCCCTGCGCCTGTTGCCGAGGGACCGGCCGGCGAGTCTTGCCGTGCTGTCGGCCCGGGTCGGCTCGATCGGGGACAACCGGCTGGGCGGCTGGACCTCTTACCGGGCCGCCAAGGCGGCGCTGAACCAGGTGGTGCGCTCGGCCGCCGTCGAACTGGGGCGCAGCCATCCGCAGGCGCTCTGCGTGGCGCTGCATCCGGGCACGGTGGAAAGCGCGCTGACCGAGAAATATCTCGCGCGCCATCCCGCCGTGCCGCCCCCCGAGGCCGCGCGGCGCCTGCTGGCGGTGCTTGAGGGTCTGACGCCCGGCGACAGCGGCGGCTTCTTTGACCAGCACGGCAAGCCCATCCCCTTCTGATCCCGCCTTTGCACGTGACCCCGCCTGCCGCTTGCGCTATCAGATCCGCGCAACACGCGAGGAGAGATCATGTCGTCCCACGGCGCCCCCGTCCCGATGAAATCCACGGCCCGTGGCCCGCTGCAAGGCGAGGCCCATGTGCCCGGCGACAAATCCATCAGCCACCGCGCCCTGATCTTCGGCGCCATGGCCGTGGGGGAGACCAATATCTCGGGCCTGCTGGAAGGCCAGGACGTGCTGGATACCGCAAAGGCCATGCAGAGCTTCGGCGCCACGGTCGAGAACCTCGGCGACGGCAACTGGCGCGTCCATGGCGTGGGAACCGGTGGTTTCGCCGAGCCCGACCATGTCATTGACTGCGGCAACTCCGGCACCGGCGTGCGGCTGATCATGGGCGCCGTGGCGACCTGTCCGATCTCGGTCACCTTCACCGGCGATGCCTCGCTGAACGCGCGCCCCATGGCGCGGGTCACCGATCCGCTGGCGCTGTTCGGCACCCGCGCCGTCGGGCGCTCGGGCGGGCGCCTGCCGCTGACCCTTGTCGGTGCGGAAAACCCCGTGCCAGTGCGCTACGAGACCCCGGTCCCCTCGGCCCAGGTGAAATCCGCCGTGCTGCTGGCCGGTCTCAACACCCCCGGCGAGACCGTGGTGATCGAGAAGGAAGCCACCCGCGACCATACCGAGCGGATGCTGGCGGGCTTCGGCGCCGAGATCAGCACAGAGGTCACCAACGAGGGCCGCATCATCACCCTGAAGGGCCAGCCTGAGCTGAAGCCGCAGACCATCGCTGTGCCGCGTGACCCCTCCTCTGCCGCCTTCCCGGTCTGTGCCGCGCTGATCACACCCGGCTCGGACGTTCTGGTGCCGAACATCGGGCTGAACCCGACCCGCGCCGGTCTCTTCACCACGCTGAAGGAGATGGGCGCCGACCTGACCTACGAGAACCTGCGTGAAGAGGGCGGCGAGCCCGTGGCCGATCTGCGCGCCCGCTATTCGCCGGACATGAAGGGCATTTCCGTGCCGCCCGCCCGCGCCGCCTCGATGATCGACGAATACCCGGTGCTGTCGGTCGTCGCGGCCAATGCCACGGGCCGCACCGAGATGACCGGTGTGAAAGAGCTGCGGGTCAAGGAGAGCGACCGCATCGACGCCATGGCACGGGGGTTGCGCGGCAATGGCGTGACCGTGGAAGAGGGCGAGGACTGGTGGGCCGTCGAGGGCATGGGCCCCGGCAACGTGCCCGGCGGCTTCACCTGCGAGACCTTCCTCGATCACCGCATCGCCATGTCCTTCCTCTGCCTCGGCCTCTCGACGCAACAGCCCGTGGGCATCGACGACAGCGGGCCGATCGCCACCTCCTTCCCGATCTTCATTCCGCTGATGCGCGAGCTGGGCGCGGGCCTGGAGTGACCGCCGGCGCCGGAGGTCTCTGGCGCCTTCTGCCGGTGGCGGGCCTGATCCTGCTCGCCACGGCAACTGTCCTGTCCCATCACCTGCAGGGCCCGGGGCGCCCCGAGGAGGACATCCTCGAGATCGGCGCGCCCTTCGTGGCGACCTATTTCCCGCCCGCCCCCTTCCCGCCCGCCATGAGCGGCGAAGCGCTGCCGACGGCCCTTGTGGCCGCGGCGGGATGGATCGCTCTCGGGCTTTCCGTGCCGCGACTGCTGCGGGCGCGCCAAAAGGCCCGGCGCCTGCTTCTGATGCTGCCCGGTGCCGCACTGGCCCTCGTGGCGTTCGCCTGCTTCCTGTTGCCGGGCAGCCTGCCTGAACTGCTCGCGCTGCTGCAGGCCGTCAACGTCGTGCTGGTGCTTGTCGCGGCGGCGATCAGCGTGATCGCCCTGCCCCTCCGCCTGCTGTGGCCCCGCCGCACGGGCGCGTGACCGCCCCGGCGCGGCGCAGCGGGCACGCATCGGGCTTGCTCTGGCCCTGCGCCCCGAGACCAGTTAGAAAGCAGGCCCGGAAAGAGGAGTGCACATGAGCTTCACGGTCGCCATCGACGGCCCCGCCGCAGCGGGCAAGGGCACGATCTCGAAAGAGATCGCGCGGATCTTCGGGCTGGGTCACCTGGATACCGGGCTGCTCTATCGCGCCACCGGGGCGCGGCGTCTCGAGGGGATGGCGCCGCTGGAGGCCGCCGAGGCCCTGCGCGCCGAGGATCTGGACCGCGACGACCTGCGCGGCCCCGACGTGGCCCGTGCCGCCTCGGAAGTGGCTGCCATCCCCGAGGTGCGCGCGGCGCTGGTCGACTTCCAGCGCGCCTTCGCCCGCCGGCAGGGCGGCGCGGTGCTGGACGGGCGCGACATCGGCACGGTCATCTGCCCCGAGGCCGAGGTGAAGCTCTATGTCACCGCCTCAGACCATGTCCGCGCCGACCGGCGTTGGCGTGAGCTGGTCGGCAAGGGAGAGGTCACCTCTCCCGAGGCCGTGCTGGCCGACCTGCGCGAGCGCGACGCCCGCGATCAGGCCCGGGCAGCGGCGCCGCTGAGGCCCGCGGCGGATGCGGTACTGCTGGACACCTCCGAGATGTCGATCGAGGAAGCGGTCGAGAAGGCCTGCGCGATCATCCGGGCGGCGCTGGACCTCTGAGGGCCTGGCTTCGGGGCCGCGCCAGGGGGTCCTTGGCGCAGACCCCGAGTGGCCGGGCCGGCAGGGGCTCTGCCCCGTCTCCCTGCCGGAGCCTCCCCCGGAGCATTTTCAGCCTGGTGATGCATGCGGAACGGTGCCCGGACCGGCTCTGGCCGTCCGGTTCGCAGGTGGCATGCCCCCTTGGCGAAAGACGGGCGCCGGCCGGGACTCTGCCCGCCGCGCCGTCGAATACGGCCGTCGCGCCTGCACAGGACCCTGTGCGACAACGCGCAGCAGCCAGAATAGGCGCGACATATCAGCGCCTTGCAGGAAACCGGCCTGAGGCTTGGTTTCCCCGGGGAAACTTGAACTCTGCGGTTCAGATGACACATCGGAGCCAAAGCAGACCTGAAGGATTTTCCCATGCTGACCGACAAGCTGAACTGGCGCTATGCCACCAAGAAGATGGACCCCTCCCGCCCCGTGGCCGAGGAGAAGGTCGCCCGTATCGTCGAGGCCATCCAGATGGCACCGACCTCGTCCGGCGTGCAGCCCTTCGAGCTGTTCGTGGTGAAGAACCCCGAGGTGCGCGCCCAGCTGCGCGAAGCGGCCTTCGACCAGTCGCAGCTGACCGATGGCTCCCATGTGCTGGTCTTCGCCGCCTGGGACAACTACTCGGAAGAGCGGCTGGACGCGGTGCTGGCGCAGAACCTCGCCGAACGCGGCGAGAACGAGGGGCTGCGGGCCTATTACACCCGGCTGAAGTCCATGTACCTGCCGCGCGATGCCGGCACCAACCATGACCACGCCGCCCGCCAGGCCTATATCGCCCTCGGCTTTGCCCTGGCCATGGCCGCCGAGCTGGAAGTGGACAGCACTCCGATGGAGGGCTTCGACGCCGACCGGTTCGACGAGATCCTCGGGCTCAAGGAAAAGGGCCTGCACGCCGTGCTGACCCTGCCGCTCGGCTACCGCGAGGCCGATAATGACTGGCTGCTGCCGATGAAGAAGATCCGCAAGCCGCTGGACGAACTGGTGACCGAGATCGCCTGATCTCACCGTCCGACCGTCTTTGGCGAGTTGGCGGAAGTATCTGGGCGCCCCCGATGAAGGGGGCGCCAGGTCGAGGCTGGCGGGGGGCTCTGCCCCCGTCTCCGTGCCGGAGACTCCCCCGGAGTACTTTCAGCCTGGTGATGCGCATGAAGAGGGGGCCCGGAAAGGCGCCCTCCTCTTTTGCCATGGAGGGCGTGCAACGCCCCTGGATCGGACGTCCGCCGCTCCTCCGGGGGCTGTCTCCCTTGGTCATCACCAGGCTGAAAATACTCCCGCCGGAGGCCACGCCCCGCAGGGGCGAATACACCCTCCGCAGCACTCACCCGGCTGGTCTGTTCACATGGCTTCGAGGGGATGCCCGAGAAAGGCCGCCCATGCCGCTACCCCCTTGTCCGACGGGCGATCCGTGGCGTGCTTCCGGCGCCCGGGCAGCGACCTGGGGCATGCCACTCCATGATCTCTCAACCACTCTGACGCCCTACCCGGGGATTTTGGCTTGGCAAGCCCCGCGCTCTTCCGCTAAGGAAGGGGCCATGATGACCCAGGCCCATATCCCCAATGCACAGCGTCCGCTTCCGGGCGCCCGTCGTGCTGGCCTGCTTCTCCTAATTCGCCTCTGAGCGTGCCGTTTCGGCGCGAGCTGCTCAGAGGATGCCTATCGCGCCAAGGCCTCAGGAGAATGAAAGAGAGATTCCAATGACTTCCAATATCGTGCCCGCCGACCCCGGTCGTGTCCTCATCTTCGATACCACCCTTCGTGACGGCGAGCAGAGCCCCGGCGCCACCATGTCCCACGAGGAAAAGCTGGAGATCGCCCAGCTGCTCGACGAGATGGGCGTGGACATCATCGAAGCCGGTTTCCCGATCGCCTCGGAAGGCGATTTCCGCGCTGTCAGCGAGATCGCCCAGCGGGCGCAGAGCGCCACCATCTGCGGCCTCTCCCGCGCCAACTTCAAGGATATCGACCGCTGCTGGGAAGCGGTGAAGCACGCGAAGTCGCCGCGCATTCACACCTTCATCGGCACCTCGCCGCTGCACCGCGCCATTCCGAACCTGACCCAGGACGAGATGGCCGAGCGCATCCACGAGACGGTGACCCATGCCCGCAACCTCTGCGACAACGTGCAGTGGTCGCCCATGGATGCCACCCGGACCGAGCATGACTATCTCTGCCGCGTGGTCGAGATCGCCATCAAGGCCGGCGCCACGACGATCAACATTCCCGACACCGTGGGTTATACCGCGCCGAAGGAATCCGCCGAGCTGATCCGCATGCTTCTCGAGCGGGTGCCCGGCGCGGACGAGATCGTCTTCGCCACCCACTGCCACAACGACCTCGGCATGGCGACGGCGAACAGCCTGGCCGCCGTCGAGGCGGGCGCGCGGCAGGTGGAATGCACCATCAACGGCCTCGGCGAACGGGCCGGCAACACGGCGCTGGAAGAGGTCGTCATGGCGCTCAAGGTGCGCCACGACATCATGCCATTCTCGACCGGTGTCGAGTCGACCAAGCTGATGAACATCTCGCGCCGCGTCGCCGCCGTTTCCGGCTTCCCGGTGCAGTTCAACAAGGCCATCGTCGGCAAGAACGCCTTCGCGCATGAGAGCGGCATCCACCAGGACGGAATGCTGAAGAACGCCGAGACCTTCGAGATCATGCGCCCCGAGGATGTCGGCCTTGCGGCCACGAACCTCGTCATGGGCAAGCACTCGGGCCGGGCCGCTCTGAAGGACAAGCTGCGCCAGCTTGGCGTCGAGGTGGCCGACAACCAGCTGATGGACATCTTCACCCGCTTCAAGGACCTCGCCGACCGCAAGAAGGAAGTCTACGACGACGATATCCTCGCGCTGGTGCGTGTCTCCGACGACGCGACCCCGGACAGCCTGCAGCTGAAGGACCTCGTGGTGATCTGTGGCACCGGCGGCCAGTCCGCCGAGATGACGATGACCGTGGATGGTGTCGAGAAGACCGCCAAGACCACCGGCGACGGCCCGGTCGATGCGGCCTTCAACGCGGTGAAGCAGATCTTCCCGCATGAGGCCAAGCTGGAACTCTACCAGGTCTCGGCCGTGACCAAGGGCACCGATGCCCAGGCCACCGTCTCCGTCCGGCTGAACGAGGACGGGCGGATCGTCACCGGCTCCAACGCCGATACGGATACCGTGGTCGCTTCGGTGAAGGCCTATATCCACGCCCTGAACCGGCTGATCGTGCGCCGCGAGCGCGTCGGCAGCGACGCGCCCGAGATCAGCTACAAGGACGCTGGCTGAGGCCACTCGCCATCGGAAATCTTGCGAAAGCCGTCCTTCGGGGCGGCTTTCTGCCGTTCAATGGGTGGGAATGCGCAGATCCGGGCTGACGCTTTCGCCGATCACGAGGCGCGCATTGGGCAGGTCGTTGCCCGCTACCTTGGCCCGCGCCGCCGCTTCGGGCAGTCCGAGGTCCAGCCAGCGCCGCGTCAGCCGCGCTTCCAGAACCTCCATCGGGCAGTCGAGCATCACCGTCACATCGGCGAGGTCACGCAGGTCGGACCAGGGCGCCCGGTTCAGCAGCAGGTAGTTGCCCTCGACCAGCAGCACCCGTGTCGCCGCCGGGATGATCCGGGCAGAGCCGCGCGACAGGTCGGCGGCGCGGTCGAAGACCGGTACGGCAAGGTCCGGAGAGCCGGGCAGCGCAAGCGCCGCCAGCATCAGCGCAAGCCCGGTGACGTCGAAGGTTTCGGGTGCGCCCTTGCGGGGGCGCAGGCCGCGGGCGTCGAGGATCGCATTGTCGTAGTGGAACCCGTCCATCGGCAGGATCTGCGTCGGCAGGCCGCGTTCCCGCAGCGCCTGTTGCAGCGCGTCGACGACCGTCGACTTGCCGGCCCCCGGCGCCCCCGCCAACATGACCACCAGGCGCTCCTGCCGGGCCCCGGCGCGTGC
>NZ_AFPM01000315.1 GCF_000220565.1 Oceanicola sp. S124 | reverse complement strand
TGCCGTCGCCCAGCAGATCGCCGGTCAGGCCACCTGTCAGGCCGTCGACCAGATCCGTCACACCGCCAAGCGCACCGTCGCCCAGCAGATCACCAGTCAGGCCTCCAGTCAGGCCGTCGAGAAGGTCCGTCACACCGGAGAGCGGTCCGTCCTCGCTGCCACTGCCCTCGGTGTCGCCGAGCAGCCCGGTGCCGGTCAGCCCTCCGACCAGTCCGCCCGCGCCGGTCACATCGGCCAGCATCCCCTCATTGCCCACCAGGTCTCCCACCAGCCCTTCCGAGCCGGTGATATCGCCAAGCAGCCCGGAATTGCCGGTCACATCGCCCAGCAGGCCACTGTCGGCAATCAACCCGTCCAGCAGGCCGGTCTCGCTGGAGATGTCACCGCTACCAAGAAGCGGCTGGCCCAGAAGGTCGGTTCCGAGGTCGCCGAGGGCCCCCTCGTCCCCCGCCAGATCGCCCAGCAGGCCATCCGAGCCGGTCACATCCCCCAGCAGGGCGCCATTGCCGGTCAGCCCGCCAAGCAGACCCTGGGCCGAGATCAGCGGATCAAGGAACCCCTGATCTCCGGCATCGGAGGCATCCGTCGGGTCGGTCGCATCCGTCGGGTCGGTCGCATCCGTCGGGTCGGTCGCATCCGTCGGGTCGGTTGCATCCGTGGATCGGTTGCATCCGTCGGATCGGTTGCATCCGTGGGATCGGTTGCATCCGTGGGATCGGTTGCATCCGTCGGATCGGTCGCAT
>NZ_AFPM01000316.1 GCF_000220565.1 Oceanicola sp. S124 | reverse complement strand
GGACCGCAAGATCAAGTCCGAGGCCCGTTGGGCCGTCGAGGGCATCAGCGCACGGCGCAAGCGCAACCAGGGCCGGGTGCGCAACCTCGCCGCCCTGCGTGAGGAGCGCGGCAACCAGATCCGCCGCAAGGGCGCGGCGGCGATGGAGCTGGAGGCCGGGCCGGCCAGCGGCAAGAAGGTGATCGAGGCGAAGGGCCTCGAGAAGGCCTTCGGCGGCAAGCCCATCGTGACAAAGTTCGACCTGCTGGTGAACCGCGGCGACCGGGTGGCCTTCGTCGGCCCCAACGGGGTGGGCAAGACCACGCTGATCAAGATGCTCATGGGGCAGGAGGCGCCGGATGCGGGCGAGATCAAGCTGGGCACCAACCTGGTGCCGGCGATCTTCGACCAGTCCCGCGCCCAGCTCGATCCCGAGATGACGCTGTGGGAAAGCCTGACGGGCGACAAGGAGATGCGCGTCTCGGGCGCCGCGGATCAGGTCATGGTGCGCGGCACGCCGAAACACGTGGTGGGCTACCTGAAGGAATTCCTCTTCGACGAGGCCCAGGCGCGGGCCAAGGTCAAATCGCTCTCGGGCGGCGAGAAGGCCCGCCTGTTGCTGGCCAAGCTGATGGCGCGGGAAAGCAACCTGCTGGTGCTCGACGAACCGACCAACGACCTGGACGTGGAAACCCTGGACCTGCTGCAGGAGTTGCTGGACAGCTACGACGGCACCGTGCTGCTGGTCAGCCACGACCGGGATTTCCTCGACCGCGTCGCTTCGACCACCATCGCCATGGAGGGCGATGGCCGCGCCACCGTCTATGCCGGCGGCTGGAGCGACTACCGGGCGCAGCGCGCCGAAGTCGCGCCGATGAAGGACGCGCGGGCAGGGCGGGAGCCTGGGGCGAAGGCTCAGGCCGCGGCGCAGGAGCCTGCGGCCCCGAAGCCGGCGGCGGCCAGGGCAGCGCAGAAAACCGCGCTTTCCTTCACCGAGAAGCATCGCCTGGAAGAGCTGCCCGCCGTGATCGAGCGTTTCGAGGCCGAGATCGCCAAGCTGGAACAGTTCCTTGCCCAGCCGGACCTCTACCAGAAGGAGCCGGTCAAGTTCGCCAAGGGCACCGAGGCGCTGGCCGAGCGGCAGAAGCTGCTGGCCGAGGCCGAGGAAGAATGGATGGAACTGGAAGAGAAGGCGGCGGGCTGAGGATCAGCCGTCGCCGGGTTCGCGGAACATGGTGATCCGGCCGCTGCGGGCAAAGCCCAGCTTGCCGTAGAATCGCGTCAGCCCCCGGTCGGCCTCGGCCTCGGGGGTGATCACCAGGTAGACCTCGGTCGCGCCGGCGTCCTCGGCCCAGTCCAGCACCGCCGCGGCCAGCCTGCGCGCCAGCCCGCGGCCCCGTGCATCCGGGAGGACGTAGAGGTCTTCCAGCTCGGCGGCGCAGCCGAATTCCACCCCGTGGGTAAGCGAGCCGGCGGCAAGCCCCAGCACCACTCCCCCGGCTTCGGCCAGCAGGATGCAGGCGCGCTCGTCCTCCAGCATCCGGGCCAGGTTGCGGCGCAGGGCCGGGGTGGGGGTGGTGATCCCGTCCTCGTCGAAGAAGGCCCGGTAGAGTGGCACCAGCCGCTCGGTGTCTGCCGGGCCGGCGCGGCGCAGCTCGGGCGCGCTCATGCCCCGGCCTTCGGGGTGTCGAACCAGCCGCGTTTCGACACGAAGCCCAGGCAGAGCACCGTCAGCACGATGCGGTAGAGGTGGTGCATGGTGACCACCGCCGGGTTGGTGTTGAGCGACAGGGCCACCAGCGCCATCTCGGTCACCCCGCCCGGCGCGAAGGAGATCACCAGCACATCCGTATGCTGTCCGGTCAGCGGCGCCACCGACAGCGCCAGCGTCAGCCCGATCGCCAGCATCACCGCGACCGAGAGCGCCGAGAGCCAGGTTGCCCGCAGCAGCCGTCCCCATTCGACGCCGATGAAACGGGTGCCCAGGGAGGTGCCGATGATCACCTGGCAGCCCGAGACCACCCATCCCGGCGCCTCGATCACCGCCAGCCCCGAGAGGGTCAGCACGGCGGAGCAGATCAGCGGCCCGATCAGCTGCGAGGCCGGGATATGCAGGCGGCGGAAGATCAGCAGACCCAGCACGGCTGCGCCCAGAACCTCGGGCAGGTGTTCGAGGCCGACATTGCCACCGCTCATCGACATGCCGGCGGAAGAGCCCACCGGATGGCCGTACCACAGCGACAGGCCGACCGGCAGCAGCGAGACCACCACGATGATGCGCAGGAACTGCTGCACCGCGAGGATGCGCACATCCGCGCCCGCCGCTTCGCCCGAGACGATGGAATCGATCAGCCCGCCCGGCGCCCCGGCATAGAAGGCGGTGGCGCGGTCATAGCCGCCGATGCGGCGGAAGATCTGGTAGTTGACCGCCTGGGTCAGCGGCACGAAGAGCGTCAGCGCCAGGATCGAGGGCAACATCCGGGGCAGGTTGCCGACGATCTCCCAGGTGATCTGGGCGCCGATGGTGGTGCCGATGATGGCGATGAAGAGCGACCGGAAGCCTTCGGGGAACTTGTAGTTCTCGGGCAGGATGCCGGGCAGCAGGCCGGCGGTCAGCGCCACCGCGAAGAGCGATCCCAGCATGTAGGGCAGGGGCAGGCCGATCAGGTGGGCGGCCAGGCCGCCAAGGTAGCCCAGCAGGCAGAGGGCGATCAGGCGGAAGGCGGTTCGGGGAAAGTCTTGCAAAAGTCTCGGCCGGTGGTCTGGCATCCGGGATGCCGGGCCTGATCCTGGAACCAGAGCCGCGGAATGGTCCAGGAAGGGCCGCCCGGCACCGGGCGCGGGGAAAGGATCTGCGTGGCAAGGGCCCGGGTTGGTAGCGCGCTACGGCACCAGCGGTCTGGCCACGAATTCAGTGCGGGGGATCCCAGGAGGTGCGTGGATGGTCCTCAATGGAATCAGCGGCTTGCGTTCCGGGCGTCCCTCGAGGTTCTTCCCATGTCGTTCATGCGAGGGTGTTCGTTGCGGCTGCGGCCAATGCCTGGCGATCAACGTCCTTGGGGTGGACTTCGGAAGGTGTCGTCGCCCGGCTCTGGCCATGAATGATGCTGATCTGGTACTGCGATCCCCCCTCCTGCGCAAGAACCTTCCCAAGGGGCTGTCCGAACGCGCCCGGGCATTGGCTCTGGCGGGGCAGGCCGGGTGGGGCTGGGGCATCACTGGGCAGCAGCGCCAAGCGAGGTCCGTGAACCGGGACGCCGGGCCCAGCCACTGCGAGGGACAGGCCGACCGGCCCCCATCCCGTCCGCTTCGCGACGCCCGACAGAGGCGTCAGTGGCGGCAGGATCCGGTCATGTCCCTGTTCGATGAAGAAAATCGCGAAGGTCGGACAAGAGCCCGGCCAGGTCTTCGAGAGCCGCCGCGTCGTAGTCGATCACGGCCCAGGGCACCCGCTCCCGATCCTGGTGGAACAGGTTCAGCTCACAGGAGGCATCGAAGACTTCAAGCTCGACCTGCCCGGCATTTCAGATCAGACAGACCGTTGAGTGATACCCGATGTCCGCCGCCTGCGGCTGCAGGACGTCGGCAGCCCCGAGTGCCGAAAGTACCCGTTCTGCAAGGGCAAGCGCCGCATTCCTCGGGCGCCGGTCACCCTCCTGCCACCCGCAGGGCAGCCCTCTCCATGTTTCGGTCATGTCCCACGCCGCATGTTGCACATGGGGCATGCAACAATGCCCGGACCATCGGCGCAAGCCACTGACCGCAGTGGGGCCTTTGCCTGCCTGTCAGGACAGGCTGCCATCGGGAAGGTGACCCGGATTGAGAGCGTGCCGCGCGCGGCACCCGAGGCGAAACACGGCTCGGGTGGTGACGTTCAGCGTTCCGGCGCAGGGGCGGTGATCTGCTGGCCGAAGGGGGCGGCCGAAAGACCAATGCCCGTATCTTGCGACCGTTCGAAAAGCCCGAAGTAGCCGTCCGAGCCGACGATCGACGCCTGCAAGCTGGGCCGCACATTGCTGACTTGCCCTGTCGTCGACACGGGCAGCTGCAAGGCCACCCGGGATCTGCCGGCCTTCGCGCATCGTCCCGGAGTTGAGGACCTTCATACCCTCGCGGGGGAGGGGTGCGTCCTGGTCAAGGGCCTGGCAATCGACACGGATTCGCTCGACGACTTCCTGATGGAGATCCAGAGCCTCGAGGGCCTGCGGTCGGCTCGCAGCTACATCACCCCCTCGACCTTCCTCGAGACATGGCCGCTGCCGGCCTGAGTTCCCAGTCGGGGCCTTTCGCCCAGCATGTTCCGCCCAGCCCCTGCCGTCACGTCGTGACGGGCTCAGTCCGGGCGCGGCAGATGGCGCGCCCGCAGCATCTCCGGCAGGGCAATTGCCAGCAGGCAGCCGCCAGCCAGGGTGAAGAGCCAGGGGCCGATGGCGGCATGCAGGAGCGCCCCGGCGATCCCCCCGAGGGCAAAGGCGGACAGGGTCAGCACATGCAGCCCGAGGTTCGGCAGGGCGGCCGTCCGGGACCGGCCGGGCGTCAGGATCGCGGCCAGGCCGATGCCTATGTCCGTGGCCATCCCCGAGACATGTGTCGTCCGGACCCGCGATCTCGAGATCAGGGTCGTGACCGCGTTCTGAAGGCCCATGACAAGGCTCAGACAGCCGACAAGCCAAGCTTTCGACCCGTCGTCATGGAAGGACAGGAGGGGCCCCAGGGCCGCGACGATCACCCCTTCCGTCGCGATGGCGGCAGCGTAGACAGAGCGCAGGCCCCGTTGTTCGCCGAAGACGATGAAGGCGGCAGCCAGGGTCGCCCCGGCGATGAAGAGGGCCAGCAGAAACAGGAAGCCGAGGCTGGACCTCCAGGACCCGCGCGCGACCTCGTCGGCAAAGGCGGACAGGTTGCCGGTCATGTTCGCGGTGAAGGAGCTTGCGATCAGGAAGCCGACAGCATTCAGGGCTCCGGCGATCGTGGACAATGCCGCCGCGAGGTGGCGGTCGATCGTGCCGTTTCGCTCATCGCCGACATGGACCAGCATGCGCCGCGCTCCCCTGGAGTTATGCGGGACATGTTACAGCCCCGGCAGGGTCGGCGCAAATTCCTGTTGGCCCCGGGACCCTTGCGGAGTTGCCGCGACCGGAAAGATCGGCATGATCCGCCATGACGCAAATCTGTCGGCCCGTATCAGCCATCCGTGGACGGCAGCCGTGCCGCTCGAGCCCTGGCGGCCTGCAGTCCTGATCCTGTGGGGAGTTCAGCGTCGATTGGAGCGGGTAGCGAGCTTCGCAAAATGCTGATTTTCGCCGTTGTTACAGAGAGCAGGTGTCCCATCTGGCTGCAAATTGCGGGTTAACGGAATCAATGGGTTACGGGCAAGGTGTCCCACGGAAATCTCACCATTCCATTCCCTCCAGAGAGGTCATCGCGTCCTTGGCCATCTTCCAGCGATCCACCCCTCTGGTGTATATTTCGGAGGTCTGCGCCTGGGTGTGGCCATGGATCGTCATGATCTGGTATTGCGAGCATCCTTCCTGGGCGAGCAGGTGTCCGGCAGCTTTGCGAACGCCGTGCGCTGACCGGCCCTGGAGGCCAGCTGCATCACACCATCGGCGGAACATGTTGCCGAGTGAGTCCGGTGTCGAGAATGGAAGCCCCTTAGCATTGAGCAGGTAGGTTCTACCTTGCGCCGATGCGGCCCTTGTCGCGCGGAACAGAGGCGGCAGCATCGGGATGGTCACCTCTGCAGAGCCTCGCTTGGAGGGCTGCCAGCGGAGAGCCTGGACGCCTTGCACCTTCGTCTCATGCGCGCGACCGAGCCAAATCGCATCGCCGATCCGGCAGGCGGTGAACATGAGCAGGGTGAGGCACAGATGAGGCGTCGTGCCAGCCGGGTGCTTTGCCCTGAACTTCTGGAGGTCATCGGGCGACCAAGGAACAGCGCCGCCCTTGCCGGGGTCGATACGGCTGATACCGACTGCGGGGTTCACGTCGCATAGGCCGCGCTCGCAGGCCCATCGGTACATCGACCGGATGCCCTCGATGATGCTGTCCGCGCGGGCCGGTGTTGCGATGAATTCATCGCGCAGTTCGATCAGCTTGGGTTGTGGCATCGCCATGGCATAGTCGCCATAGCGCTCCGTCAGAACCTTCATCACCCCTTTGCGCTTCTTCAGAGTGAGGGGCGAGGTGGCGCCGGCGGCGACATCCCGTTCCATCGCCGCCAGGTGCTTTGCAGCAATCCAGCCGATCGAATAGCGGATGGCTCTTTCCTCTGGTGTGGCCTCGGGGGTGAGGATCACGCCCGCGCGCGCGGCACGGTAGATCTCGACGAACTGCGGGTGATCTGGCGCCACGGACAGCGCGATGCGCCGGGTCTTGTCGCCCTCGACGCGCACCCGGTAGCGGATCTTGCCGGAGGGCAGCTTCTCGGCCAGGAGGCCGGGATATCGGACTTGCATCGCGCTCGTTACCAAGAAAGGGGCTGGCGCGGATCGTCGACAGCTTCCTGTCCCAGGGCAACCCTCTCTTGGGTATAGGTGAACTTCACGCCATCAGGTCCGACCGATGCGATGCGCGCGTCGGGGTGGAACTTCTTGACCGTCTCGAACGCCTCGTTGATCTGGCGTGATGTCGGCATCGCAGGGGCTGGTGCTTTGGCCATGTCACTCCTCCTTTTCGTCGTCTAGCTCGTCGTTCCGGAGGGCAAATGCCGCGAACGCCTCCGGGGGCCGATCGGGGTCGCGGACGCTGTCTGGCTGCGTGTCGCCCTGTGCCCCATTTTTTGTGGCGCGAATGAGACTGGTAAATCGCGGGTCATCGAGGGCGATAAGCTGGCCACGCCCTTAACGGCCCCCATCACAACACCCACCTTGCGGGGCCGTGTCCGGCGACAAAGAGGTCCCAGCCGATAAGCACCAGAAGCATGCTGCCACCATGAGAGAGGTGGCGGCCTGTTCCGCGGCAGACCAGCTCTTGGGTTTCGAGCTCGGACACGTAGTCATGCATCGAAAGCTTCCTCTCTCTGGCGCTTGAAGGCGTCGCCCAGCACCGCGGCCGCGGCGCGGTAGAAGATCCGCACGGCGGGCTCGGTGGCCTCGTCGGCCATAAGCTCGGCGCGTGCCTGGATGTCGGCGAGGTCTTCGGGGGGGACGGTCTCTATCGTCATGCTACGGCCTCCTGGCGGATCAGTTGCGGACAATTCGCCCGGACCAGCGCGGCCGCGACCGGTGGGCAGACGGAGTTCCCGACGCAGCTGACCTGTGTCTTCTTGGCGAAGCTGGTCCAGGTCCAGTCGGGGCCGAGGCTCTCCCAGACGCCCTCGATGACGTAGTCGGCGGGGAAGCCCTGGGCGGTGAAGAGCTCGCGCGGGGTGAGCATCCGCATGCCGATGTCGGCCACGACATAGCGGGTGTCGGCGATCTCCAGCGTGACCAGCTCGCCGCCGTCCCAGGCGCCATGGGCGCGCAAGAAGGCGGCCACCTCGCGGGCGCGGGCTTCATGCGCTTCAGTGAAGGGCGGCGCCTGGAGGGCCGCCTGCATGTGTGCCATGCGGTCCTTGACGGTGATCGTGTGGCAGGGCGCCTCGGTGCGGGCGCCGTCGCCGGTGCCGTAGTACTTGGCGAAGAAGGCCGCGACCGGGGTCTGATGGCTGCCGCTGGCGGCGACGGTCGAGAGCGGGTCCCGGGCGTCATGCCCGGCGTTCATCCCCATGCGCGGGCCGCCGTTGTGCTGGGCCAGGAAAGCGGCGACGGTGGCATGCTTGGCGCCGCCGGCAACCACGGTGCCGAGGGGTCTGCCCAGATCCAGCGCGCGGGGCGCCTGGCCGGGGCGCTCGCCGTAGCCGGTCTGGATCAGGGTCGGCAGCAGCACGGCATTCTGGTCCTTGGGGCTGGCGCAGACGGTATGCAGCGGAAGCACTGGTGCCCGGTTGCGGCCGCCCTGCTGGGCATAGGTCAGGACAGGGGCGACGACGGCGTGCTGGACGCCGGCGCCGGTGACGGTGCCGAGGGGATCGCTCAGCGGATATTCCCGGCGGCCGCCGCTGTCGCCATGGGCGATGCTGGCAAGGCAGGGCGCCAGCAGGGCGCTATGACCACCACCAGCCAGCACCGTCGGATGCGGGGCGCCGATGGCGCTGTCGCGGCGGGCGGTGCCCTTGAGCGACAGGAGAGAGGGCGCCACGACGGCCTTCTCGCCACGCCTGGCGGCGGTGATGGTGCGCAGGGGCGCGCGGAGATCCTCCAGCCGGGCGCCGTGGGTGAGGTTGACGACGAAGGGGCTCTCGGCCTCGAGCACGTAGCGGGCGACGCCGCGGGCGATCCGGGCGAGGGTGTTGTCGGCCAGCGGGCGCACGGCGCGCAGGCCGTGGATCTCGCGGATCTCATCGGCGCTGTCGAAGATCGAGGGGCAGGGGATCGACCAGTCGATGCACTCGGCGGCCGTGCGCCAGGGTTTTAGGACGCCCGCGATGACGCGCGGGTCGTCGGGCGCGCCGTGGGTCGGCTCAGGCCAGACGATGGGCTGGCCGTCAAAGCGGATGAGGACAAAGAGGCGCTTGCGGATCGTCGGGGCGCCGTAGTCGCAGGCGCGCAGCTCTCGGGTCTCCATCTTGCCGCCAAGCTTGCGGATGGCCTTGCACCAGCGCGCGAAGGTCTCGCCGCGGCGGTTCGGGCAGGGCATCGGCCCGCGCGGGGTCTCGATGACGGGGCCCCAGGTCTTCCACTCCTCGACGTTCTCCATGATCACCACGTCGACCTGGCCGCCGCTCTGCTGGATGCGCTTGATCCAGCCGGGGATCACCCAGGCGAGGTCGCGGATGTTGCGGGCCACCGGGGCGCCGCCCTTGGCCTTGGAGAAGTGGCGACAGTCCGGGCTGAACCACATCAGCCCGATATGGCGGCCGGCTAGATGATCCAGCGGATCGACGCGATAGACGTTCTCGCTGAGGTGCAGGGTCTCCGGGTGGTTCGCGGCGTGCAGGGCCAGGGCCTTCGGGTTGTGGTTGATGGCGATGTCGGGGCCGCGGCCCAGGGCCATCTCGATGCCGGTCGAGGCGCCACCACCGCCGGCAAAGCTGTCGACGATCAGCGGCGGGCCGAGGGGTGCCGGGCGGGTGTCCAGGGCGAGGTCGAGAAGATGTGCGCCGTCCATCAGGGGGCCTCCGGGGTGCAGACAAGGGCGTGATAGGCAGGCAGCAGGGCGAGGGTGGCGAGCAAGGTGCAGAGCACCATGGTCGCCAGCGCGGTGCCGTCCTGGGCCTGGCCGAACAGCCAGCCCGCGCCGGGCGCGGCGCCGGGAAGGAAGGGGCCACAGGGGGCGATCCGGTGCAGCAGGCGGGGCATCGCTGTGCCGTCCTGTGCCGTCCGCGCCGCGTCATGGGGCGCGAGGGTCATGGCCAGCACCAGCGCCAGCTGCACCAGGTTGCCACCCTGCGCCAGGGCGGCGGCCGAGAGCGCGGCGACGCTCGGGCAGGCGAGGACGGGGGAGCAGATCAGCCAGCGCATCAGCCCATCCCCAGGGCGTCTTTGTAGAGGTCGAGCACGGCCTGTTCCTCGGCCACGTCGTCGGGGTCGCGCTTGCGCAGCGCGATGAGCCGGCGCAGGACCTTCACGTCGTAGCCCCGGCCCTTCGCCTCGGCCATGACCTCCTTCTGCTGCTCCGCGATGACCTGCTTCTCGGCCTCGAGCCGCTCGTAGCGCTCGACGAAGCCGCGCAGCTCACCGGCGGTGACACGATAGGCCTTGTCGCGGACCTCGCGGTCGGCCTGGGTCTCCTTCAGGCGGGGCGCCTGGTCGTCACTGCTCATGGCCATGTCCTTCATCCCCCTGGCCTCAGTCGCGCATCGGCATGAGAACCCAGAGCGCGTCGGGGTCCTCTGTGGCGATGCGGGCGGGATCGCCGCGCCCGGCACATGAGAGGGTGAAGGCTGGCGCGATGCGGGAGAGTTCGGAGAGCAGGCGCAGGCTGATCGTGACGGTCAGGCCGTCCTCGGTGACATGGCCCTGCAGCGGCGCGGAGATCTCGTCGCCCTCGCCGGTGGCAAGCGACATACGCGCGGCGCCAGGGTTGAGGCGAAGGGGCAGCGACTGCCCGGAGGTGGTGGCGCTGGCGATGGTGCGCAGGCGGGTCAGCGCGGCGGTGGAGAGATGGGCGGTCAGCTTGTCCGAAGGCGCGGGCACGACGCGGGTGTAATCCGGATAGGTGCCGTCGATGCCGCGGGTGATCAGCTGCAGCCCCTCGGAGCGCAGCACCAGGTGGCGGTCGCCGGCATGGATCTGCAGGGCGGCATTGCCGCTCTTGCGGGCCAGGGCCAGCAGCAGGTCCACGGCGCGGACGGGCAGGATGATCCCGGAGGGGTGGTCACAGATCTCCGGGCGGAACTGCGCAGGCACCTCGCAGTCGATCACGGCCATGCGGTGGCCATCGGTCGAGACGGCGCGCAGGGTGCCGGCCTCGGGCTTGGCGGTCAGGTAGGTGCCGTTGAGATAGTAGCGCGTCTCCTCGCGGCTGATGCAGGAGCGGCCGAGGTCGAGCAGCCGAAGGAGTTGGGCACCGGACAGGGTGAACTGGGGCGCGCCGCCGAGCCAGTCCCGGTCGAGATCCTCGAAGGGCCGGGGGAAGTCTTCGGGCGGGATGGTGATCTTGAGCACGACCTCGATCTCGCCATCGGAGAGGCGCAGGCGGTCATGCTCCTCGCCCGCCAAGAAGGAGAGTGTGACCGGCCCCCGGGCGGCGCGCAGGAAGCCCGCCAGGGCGCGGTGCGAGACCACGAGATCTGCGGCGCCGGTGGTCTGGGCCTCCAGCTCCAGCGTCAGGGCCATGTCGGTGTCGGTGGCGTCCAGCGTGATCTTGCCCTCGGCAAACCGGATGCGGACGCAGGCCTGCACCGGCACGAGGTTCCAGCGCAGGACCACGCGGTCGAGGTGGGCGGCGGCTTGGCGCAGCTCG
>NZ_AFPM01000317.1 GCF_000220565.1 Oceanicola sp. S124 | reverse complement strand
CGGGTAGGTATCCTTGCCGGTCCCGCCGATGGTCGAGATGGAATAGACCTGCCCCGAGGCCACCCCCTTTGTGCCGGCGAACTTCACGTCATCGGCCAGCCGGGCGATGGTCTCGTTGCCCTCCGACATCTCCAGCGCGCGGGCCAGCATCTCCTGCCAGGACAGCAGCCGCGCCCGCGGCGTGATGCCCTCGGCGGCCGGGCCCTCCTTCTGCGGCAGGCGTGCCACCTGCATCGCCAGCACCGACTTGCGCACCCGCGCCGCCGCCACGGCCAGCAGCGGGTCCTGCAGCTCTTCGGCAGCCTCGAAGAGCCGCGCCGACAGCTCGGCGTTGCGGATCACGCTCTGCGCGGCCAGGGGCGTCGCCAGCGGCAGCAGCAGGAAAACGAGGCCGGCCATCAGCAGGCGCGGGTGTCGGGAAAAGGACAGGGTCATGAAATCTCTCCGGCTATCGTGCCAAGTCTTGCCCCCTGCGGCCCACGTTTCAATGGATTTCCGTCCGCCCTGTCCGGCCGGGCGCCGCGTGACGGCACTTGTCATGTGAGTTGCCGCGGCGCGGGCGCTAGGCCTGGACAGGAGAGACGCCCCCGACGCCCGGATGCGGGCAGGAGACCCGGATGACCACCCCGACCGCTGCCTGGCATCGCCGCCTGCCCGCCGCCCTTCTGGCCCTGCTGCTGACCCTTCCCCGCGCCCTGCCCGCCCAGGACGCCCCCCAAAACGGCCCCGAAGCCCTGGCCTGGCGCCTCGGAGAGGCCCGGGACGCGGCGCTGGAAAGGGCCATGCAGTCCACGGTGCGCCTGACCGACCTCGAAACGCGCGAGATCTTCCTTGGCTCGGGTTTCGTCTACGGCGCGCCGGCGCTGGTGGTCACCAATGCCCACGTCGCCGGCGATCACCCCTGGCTTGCGGCGCATTTCGGCAGCGAGGGCGATGAATGGGTCATGCACCTGCGCCGGCGCGCCATCGACCCGGCCCGCGACCTGGCGCTCTACGACATGACGGAGCCCTTCGACCTGCCGCCCCTGCAGGCCGCCGCGGCGCCACCGCGGCTCGGCGATCCGCTCTTCGCCCTCGGCGCGCCGCTCGGGCTGGCGCAGAGCCTCAGCGGCGGGCACCTCTCTCATGTCGCCCGGCAGGTCGATCCGGCGGTGCCCCTGGCCTACTACCAGCACGATGCCGCGACCAACCCCGGTTCCTCCGGCGGGCCGCTGGTCAACGCGGCGGGCGAGGTTGTCGGGGTCAATGCCCGCATCGCCGACGGCTCGCGGCTGTTCAACGGGGTGGCCTATGCGATCCCGATCACCCAGGTCGACCGGATGATTGCCGACAGGCTGCCGCCGGTGCCCGTGCTGGGCCTGTCACTGCGACCGCTGCCCCTCAGGATCCACCACCTCCTGGAACCCCGCCTGCCCGCCCGCGTGCTGGTCGAGCACGTCACCCCCGACAGCCCCGCCGCCCGCGCCGGGATCGCAGCCGGGGACATGCTGCTGCGCGCCGAGGGGCGCGAGCTGCACCGTCCCGGCGACCTGGCCTTCGCGCTTGAGGCGCGCGGGGGTCCGCACGTGACCCTGACGCTCTATCGTCCCGGCAGCACGCCCGAGGGCGCGTTTCCCAAAGCCCGCGACGTGGTCCTGCGCCTCGACGGGGGGACTGCCCCCCGCGCAGCCCCCGCCGAGGCCGCCCCGCTGCAGCTTGGCCTGACCCTTGGCCCCGATGGGCATGAGATCACCGGCGTCGCCCCCGACAGCGCCGCCTTCGCCGCCGGCCTTGCCACCGGCGACCGTATCGAGGCGGTGAACGGAGTGCCCGGCCCCCTCGCGACCGACGCGCTGGAGGCCCCCGTCCTGCTGCGCCTCAGGCGCGAGGGCCGCAGCCTGCACCTGCTGCTCGACCCGGCCGCGCGCCCCTCGCTGAAACGGCCGGTGACCGGCAATGCCCTTGACCCGGCGGTCATTCCCTTCTGAACTGGCCCCCGACCCTGCCGAAAGACGCTGCGCCGATGACCCAAGACCGCCCTGCCCCCCGCATCCTGATCGTCGAGGACGACGACGCTGCCGCCCGCGCCGCCGAGACCGCCGCCCGTGACCTCGGCGCGCAGCCGACCCGCGTCGCCAGCTACGCCGAGGGGCTGGCCGAGGCCTCGGCCGGGGACTACGCGGTGATCGTCTTCGACCGGATGCTGCCCGGTGGAGACGGGATCGAGGCTATCGCGCAACTGCGGGCGACGGGCTCGACCGCGCTGGTGCTGATCGTCTCGGCGCTCGGGCGGGCCACCAACAAGATCGAGGGGCTCGAGAAGGGCGCCGACGATTACCTTGCCAAGCCCTTCGACCCTGACGAGCTGCGCGCCCGCCTGCGCGCCCTTCTGCGCCGCGCCGCAATGGTGCTGAGCGATAGCGACCTCGTGGCCTTCGGCGACCTCGAGATCCGCGTCAAGGCGCGCACCGTGCATGTCGGCCCCCGCCACGTGCCCGTCAGCCCCAAGGAGTTCGAGCTGATCTCGTATTTCGCCCGTAACGCCGGGGCGGTGGTGACCCGGATGCAGCTGCTCGAGAACGTCTGGAACCTGCATTTCGATCCGCAGACCAATGTTGTCGATGTCCACGTCGGCCGCCTGCGCCGCAAGCTGGAACAGGCCGCCGGACGCGCCGTGATCCATACCGAGCGCGGCGAAGGCTATGTCTTCGACCCCGCCCGCAGCGGGGCGTGAGGGAGGGCATGGCCGCCCTGCCCGTCTCTCTGTTGCGCGCCGCCCGTCCCGGTCCCGCCGGGGCCCGCGGATGAGCGCCCTGCGCCGCTCTGCCAGCCTGCGGGTCACCCTGGCCATCGCGGCGGGAATCGTGCTGATCTCGCTCTCGGCCATGGGCTTGCAGTACCAGCTGACCGCCCGCGCCCTCGCCGCGCGGCAGGCCGAACTGCTGCAAAGCGACCTTCAGGCCTTCGCCGCCACCTACCAGCAGCGCCGCATTCCCGCCCTGCGCCAGGCCATCGACTTCCGCTCGAAGACCATGCTGCCGGACGAGGCGATCTACCTGCTGCAGGACCGCGAGGGGGTGAAGCTGGCAGGCAACATCGGCGGCTGGCCCGTCGGGATCACCCCCGAGGGCACGGGTTTCGAGGCCACTCCGGTGCTGGGCTACGACCTGCCGCTCGGTCCCGGCGGCGACCGGATCGCCTATCGTGGCATCGCCCGCGAGCTGCCCGGCGGCTTCCGCTTCCTGACCGCCCGCGCCGAGACCCCGCGCGAGGTCACCCTGGCCGGGCTGCGCGCGGTGATCCTGCCTGTGGCCGCCGGGCTGGTGGCGCTGTCGCTGCTGGCGGGCTGGCTGACCTCCCGCTGGGTGCTGGCGCGGATCGGGCGGATCAACCGGCTGGCGGACCGGGTCGCCGAGGGGGATCTGTCGGCCCGCCTGCCCGGCGCGCGCCCGGATGACGAATTCGGCCTGCTGGAAACCCATGTCCACGCCATGCTGGACCGGATCGAGGCCCTGAACCGTGCCACGCAGCGCCTGTCGGACCTGATCGCGCACGAGCTGCGCACACCGCTGAACCGCATCCTGCAGAAGATCCGCATGCTGGAGGCCCCCGGGGCGCAGAAGCAGGCGCTGGAGGCCGAGATCCACGCCACCACCCGCACCTTCAACGCGCTGCTCGACATCTCGTCCGCCGAGGCGGCGGGCGGCGCCCGTCCCGGACTGCTGCCGGTCGACCTGGCCGGGCTGGCCGGCGAGCTCTGCGAGCTCTACCAGCCGCTGGCCGAGGACCGGGGCATGGTGCTGGTCGGCGATCTGCCCGGCCCCGCCATGGTGCTGGGCGAACGCAACCTGATCGCCCAGGTGCTGACCAACCTTCTCGACAATGCGATGAAGTTCTGCGGCCCCGGCGACCGCATCACCCTCAGCCTGTCCCCCGAGGGCGACCGGCACCTGATGGTGGTCGAAGACACCGGCCCCGGCCTGCCGCCCGAGATCCGCGCCGAGGTCACCCGCCTCTTCGTTCGCGCCCCAAGGGACCGCGCGGTGCCGGGGCACGGGCTGGGACTGGCGCTTGTGCAGGCAATCGCCACCCGCCATGGCGCCCGGCTGGCCCTTCCCGAGACCGCACAGGGTTTCAAAATCGAAATTGCCTGGCCTAAGCTGACCTGAGGGAACGAGACGGAGCCGCACGGCACCACACGAGGTCACACGAGATCACACGGGGGACACATGGCATGATCGGGCGCAGAGCGGCCCTGGGCCTTCTGGCGGCGGCGGCGCTGGCCGGCTGCGCGGTGATAAACGCCCCGCTGAACGCGCCCCGAGAGGCCGGCGACACCCCGACCGAGCGCGCGCGCCCCGGCGGGGACGAGACGCTCTGGGTCGGGCTGGCCTTCTCGGGCGGCGGCATGCGGGCCTCGGCCTTCGCCCATGGCGTCGTCGAAGAGCTGCGCGCCATGACCGCCCGGCCCGGCGATCCCGATGGCATCCTCAGCGAGCTGCGCCTGGTTACCGGGGTATCCGGCGGCTCGGTCACGGCGGCCTACTACGGGCTGAACGGCGCGGCGGGGGTCGATGGCTACCGCGACGGCTACCTGGTGCAGGACGGCGAACGCTACATGAAGAACAACCCGCTGAACCCGGTGACCCTTGCGCGCGGGATCTCGGGTGGAGCCAACGGGCGCGAGACCTTCGGGCGCTTCCTGGACGAGACCCTGTTCCACGGCGCCACCTTCGGCGACCTGGCCCGGCGGTCGTCCATCACCACCTGGATCAACGCCACCGATGTCGCCAGCCAGACCACCTTCCTCTTCACCCCCGAGACCTTCGACGCGCTCTGCTCGGACCTGTCGCGCTTCCCGATCTCGGATGCGGTCGCGGCCTCGGCGGCCTATCCGCTGGTCTTCTCGCCCATCGTCATCGACACCCACCAGGGCGCCTGTACCTACCACGAGCCCGACTGGCTGACCGCGGCGCGCCACAATTCCGAGGCGACCGGCGCGATGCGCGCCCATGCGGCGGCGCTGGAAAGCTATGCCAGCGATCCGGACATGAAATACGTCAAACTGCTGGACGGCGGGATCACCGACAACTTCGGCACCACCGGCCTGGCGGTCGAGCGCGCCCGCGCCGAGGCGCCCCATGCCCCGCTGACAGCGCGCGAGGCGGTGAAGCTGTCACGCCTGCTGTTCCTCGTCGCCGATGCCGGCGTCGAGCAGCCCAACGGCTGGACGCATCGCCTGAAGGGCCCCGGCGGCGGCCAGCTGGCGCGCTCGATCGTCATGTCGGCGATGACCTCGGCCTCGCGCACCGGCTACGATGCGATGCGGCTGCAACTGGACAAGTGGCAGGAAGACCTGGTCGAGTTCCGCTGCGGGCTGAGCCTGCCCGAGGTCGCCCGCCTGCGCGGCTCGCTCGCGGGATGGGATTGCCGCGACCTGAAGTTCTTTACCGGGCTGGTCCGCTTCGACGATCTGGACCCCGAGATGGAGGACCGGCTGAACGCCATCCCCACCCGCCTGCGGCTGGAGGAAGAGGAGGTCGATCTGTCGATCCGGGCGGGCCGCGAGACGACCCGCCAGAACCCCGAGGTGAACGGCTTCCTCGCCTCGACCGAGCGCTATGGCACGGACCGGCTTTCGGGGATCGACAGGGCGCGGCGGATCAGCCCCCTGGGGGCCAAGCCGGTCAAGACCGTCGCCCCGGCGCACCCCTGACCAACGCGGCGCTTTCGCCTAGAGCGTCACCACATGGTTGTCCCAGGCGCGTTCGGCCCGGGTGAAGGGCTGGAACTCTGTCGCAGTGGCGTGCCAGACGCCGCCAAGCCCGTCGGTGGCCAGGAAGCCCTCTGGGCCGGCAGCCAGCCCGCAGATGTCCGGGCGGTGGTGGCTGGCGACGAAACGCGCCTCATGGTCGAACAGATGCAGCCGCCCGCCGCGCGGGCTGGTGATGCCGAAGAACTGCCCGTCACCGGACAGCGCGACCGAGCCCGCATAGGCGTTCATCGCCAGTTGCTCACCCAGGGGCCCCTCGGCCAGCTTCGCCGCCGACCAGCCGCGCCGGTGCAGGCCCAGAAGCGGCGGCGCATCCATCACGTCGCCCTCCCATTGCATCGCGAATCCGACCAGCTCGTCCGAGGTCATCGCCAGGTGACGGATCGAGTTCAGGTGCAGCTCTTGCGGCAAGAAGACCTGTTCCAGCAGGTCGCCCCCGGGGGTGATATAGGCCAGCGAGGGCTTCATGTCCGGCAGGTTCAGCTTGTCCCGTCCTTCGCCGACGCGCGGGTCGGTCTGGATGCCGCCATTGGCGACGACCAGCGTGCCGTCCTGCATCTGCAGCGCCTCGTGGGGGCCGACGCCGTGGGTCTCGATCTCGCCCACGCGGCGATATCCCTCGGCCCGCGACCAGAGGCCGATTTTGCCGCGGGTAGTGATGTAGTCATTTTCCAGCGTCGCCAGCAGGTCGCCGCCCTGCAGGAAGGTGCCATGGCCCATGAAGTGCCGCCCCTCGGGACTTTCCAGCCGATGCATCACCTCACCGCGCGCACAGTCGATGACCAGCGCGAAGGTGCCCGGACGGCGGGCGAACCCCACGGCCTCGGGCGCGACGGGATGGGCCGCCCCGGCATGGCCCCGCCCCGGCAGCGGCACCCGGAAGACGTCATGGCCCATGATGTCGATGCCAAAGAGCGCATGTTGCCCGTCGGCCTCTTTCGCGCAGGCCAGGAAGGCCGGGGATCCCGCATCGGCCCAGCTCAGCCGCGGGGTGAGGGCCGAAGCCGCCATGGCGGCGAGGAAGGCGCGGCGGGTGGTCATGTCAGTCTCCGTCGGCAGAGTTGAACCCGGCGGTCAGGCCGAAATGCGCGCCGATCTCGCCCTCGACGGCGCGGCGTACCAGCTGGATGCGCTGCAGCAGGATCTCGACCTTGAGCCGCCCGGAAGGGTCCTCGACCCCGGCGAAGACCGGGTCGTCCAGACCGGCGACATGGCTCAGCGCATCCGCGAAGGCCGCCTCGGTGACCGGCATCCCGTCCGGCGCCATCAGGGTGCGCGCAAGCTGTTCCAGCGCCCGCAGCGAGACCTCGACATTGCGCAGGGACCGGCCCGAACGGCGCGCCTCGGCACGTTCCGGGCGGGGGCGCTCGAAGGTGCCGAGCGGAAGGCCGAGGCGCTGGTCGGCGTCGAACTCCAGCCCGGTCAGCAGCGCGGTATAGAGCACCCGCACCGCCTCGTCCCGCGACAGGTAGGTGGTGTTGCCCGCCTCCCCGGCGCTCAGCAGCAGCGGCGCGGCCTCGTCACGCCATTCGGCGTCGATCTCGTTGCCCATACGCGCGAGATCAGTACTGATCGCCTGCACGAGACGGCAGCTGTAGCTGTCGCTGTCATAACCGGCGAACTGCTCGTCGAACAGCAGCATGTCGAGCGCGAAGAAGCCCCGCGCGGCGACCGAAAGCTCGTGGAACTCTTCCGGCGCATCGACGATGGGATCCTCATCGGCAATCAGCCCGGACAGGATCCGGGGCGTAAAGCCCTTCTTGTCGGGCCAGAAGGCGATGGCATTGACCCGCCCGTCGACCTCCAGCGGCCCGAAGCGCAGATGCGAGATGCCGAGCCAGGCATCAAAGGCCGTGTCATAGGCGCCCCGCAACGCGGGCCCGGCCCGGCAATCGCCCTGCGCCTCCATCGCCAGGCTGCCCGCGGCGCTGGCGAAGGCGGCGGTGCCCGGCAGCACGTGATTGGCAATCGCCCGGTCCAGGTCGGCATGGGCCGGGGTGGCCAGCATCGCGGGTAGGGTCAGGGCAAAGACGAAAGCAGGCAGGCGCATCAGAGGCTCTCCAGGAAGGCGATCAGGGCGGCGCGGTCGGCAGGCGCCATGTCGACGACCTGCTGGCGGGCCGCCTCGGCCTCGCCCCCATGCCAGAGCACGGCTTCCAGCAACGAGCGCGCGCGACCGTCGTGCAGGTAGTAACTGTGGCCATTGACCTGAGGCGTCAAGCCGATGCCCCAGAGAGGAGGCGTTTTCCACTCGTAGCCATTGGCGCGGCCCTCGGGACGGTGATCAGCCAGCCCCTCGCCCATGTCGTGCAGCAGCAGGTCGGTGTAGGGCCAGATCAGCTGGAAGCTCTGGGCCGCAGGCTCGGCCAGCCGATGGGTCACATGCTTGGGCGTATGGCAATTGATGCAGCCGGCGGTATAGAACATCTCCTTGCCGCGCAGCACCTCCGGGGCGCCGACGTCGCGGCGTTCGGGCACGGCAAGGTTGCGGGAATAGAAGGTCACGAGGTCGAGACCCTCGGCGTCGATCTCGGTGCCCCGCGCATCGCCGTCACCATGCGGGGCACTGCGGCAGCCTTCCTCGGCCTCGGTGCAATCGCCCCAGGGATCGCTGAACAGCGGGGTCGAGATGCCGATATCGCCCGAGAAGGCGGCGGCGGATTGTTCCTTCACCGTCGGCGCACCGGCCTTCCAGCCGAAGCGGCCAAGGGCGGGTCGGTCGTGCTCGAAGCTCCAGACCAGCTGGGCGCGGCCCGAGATGCCGTCACCATCAAGATCCTCGGGATCGGCCTTGGCAAGGATGTCCGCCGCCGGGATCGCCTCGAGCAGGCCAAGCCCCAGCATCTGCGGCGCGACCCGGGGGCTGAGCATGGCCCCGGGCGCCAGCGGACCATAGCCCAGATCCTCGGCGCGCCATTCGGGACGGCGCAGGCGGGCGGTCTCGCCTCCGGCCAGCTCCACGACCTCTTCGGTCCAGGTCACGCCCAGACGATATTCGGCAGGCAGCCCGGCGATGCCGAAATCCTGCATCTGCCCGCCATAGACCGGATCGGGCCGGGTACGCGCCGCCTCGCCCATGGGATCGCCCAGCGACAGCAGGAAGGCCTCGATATCCGACATCGGCACGGCGTCATGGGCGGGCACCGAGACGCGCAGGAACATCGAGACCGCGTCGTCGTCAGGTCCCTCGGGCGGATGGCCGCGCCCGTCCTTCAGATGGCAGCGCTGGCAGGAGCGCGCATTGTAGAGCGGTCCCAGACCGTCGCTGGCCCGGGTCGAGCTGGGCGAGCTGACCCAGAGCTTCTTGAACAGCCCGTTGCCCAGCTTGAAGGTCATCTCCTCCTCGAACGAGAGGGTCTCCGAGCTCTGGCTGAAGGCATCGGCATCGGTGCGGGCGCGCGTCGTCGAGCCGCCGCCCGGGTTCTGCTCGAAGCGTTCGGGCTTGGTGAAATCAGTGGTCGGCGCAATCACCCCCGCCACCCGCGCCACCTCTTCCGCCGAGCGCGGCTGCACGTTCAGCAGCGGCTCGGACAGCAGCGCGGGCAGCGGCGCAGTCTCGGCCTGCCCTTGCGGCGCGACACTCAGCCCCGCCAGCGCGGACAGGACGACACTCCGGAAACCAGACCACAGGGTCATCAGCATGACCTCCCCTTGAACCCGGCCCCGGAGTGCCACTCTTGCCTGAGCAATTCAATCGGAAAACCAGCAGGTCTCCGCGACGAAGCGTCCCGGCCATGCCTCAGGCGTCGCGCCGGCAGAGGGCTTGTCCGCCTCCGGCGGCAGTATTTTCGGCCTCAGGATGGGCAGGGCGCCGCGCCCCCCTCCATCCGACGGCTGGAAATACTGCAGGGGAGTCTCCTGCGGAGACGGGGGCAGAGCCCCCTTCCCGGCTGCCTCCGGGGGGAACCTTCTCGACGGCAGTGCCCAGCCGGGCAAAAGGAAAGGGGCCCGAAGGCCCCTTTTCGATCCGCCAGTCGACGCTCAGTCGGCCTGATCGGCCGAGCTGGCGTTGAGCAGGCCATATTTCTCGGCGCCGAGGCTCTCGTAGAGATCAAGCTGGGTTTCGAGGTAGTCGATATGGCCTTCCTCGTCCGCCATCAGCTCCTCGAAGAGGTTCTTGGTCACGTAGTCGCCGACGCTTTCGCAGTACTCGCGGGCTTCCTTGTAGAGCGCGCGGGCCTCATGTTCGGCGGCCAGGTCGGCCTCGAGGGTTTCCTTGATGTTCTCGCCGATCCGCAGGCTGTCCAGCTTCTGCATGTTCGGGTGGCCTTCCAGGAAGATGATCCGGTCGACCAGCTTGTCGGCGTGGTGCATCTCCTCGATGCTCTCGGCGCGCGACTTGGCGGCCAGCTTGCCATAGCCCCAGTCATCCTGCAGCCGATAGTGCAGCCAGTACTGGTTGATGGCCGTCAGCTCGCTGCGGAGCGCTGCGTTAAGGTACTCGATGACCTTTGCGTCGCCTTTCATCCGAAGTCTCCTTTCCGGGCGCGCGGCGCAGGCCGCGCAGAATTTCAGGTACTTCGAAACTATCGCAATCGCGCATCGTGTCCATGAAAAGCGGCAAACAACCGCCGCATTCCGCCTTCTTGCCGAGGGCACGGTAGATCTTGCCGGGGGTGATGATCGTCTCGGGGTCCGAGGCGCGCATCCAGTCCACCGCGGCGCGGATGTCGCGATCGGAGATTGACTGGCAGTGGCAGACCATCATGGCAGGGGCCTTTCGGTTCGGGGTGTGCCGGGCGGCGCGCGCGCCACCCGACCTGTTGGCAAGGGATCAGATCCGCCGGATCACTCGAAGACGGCGTCCGGGTTGTCGAGGCTGTCCGAGCCCTCGAAGCCGATCTGGTCCAGTTCCAGGGCGGCGACGGCGCGCTCGATGCCCTTGGTCTGCTGCACCAGCGCATCGACGGCGTTCATGATCAGGGCCTCGCCCTTCTCGTTGCCGCGCTCCAGCATCATGTCGTAGGAGAAGCCCGCCTCGGCGGCGCTCTTCAGCGTGGCCAGCTTGAACATCGTGTCCGAGAGATCGGCCTTCAGAGTGGCATCGACCTCAGGATCGGCCTCGGCGACCAGATCGGACAGCGAGGGGCCCGAGGTCACGGTGCCATCGACGCCGGTGTAGGAGCCGAAGTAGACGTTATGCACGCCCAGCCCGTCGTAGTAGTGGCTGTTGTGGGTGTTGTCCGAGAAGCAGTCGTGCTCTTCCTCGGGGTCGTTCAGCAGCACGCCCAGCTTCATCCGCTCGCCGGCCTGTTCGCCGTAGGAGAGGCTGCCCATGCCGGTCAGCATGGCAACGATGCCCGCGTCCTCGTCGGCCAGCAGATCGGCCCGCGCCGCGCCGCCCTCGGCCCATTGGCCTGCCATCCATTCCAGGTCCGAGACCAGCAGGTCGGTGGCTGCCTTCAGGTAGGCGCCGCGACGGTCGCAGTTGCCATTGGTGCAGTCATCGCCCGTGGCGTAGTCGGTCCAGGGACGGTTGCCCGCACCCTTCTCGGTGCCGTTCAGATCCTGGCCCCAGAGCAGGAATTCGATCGCGTGGTAGCCGGTGGCGACGTTGGATTCGACCTCGTCGGCCTCCTGCAGGGTGTTCTCCAGCAGGTCGGGGGTGATCTCCGAGGCGTCGATCTCCTCGCCCGAGAGGGTGAAGGTCGGATTGGCGACGACGTTCAGCACCGCATAGGCGTTTTCATCGGTGGCCCCGCCGTAGGAGGCATCCACGTAGTCGATCAGGCCTTCATCCAGCGGCCAGGCGTTGACCTTGCCTTCCCAGTCGTCGACCACGGCATTGCCGAAGCGATAGACCTCGGTCTGCTGGTAAGGCACGCGGGCTTCCAGCCAGGCGGCCTTGGCGGCCTCCAGCGCCTCGGCAGAGGGGTTGGCGATCAGGTCATCGACCGCAGCCTGCAGCGCCTTGGCGGTGGTCAGGCTGTCGCCATAGGCGGCGGCGGCGATATCCACGTAGGTGCCCAGCACCTCGGCCTTTTCGACGGCCCCGGCCAGGGCGGGCGCGGCGATCAGCGCGGTCGAGGCCAGCGCGGCGTTCAGCAATTTGGTCATCGGGTGTCCCTAACTCGATCTGTTGGTTCAATGCAGTGTTGCGGAGGTCCCGCCGGGCGCGGCATGCGTCCCCACGGGGGCGCCGCGCAGCAGCACGAACCCGAGGGTCCGGGCCTGCGACACCACGGCCGGCGCCATGTCCGGCCGCACCAGCAGGCAGGCCATCAGCATGGCGTCCTCCCTCTCCCCGCTGGTGGAAATCGTCATCAGGTGGGCCAGCACCGCCTCGTCCGCGCCAACGCAGGCACAGGTCAGCCCGTGGCGCATCAGCGGGCGGCGCGCATGGCGCAGGGTCACTTCCAGGAAGCCGTCCAGCGCCGCCTCGGCCTCGGCAGCGCGGCTGGCCCCCATCAGGTCGGCAAGCTCGGTCGAGAACTGCCGCTGCGCCTCTGGTCCGGCGGCGCGGGCCCGCAGGGCGCCGATCAGCAGCGCTTCCTGGAACGGCAGGGCCGTGATCCGCGCGACGGGTTCCGCTCCGCGTTCGACGCTCATGCCGCCCCCCGACAGCCCATGCCGCCCGATGCCGCCAGGGACACGGGACGAGAGCTTTGCTGGAAAGGGCAGTGTTTCATGGCGACTCCTGTCGGCGCTTTTCTGACCAAATCAGTCGGCCAAGTCAATCCCGAGCATTTCATTAGGGTATAAGCCGGCCAATCCAGGCACCGCCTTGCCACCCGCCACAAGCGGCGGAGCACGGCTTTCTTCCGCTGCGGCAGCGCGTTTCCGACATGCCGTCCGGTCTTCGCGACATTGCCCTTGCTGGGGGGCTTGGCAGGTCTCGGGGCGGCGTGCTTCGCTCGACCCAAACCCCAGACGTGACGCCCACCCCGGAGCCAGGACATGACCGAGCGCCCTTCCCGCGACCCCCTTCTGCAACCCTATCGGCTGAAGCACCTGACGCTGAAGAACCGGATCATGACCACCGCGCATGAGCCTGCCTATACCGAGGACGGCCTGCCCAAGGCGCGCTACCGCGCCTATCACGAGGAACGCGCCAAGGGCGGTGTCGGCATGGTGATGACGGCGGGGTCCGCCGTGGTGTCGCGCGACAGCCCCGCCGCCTTCGGCAACATCCTGGCCTGGAAGGACGAGGTCACCCCCTGGATGGCCGAGCTGGCCGAGGCCTGTCACGCCCATGGCTGCGCGGTGATGATCCAGCTGACGCACCTGGGCTGGCGCACCCGCTGGGACGTGGGCGACTGGTTGCCCGCCATCGCCCCCGGCCCGGCCCGGGAACCGGCGCACCGCGCCTTCCCCAAGGTGATGGAGGACTGGGACATCACCCGGGTGATCACCGATTTCGCCGATGCCGCCGAACGGATGCAGGCCGCCGGTCTCGACGGGATCGAGCTTGAGGCCTATGGCCACCTGGTGGACGCCTTCTGGTCGCCGCAGCTGAACGCGCTTGAGGGCCCCTACGGCGCGGCGACGCTGGAGAGCCGGATGAAGTTCTCGCTCGACGTGCTGCAGGCGGTGCGGGATCGCGTCGGCCCCGATTTCATCGTCGGGTTCCGCTACATGGCGGACGACCTGGTGCCGGGGTCGGTCTCGGAGGCGGATGGCATCGAGATCGGCCGGCGGCTGAAGGCCACGGGCCAGGTCGATTTCCTCAACGTGATCCGGGGCCGCATCGACACCGAGCCGCGGTTGACCGACGTGATCCCGGTGCAGGGGATGGCCTCGGCGCCGCACCTCGATTTCGCCGGCAGGATCCGCGCCGAGGTGGGGCTGCCCACCTTCCACGCCGCCCGCATCCCGGATGTCGCCACCGCCCGCCACGCGGTGGCCGAGGGCAAGCTGGACATGGTCGGCATGACCCGTGCCCATATCGCCGATCCCCATATCGTGGCCAAGATCATGGCCGGGCAAGAGGACCGCATCCGCCCCTGCGTCGGCGCCACCTATTGCCTCGACCGGATCTACCAGTCGGGCGGTGCGCTCTGCATCCACAATGCCTCGACGGGCCGCGAGTTGGAGCAGCCGCATGTGATAGAGAAGGCCGGGACCCCGCGCGATGTCGTGGTGGTCGGCGCCGGTCCCGGAGGGTTGGAGGCCGCCCGCGTTAGCGCCGAGCGCGGCCACCGGGTGACGGTTCTCGAGGCCGCCGATCAGCCCGGCGGCCAGGTCCGCCTGCTGGCCCAGTCGCAGCGAAGGTCCGAGATGATCGGGGTGATCGACTGGCGCATGCAGCAGTGCGAAGAGCTGGGCGTCGCCTTCCGGTTCAACACCTTCGCCGAGGCCGAAGAGGTGCTGGCGCTCTCCCCCGACCTGGTCGTCCTGGCCACCGGCGGCCTGCCCCAGGTCGAGGTGCTGCCCGGCGGGGCGCTGGCCCTCTCGCCGTGGGAAGTGATCTCGGGCGAGGCGAAGCCCTCGGGGCGGGTGCTGGTCTATGACGAGGCGGGTGATCATGCCGGGGTCCAGGCCGCCGAGGTGCTGGCGGCGGCGGGCTGCACGGTCGAGCTGATGAACCCCGAGCGCGGCCTCTCGCCCGAGGTGCTGGGGATGAACTTCGTGCCCTACATGCGTGCCCTGCAGGAGCGCGACGTGACTTTCACCGTCGCCCGCCGCCTGCTGGCGCTCGAGCGCGCCGGCAACGGGCTGAAGGCGGTGATCGGCACCGACTACTCGGCGGCAACGCGGGAGGGCAGCTACGATGCCGTGGTGATCAACGCCGGTACGCTGCCCCTGGACGATCTCTATTTCGAGCTGAAGCCACTGTCGCGCAATGGCGGCGAGGTTGCGCAGGCGGTGCAGGTCGCGGGGCGCGGCTATCCCTTCCCGCAGCACAGGCCCGGGGCCGGTTTCGACCTGGTGCGGATCGGCGACGCGGTGGCCTCGCGCAATATCCATGCGGCGATCTACGAGGCGCTGCGCCTGATGCGGTTGAGTTGAGGGGGCGGCCCGTCCGACCGGTCCGTGCAGCCCGCCGCCGTGCGGCCCGGCAGCAAGGGGGACATCGGCCTTTCCAGGCAGGAGCCTTGCTTTCAGGGGCCCTGCTTGCCGGGACGGTGCAAACGGCACAGGTGACGGGCGCTGCCCC
This sequence comes from Oceanicola sp. S124, assembly GCF_000220565.1. Classification (GTDB taxonomy): domain Bacteria; phylum Pseudomonadota; class Alphaproteobacteria; order Rhodobacterales; family Rhodobacteraceae; genus Pseudooceanicola. The sequence goes on along the minus strand of NZ_AFPM01000317.1, from coordinate 1,370 downwards.
TCGCGCCACCGGAGGGTGGTAATTGGACAGGTTGCGGGCGCCCTGCCCGCCCGTCGCCAAGTGGCGACAATGGGAAAGGGAACGGGGCTCTGCCCCTTCCGCCGCCAGATGGCGGCAAATGGAAAGGTGGCGGGGGGGCGCTGCCCCCCGCGCGTGCCGCGCTCCCCCCGGAGTATTTTCAGCCTGGTGATGGGCAAGGGGGTCTGCTGCATGGCAGGGTATCACCCCTGGCCCTGGTCGTGGCACCCGGTGGAGGTCAGGGGGAGGCCTTGCGGAAGCTCGTGGCGCGGCGGGTCCGCGTAGGGTGCATGCAATGCACCTGCGGGATCAGATGCCGGCCTTCCAGGCGGCCAGTTCGTGGGCGACCAGCGCATTGGCATGGCCGTGGCCCAGCCCGTGCTCTGCCTTGAGCAGGGCGACGATCTGCATGTGCGTGCTGTCGCGGTGCCGGCGGATGATCTGCTTCCAGTGCTCGATCGGCTGGCCATAGCGGGCCTCGATCGAGGGGAAGTAGGATGCCGGACCTTTCACCTTGTCGCTCATTGAAGTGCCTCGCGCAGCTGCCGCACCGGGGCGGGCGGCCTCTGCTGCAGGCTAGGGGATCCGCCGGCGTCCGCCAAGTGGGCACAGCCCCGGCCGAACCACGGGCAGAGGCGCCGGCTTGCCTTCGCCGGCCCCATGCCCGGCCTCATGCCCGGCCCCGATCCGCCTTTTCCCCGGGACTAGATCCCCGGGACTTGATCCATGTCACGGTTTCTGCACCGAATTCTGCCAGCCTGCGGCCAAAAGGACAGGACCATGCTGATCGAGAACAAGACCTTCGACGAGTTGACCATCGGCGCCACCGCCGAACTGAAGCGGCTGTGCACCCAGGATGACCTGATCGTCTTCGCCAATGTCTCGGGCAACCACAACCCGCTGCATCTCTATGATCGGGACGGCGATGGCGACGGGCGGAACGAGGCCGTGGCTCCGGGGCTCTATCTGGGCGCCATCATCTCGGCGGTGCTGGGCAATATCCTGCCCGGCGCCGGCACGCTCTACCGCGCCCAGAGCCTGCGCTTCCATGCCCGCGCCCATGCCGGAGAAGAGTTGCTGGCCCGTGTCACCGTCACCGCCAAGGTGGCCGAGACCCGGGGGGTCACCCTGGCCACCGAGTTGCGCCGCGCCAGTGACGACACCCTTCTGCTTTCGGGCGAGGCCGAAGTCGAGGCCCCGAAGGTCAAGATCCACCGCAATGCCGCCGATGTGCCCGGGCTGATCCTGCAACGGCACCGCCATTTCGAGGCGCTGCTGGAACGCGCCGCACCGCTGCCCGCCCTCAGGACCGCCGTGGTCTGCCCCGAAGAGGTCAACTCGCTCGGTGGCGC
>NZ_AFPM01000318.1 GCF_000220565.1 Oceanicola sp. S124 | reverse complement strand
CCTGGACGGCCCGGTCGCCGGCTGGTGCTGTCGCCGCAGCACCGGGTCCTTCTGGATGAGCTGGGCGGGCTGGTCCCGGCGAAGGCGCTGACCGCCCTGCCCCGGATCGGCCCGCTGCGCGACCATGGCCCGATCCTCTATATCCACCTGGTGCTGGACCGCCACGCGCTGATCCTGGCCGAGGGGCTGGCCTGCGAAAGCTTCTGGCCTGGCGACATGGCGCTGGACCAGCTCTCGCCGGCCGACCGGCAGCGGGTCCGCGCCATCATGGGCGATGATCCCTGCCCCGCCGCGCCCTTCCTGAAAGTGCGCGTGACCCGGGCCGCCCTTGCGGCGCGCCATCCGGCGGGCGCCCCCTGATCAGCTGCGCAGCCCCTCCGAGATCCGCCCCCGCAGGACCGAGAGCGCGGGCAGCAGCGACAGCACCGAACAGGCCGAGAGGAAGCCGGCAGCAAGGCGGATCTCGTCCCAGCCGATGCGGGCGCGGATCACCATGTCGGTGCGCGCCGACAGCACCTCGGACAGGCCCGCCGCCGC
>NZ_AFPM01000319.1 GCF_000220565.1 Oceanicola sp. S124 | reverse complement strand
TGCCGCCCATCAGCTTGATCAGCCGCTCCGAGATCGCCAGCCCCAGTCCGGTGCCCTCGAACTGGCGCGAGCTGTCGGTGTCGGCCTGGTTGAACTCGCCGAAGATGATCTGTGCCTTGTCCGGGGCGATGCCGATGCCGGTATCCTCGACCGTGACCGTCACGCTGACCGAGTCGCTGTCGCTGCGCGGCAGGCCCACGACACGGATCAGCACATGGCCATGGGCGGTGAACTTCACCGCGTTGCCGACGAGGTTGGTCAGCACTTGGCGGATGCGGCCGGGGTCGCCGATGAACCCCGTCGGCGTGAACAGGTCGTAGTCGATCAGCAGCGCCAGCCCCTTTTCCTTCGCCGTGGGGCGCAGCAGCAGCACGACCTCGTGGATGCAGCGCTCGAGATCGAAGGGCACCGGGTGCAGTTGCAGCCGCTCGGCCTCGATCTTGGAATAGTCGAGCACGTCGTTGATGATCACCAGCAGCGCCTCGCCGGACGAGCGGATGGTTTCCGCGTAGAGGCGCTGTTCCTCGGTCAGCACGGTGTCGTTCAGCAGGTCGGCCATGCCGACGACGCCGTTCATCGGGGTGCGGATCTCGTGGCTCATGTTGGCGAGGAAGGTCGACTTGGCGCGGTTCGCAGCCTCGGCCTTCTGGCGCGCCTCACGCAGCCGGCGTTCGTAGCGCACCGCCGAGGTGATGTTGAGCGCCAGGCTGACGATGTCGCCCTCGTGGCCGCGCTGATCCATCAGGCGCACGTATTGCCCGTTCCACAGCCGGATCACCCGGGGCTCCGGGTTGCCGGCCTGCCAGCGGGTCAGCATCTCGCGCCGCCACTGGGCCGGAGGGGTGTCGCCGATGTCGATCACCCCCTCGTCGGTGGCCAGTTGCAGGGTGCGCATGTAGGTGACGCCCGGCGTGATTTCCTCCAGCCCGTCGAAGACCCTGATCCAGGCGCGGTTGGCGGCGATCATCCGGCCGTCGGCATCCCAGAAGGCGAAGCCGTCGGGGATCGTCTCGATCGACAGCCAGAGCCGCCGTTCGGCCACCGCGATGCGCTGCTGCGCCACGTCGAGATCGGATTTCACCTTCTCATGTGCGCTCAGCACCGTTTCGACCTCGGCGCGCTTTTCGTGGATCTGGTCCGACAACAGTTTCGCGTGCCGCCCAAGCTTGCGATTGGCAGCATGCAGTTCGGCCTGTTTCAGCTCGAGCAATCGTTCGGCGGCAAGGCGCGCGCGGCGCTCTTCCGCCAGTTTGCCAGCCAGGCTCATCGCCGGTTCTCCGTTGCGGGCCGCGTCCTTCGGCCCCCGGCGAGACTGGGCGGGGATAGATGAAGAATCCGTTTAGATCCGCAGGCGTTCGGAGGGAATGCTTGCCCTTTGCCGGGGCCGGAGGCACCCTCGCCCCATAGTGCAGGAGATTTCCGATGATCCGTTTCCAGTTGAGCCCCCTTCGGGGGGCTGTTGCCGCCGGCCTTGCCTCCCTGGTGCTGGGGGTCTCTGCCCCGCCGCTGCTGGCGCAGGAAGACACCTACATGCCGACGAAGCGGCTGCAGGTCTTCTCGGATACGGATTTCTCCGGCACGGACCTGCAACAGCTGCTGGATACCACCGTCGAGGCCTGCCGGAACGCCTGCCTGGCCGATGACAACTGCGTCGGGCTGACCTTCAACCAGCGCAACAACTCCTGCTTCCCCAAGTCCTCGATCCGCGACAGTGTCGGCTATGACGGTGCCTTCTCGGCGCGGGTCATCCCGGTGCCGCAATCGGCACGGGACCTGGCCGCTGACCGGGGCTTCGAGATCGCCGATTTCGTCGACGCGTCGCTGATCGCCACGGCGCGCGACGTGGCGCAGCGAATCTCGTTCTTCCATACGGCGGGCGATGCCGAGGCCGCGTCGCTGCGCAGCAGCGCGCTGGATCGCATGCGGACCGGCGAATTCCTGCTTGCCGCGCCCTATGCCGGGGCGGCCGCCGCCGCCTCGGATCGCAGCGATGACTGGGCGCTTTATTCCGATATCCTGCGCCAGGTGCAGGGCGAGGACGGCAACCGCGTCGCCACCTATCACCGCCGTGCGCTGCCGGCCGCGATCAACGCCTACCTGCGGGCCGAAACCGATGCCGACCGCGCCGAGGCGCTCTTCGTCATGGCCCAGGCCTTCGAGGACAGTGACCGCGGGCCGGCGATGATCCCGGCACTGCGTCTCGCCACCGAGCTGTCACCGCGCCGCGAGATCGCCGAGCTGCGTGACCGCGCCGCCTCTCTCTATGGCTTCCGCATCGAAGAGCACGAGGTCGAGCACAACGCCGCCCTGCCGCGCACCTGCGTCGATTTCTCGGCGCCGCTGGCCAAGGGGGTCGATTACGCCGACTACCTGCGCCTGCCGGATCCCGGCATGGCGGTCGAGCCACAGGGCAACCGGCTCTGCGTCATCGGCGGCGCCCATGGCGAGGGCTACACCGTGACCTTCCGCAAGGGCCTGCCCGCCCGGTCCGGCGAGGTGCTGGCCAGGGACGTCGAGCTGCGCATCTCGATCCCCGACCGCGATCCGCAGGTCCGTTTCCCCGGGCGTGGCTACGTGCTGGCCTCGGGGGCCGGGGCAGCGCTGCCGATCGAGACGGTGAACATCGACCGGGTGGATATCACGCTCTACAAGGTCACCGACCGCAACCTGATCCGCGCCATCCAGGACCAGATGTTCAACCGTCAGGTGTCCGAGTGGGAGCTGGAGGAGTTCTCGACCCAGCTTGCCACGCAGATCTGGCAGGGCGAGGGCGAGGTGCGCAAGGACCGCAACCAGGAGGTCACCACCCGCCTGCCCATGGACAGCGCGCTGGAAGGGCAGGTGCCGGGCGTCTATGCCCTGCGCGCCCGGGTGCCGGGAAAAGACGAATACGACTACCCCGCCGCGACCCAGTGGTTCGTGCTGACCGATCTTGGCCTGTCGACCTATTCGGGCACGGATGGTCTGCACGCCGTGGTGCGTGGCCTCGGCGATGCCGGGGCGCGCGCGGGGGTCGAGCTGACGCTGCTGTCGGCGGCCAACGCGGTGCTGGGCACGACGCAGACCGATGCGCAGGGCTATGCCCGTTTCGCCCCCGGCCTGACCCGGGGCACCGGCGGCGGCGCACCCGCCCTGCTGGTGGCGCGCAACGGGGCCGAGGACATGTCCTTCCTGGCGCTCAGCGACCCGGCCTTCGACCTGTCGGACCGGGGCGTCGCGGGGCGTGAGCCCGCCGGCGCCATCGACATGTTCCTGGCCACCGACCGGGGCGCCTATCGCGCCGGAGAGGTGATCCACATCACCGCCCTGGCCCGCAACGGCACCGCCGAGGCGATCCCGGACCTGCCCGTCACCGCCATCCTGACCCGCCCCGACGGCGTGGAATATGCCCGCAAGACAGTGACGTCTGGCGATGCTGGCGGCTATGTCTTCGCCTTCCCGGTGGGCACCACGGTGCCGCGCGGCTCGTGGCGGATCGCGCTGAAGTCGGATCTGGATGCGCCCGCGCTGGCCTCGGACACGGTGCTGGTCGAGGACTTCCTTCCCGAACGCATCGACGCCGAGCTGTCGCTGTCGGGCGATGGCACGATGACGCTGCTGGACGCGCGCGGGCTGTCGGTCGAGGCGCGTTACCTCTTCGGGGCGCCGGCGGCCGACCTGGCCGTCTCGGGCAGCTACCTGCTGGAATCCGCCTCGCGGCTGGAGGCCTTCCCGGGCTATCGCTTCGGTCGTCATGACGCCGAGACCGAACGCCAGCGCTTCTATTTCGACCAGGTGACCACGAACCCGCAGGGGCGGGTCGAGCTGCCGGTGCTCTTCGAGGACTACCGGCAGGACGTGCCGATGCCGATGCAGATGACCCTGACGACCCAGGTGCTGGAAGGTTCGGGCCGCCCGATCGAGCGGCGGCTGAGCGAAACCGTCCTGCCAGCCGAACCCTTCCTCGGCATCCGCCCCGAGTTCGACGACGTGGTCCCCGAGGGCACCGAGGCCGCCTTCCGTCTGATCGCCCTGGACCCGGCGCTGCAACCGGCCGAGACCGAAGTCGCCTGGCGCCTAAACCGCGTCACCACCCGTTACCAATGGTACAACCAGTGGGGCAACTGGGAGTGGGAGAGCTTCACCACCCGCACCGAGGTCGCCTCGGGCATCGCGCAGCTTGGCGCCGATCCGGTCACGGTCTCGGCCCCGGTCGACTGGGGCCGCTACGAGCTGGTTGTCGAGAGCACCACGGATGACCGCACCGCCGCCTCGATGGAGTTCTATGCGGGCTGGTATGTTCCCGCCGACACCTCGGCCACGCCCGACACGCTGGAACTGTCCCTGGACGCCGAAAGCTACCGCCCCGGCGATACCGCAGAGCTGCGCCTGGTGCCGCGCTACGCGGGCACGGCGCTGGTCTCGGTCATGTCCAACCGGCTGATCGATATGCAGGTCGTCGAGGTCAGCGAGGGCGAGAACATCGTGCCGCTGGAGGTCACCGAGGACTGGGGCGCCGGCGCCTATGTCACCGCCACCGTACTGCGCCCGATGGACCTCGCGGCGGGGCATAACCCGGCCCGCGCGCTCGGTCTGGACTATACGGCGGTGGATCCCGGGGCGAAGGCGCTCAGCGCCAGCTTCACCAGCGCCGAACGGGCCGATCCCCGCGCCCCCTTCACCGCCGAGGTGCAGGTCTCGGGCGTCACCGAGGGCGAGCAGGCCTATGTGACCCTCGCCGCGGTCGATCTGGGCATTCTCAACCTGACCAACTTCAAGGTGCCCGACCCGCAGGGCCACTACTTCGGCCAGCGCCGTCTGGGCATGGAGATCCGCGATCTCTACGGTCGCCTGATCGACCCCGGGCAGGGCGAGATGGGGCGCATCCGCTCGGGCGGGGACGCGGCGGGCGGTGGCGGTTTCGCCTCACCGCCGCCGACGGAAGAGCTGGTGACATGGTTCTCGGGGCCGATCCCTGTCGATGCCGAGGGCAAGGCCGCCGGCACCTTCGACATCCCCGCCTTCAACGGCACCCTGCGCCTCGTCGCCATCGCCTGGAGCAAGACCGGCGTCGGCGCCGCCAGCCAGGATCTGCTGGTGCGCGACCCGGTGGTCGTCACCGCCTCGCTGCCCAACTTCCTGGCGCCGGGGGATCGCTCCAGCCTGTTGCTGGAAGTGACCCATACGGAAGGGCCGACAGGCCGGATGCAGGTTGCCGTCTCGGCCCCGGGGCTTGAGCTGGGCGCATTGCCCGGCGGCTTCGACCTGGGTCAGCAGGAAAGCGCGCGCTTCCGGGTGCCGGTCTCGGCCGGGGCGGTCGGCGACTACCCGGTCGAGGTCTCGCTGACCACGCCGGACGGCACCGTTCTGACCCGGGCGCTGACCCTGCCGGTGCGGCGCAACACGCCCGAGGTTTCGCGCACGCAACGCTTCGCCCTGGCGCCCGGCGCGACCTTCACCCTGGATGGCGAGGCCTTCGACGGCTTCGACACCGACACCGCCCACGCGGTGATCTCGGCCGGGCCGCTGGCGCGTCTGGACGTGCCGGGCGTGCTCTCGGTGCTCGACCGCTATCCCTACGGCTGTACCGAGCAGATCACCTCGAAGGCCATGCCGCTGCTGTCGCTGGCGCCGGTGGCCGAAAGCATGGGCCTCGTCACCCAGGCGAAGGTGCGCGAGCGTATGGAGCTGGCCATCGACCAGGTGCTGGCGCGTCAGCGCGCCGATGGCGCCTTCCGGCTGTGGTCGGGCGGCGGCGGCACCTCCTGGCTGGATGCCTATGTGACCGACTTCCTGTCGCGGGCCCGGCTGGCGGGCTACGAGGTGCCGGACCAGGCCTTCACCCGCGCGGTCGAGAACCTGCGCAACCTCGTCAACTATGCGCCCGACTTCACCGCCGAGATCAACGGCGGCGGCGAGGCGCTGGCCTATCAGCTGATGGTCCTGGCGCGCGAGGGCGAGGCCTCGATGGGCGATCTGCGCTACTATGCGGATGTGAAGGGGGGCGACTTCGGCACCCCGATGGCGGCGGCGCAGCTGGGCGCGGCCTTGGCGATGTACGGCGATCAGCCGCGCGCGGATGCCATGTTCGCCCGCGCCCAGGCGCTACTGGCGCCCGCGCTGTCCGATGCCGAGCGGGTGATCCGCGCCGACTTCGGCACCTCGCTGCGCGATGCGGCGGGGATGCTGACGCTGGCCGTTGAAGCGGGCTCGCAAGCCATCGACCGGCAAGCGCTTCTGGCGCGGCTCTCGGCTGTCGAGGGGCCGCTCTCGACGCAGGAAAGCGCCTGGACGCTGATGGCCGCCGATGCGCTGATCGGCGATCCGGCGACGGCAGGCCTCTCGGTCGATGGCGCGCTGGTCGACGGCCCGATGATCCGCACCCTGCGCGGCAATGCCCTGACGCCCGCGGCGATCCGCAACGAGGGGGCGGCACAGGCCGACCTGACCCTGACCACCATCGGCGTGCCCGAGGGGCCGTTGCAGCAGGGCGGCTATGGATACGCCATCGAACGGACTTACTACACCACCGAGGGTCAGCGGGTCTCTCCCGACGGGGTTTCCGTCGGCACCCGTCTGGTGGCGATGCTGCGCGTCACACCCTTCGAAAAGACCGGTGCTCGGCTGATGGTTTCGGATCCGCTGCCGGCAGGCTTCCAGATCGACAACCCGAGCCTGCTACGTTCGGGCGACATGGGAGAGCTGGAGTGGGCCGACACCACCTACCCGGAGATGGCCGAGTTCCGCAGTGACCGCTTTCTTGCGGCCGTCGACTGGCGCTCGGACGACAGCTTCACGCTGGCCTATGTGGTGCGCGCGGTGACACCCGGAGACTACCTGCTGCCCGCCGCCTCGGTCGAAGACATGTACCGGCCGCAGTACCGCGCCAACACCGGCGAGACGCGGATCACGGTCGTCGAATGAGGTCCCGCGCCGCCTCAGGCCTGCTGGCGCTCGCGCTGGCCCTCTGGGGCGGCGCTATGGCCCGCGACGGGCTGGACCGCTGGGTCGATGCGACGGAACTGCCCGCCCTGTCCCCCGCCCGCTCTGTCGAGATGCGGGCCGCGGACGGGGCCCTGCTGCGGGCCTATACGGTCGAGGATGGTCGCTGGCGGCTCGACCTCGACAGCGCCGGGGTGGACCCGCTTTACCTGGCCATGCTGAAAGCCTACGAGGACCGGCGGTTCGGGGACCATGCGGGGGTGGATCCCCGCGCCATCCTGCGCGCCGGTTGGCAGGCGCTACGGCACGGTGAGGTGGTCTCGGGCGGCTCGACCCTGACCATGCAGGTCGCGCGCCTGCTGGAGCACAGCGGCACCGGGGCGTGGTCCGGCAAGCTGCGCCAGGCCCGCCTGGCGCTGGCGCTGGAACGGCGGATGAGCAAGGCGCAGATCCTGTCGCTCTACCTGACTCTGGCGCCCATGGGCGGCAACCTCGAGGGGATCCGCGCCGCCACCCTGGCCTATTTCGGCAAGGAGCCCACGCGGCTGACCCCCGCCGAGGCCGCGCTGCTGGTCGCCCTGCCGCAATCCCCCGAGGCGCGCCGTCCCGACCGCGATCCGCTGGCCACCCAGGCCGCCCGAGACCGCGTGCTGGAGCGTATGGTGCTGGCCGGTGTCATCGATGCCGAGACCGCGGCCGCCGCACGTCTGGACACCGTGCCAAGGGCGCGCAAACCCTTCCCGGCGCTGGCGCCGCACCTGACGGATCGAGCCCGCGCGGAAGATCCCGACACCCTGCGCCATGACCTGACGCTGGATGCCGCGTTGCAGGCGCAGCTGGAAACCCTGGCCGCCGAAGCGCTGCAGGGCCGCCAGTCGGAGCTGTCGATGGCGATCCTTGTCGCCGACCACCACAGCGGGGCGATGCTGGCCTCTGTCGGTTCGCGCGGATTTTCCGCTCAGGGGCAGGGGTTTGTCGACATGACGCGGGCCCTGCGCTCGCCCGGCTCGACGCTGAAACCGCTGATCTACGCGCTGGCCTTCGACCGGGGGCTGGCCCATCCCGAGACCATGATCGACGACCGCGCCACCGATTTCTCGGGCTATCGGCCGGTCAATTTCGACGGCGAGTTCCGCGGCCCGGTGCCGGTGCGCGAGGCGCTGCAGCTGTCGCTGAACCTGCCCGTGGTCTCGCTGACCGAGGCGCTTGGCCCGGCCAATGTCATGGCCGCGCTGCGGCGGGGCGGCGTGGAGGCCGAGCTGCCCGGCGGGGTGCCGGGGCTGGCCATCTCGCTTGGCGGGCTGGGGGTGACGCTGGAGGATCTGGTGAGGCTCTACGGCGGGCTGGCGCGGGGCGGGCAGGCGATGCCCCTGCACTGGCGTATGGGCGACCATGCCGAAGCGTCCGGTCGCCTGACCTCGGCGGCGGGGGCCTGGCAGGTCGGGCATATCCTGGCCGGTCTGACCCCACCCGAGGGCGGTCCGCGCGGCGAGATCGCCTGGAAGACCGGCACCTCCTACGGGCACCGCGATGCCTGGGCCATCGGCTTTGACGGCGCCCATGTGGTCGGGGTCTGGATCGGGCGCCCGGACGGCACGCCGGTGCCGGGGGCCTTCGGCGCCGACCTCGCCGCGCCGCTGCTGTTCCGCGCCTTTCAGCGCATCGCGCCGACGACCGAACCACTGCCCGCCCCGCCGCGCGAGGTGCTGCTGGTCTCCAATGCCGAGTTGCCGCCGCCGCTGCGCCACTTCCGCCGCCGGGGCGCCGCCCCGCGTGACTCC